>NZ_DASPHO010000632.1:0-4108 GCF_035629615.1 Hyalangium sp. | reverse complement strand
CCGCCGCGTGGTGGTGCGCGAGCAGGTCTGGCCGCTCGGCCACGACTTCAGGGAACTTCTGCTCCAGCGCCTGGGTGATGCGCGCGTGCACTTGCTGGCGCGAGCGCTTGAGCATCGAGTCATATGCCGCGTCTCGTACCAGCGCGTGCTTGAAGAGGTAGGCAGCACTCCTGAGGCGCCGCCTGCGAGAGACGAGCTCCGCCGAGACGAGCTTGTTGAGATCCTCCTCCAAGGCGCTCTCGGAGAGCGGGCTGACGGCCCGCAGCAGGTCGGTGGTGAACTCCCGGCCGAGGGCCGAGGCCACCTGCGCCGTCTCCTTGGCCCGGCCCAGGCGATCCAGCCGCGCCACCAGGGAGTCCCGCAGCGTCGCAGGGATGGCGATGTCCGCGAGCGGGCGGGTGAGCACGTACCCGCCGTCTCGCTCCACCAGGGTCCCAGACTCACTCAACGTCTGGATGAGCTCCTCGATGAAGAGCGGCACGCCGTCGGTGCGCAGCGCGACCTGCTCCAGCACCTCGGGCGGGAGCGGCCGGTCCTGGGTGATCTTCAAGGCCATCCGCTCGATCTCGGGCCGCCCCAGCCGGCTGAGCTGGAGGAGGGAGATCGCCGTGGTCCCCCAAGGCGGGGTGAACTCGGGCCGGGCGCTGAAGAGGGCGAAGACCCGGGCGGAGCTCACCTCTCCGAGGAGCTGGCCGAGCAGCTCCAGGGTGCTGGGGTCCACCCAGTGCAGATCCTCGATGAGCAACACCAGGGTGCTCTGCTCGGCCATCTCGAAGAGGAGGGAGAGGACCGCGTTGCGGGTCAGCTCCTTCTTCTTCTGGGCGGGGACATCGAGCGGGGGCCAGCGCTCCGGCAGCGGCAGGGAGAGGAGGGGTGCAAAGAGGGGCATCGCCTCCGCGAGGTCGAAGCCGTAGAGCGAGAGCTGCGCCTCGAGCCTGGCGAGCCTGGCCTCCGTGCTCGCCTCGCGCGTTGGATCGAGCATGCGCTCGAAGAGATCGATGATGGGATGGAAGGGGCTGTTGGCGCTCGTCTGCGTGCCGCGACACTCCAGCCAGGTGTGCGGTTGGCCATCGAGCTTCGTCTGGAGCTCGTGGGCCAGCCGCGACTTGCCGATGCCGGGCTCTCCGCTGAGCAGGACGCCCTGGCCCGTGCCGCGACAGACCTGGCTCCAGCGCTCCAGCAGTACGTCGAGCTCCCGCTCCCGGCCGACGAGCGGGAGCTCGGCGAGGCCCGGAGGGTTGCCCTCTTCACAGAGCTGGAAGAGCGCCAGCTCGGTGCCCGTGCCGTCCGCGAGGCGGGGCTCCAGGGGCTCGAGGATGAAGTGCTTGCGGAGCAGGCGCTCGGTCTCGCTGCTGACGGCAATGGTGCCGGCCTGCACCAGGGCGCTGATCTGCGAGGCGGTCTTCGGAGTGGAGCCAACGACGTAGCCCGGATCGGAGCTCGTCCATGCGCGCAGCTCCCGCGCCACCACCATTCCGGTGTGCAGTCCGAGCTGAGCCTTGATGTGGACCTGGCGCTCCTTCTCGAGCACGGCGTTTCGCTGGGCAAGCGCGGCCGCGATCTCCAGCGCCGCCCTCGCGGCCCGCTGCGCGTCGTCCTCACGCGCTGTCGGGTAGCCAAAGTAGAACAGCACGATGTCGCCCATCGCGCCGGCCATCAGCCCATCGAAGCGGCGGACGATGGCGGTGCAGGCGTCCTGTTGCGCGCCGAGGAGCTGATCGAGCGCCTCCGTGTCCGCGCTTGCTCCGGTGAGGCTCGAGACGGAGAGCCCGCAGCACAGCGCGGTGATCTGCCGCCGCTCGCCTTCGATGAGCCGCTCGGTGGAAGGAGCGGGCTGGTGGACCGTCGCTGTCTCGGCGGAGGCGAGCTCCTCTCTGCCCTCGCGCGCCCGCGTCATGCCCCCCGAGAGGCTCTCCAGCCCGCTCAGGTCGAGCGCCTCCAGCTCCTTCAGGAGGCCCTCGGCGGTGACGTTGCGCGCCTCGGCGTCCTTCGCCGTCACCCGGCGGAGCAGATCTCCCAGCGGGTGGGCTGCGATCGCCGCGGGGATGGGGATGGGATCTGGAGAGAGCTGCTTGAAGATGACGTCGGCCGGGGTGGCGCCCTCGATGACTCGCCTGCCCGTCAGGCACTCCAGGAAGATGAGGCCCCAGGCATAGAGATCCGAACGAGGAGCGGGCGTGAGCCCGCGGAGCTGCTCGGGAGCGGCGTAGGCAGGAGTGCCGATCGACTCATGGCTGACGGTGACGATGGCCTCGTGCGCGGAGAGCTCGGTGAGGACGCCGATACCGAAGTCCACGACGAGCGCGTTCCGGCGCGCTCCGGTGGGGACCACCATGATGTTGGCCGGCTTGAAATCGCGGTGGATCACCCCCAGGGTGTGGGCGGAGGCCAGCGCGTCCAGGAGCTGGATCATCAGGTGCCGTGCCTCACTGGGCTCCAGCGCACCTTCCTCCGCGAGCACCTGGGCCAGGTTCTTGCCGGGGGCGAACTCGAAGACGGTGTAGACGACGCCGTTGTCCGCCCGGCCCGAGTCGATCAGCCGGACGATGTTGGGGTGATGCACCCGCGCGCACAGCTGCATCTCGCGCTGGAAACGCGCGAGGCGCTTCTCTTGCGCGACGGGGGGGGCGTCCGGTGCGAGGTGCAGGACTTTGATGGCCACCGTCTGGCCGGTGGCCACCTGGCGTGCCTTGTAGATGGTCCCGAAGCCGCCTGCTCCCAGCTTCTCGAGGATCTCGTACCGCTTCTGTAGCTCAGTACCGAGCACCTGCGCGTTCGCGTCGTCCATGGGTAACCTCGCGTGAGACTACCTGCTCGCCGTTCCTCGGAAAAGCAAGGGTGGCGAGGCCTGTCCAGCGTACGGGCCCAGCAGGGTCAGGGCAGACGCGGAGGTCCGCCAGCGCTACCGGCCACCGCGGAGCGGACCTCTGCCCCGGGGCGCAGCTCTCCCTGGAGCTTGAGCACTTCCGGCAATCCCGGCTCGGAGGGCTGCAGCCTGGGGACAGGCTCCAGGACGAAGCGGGACTGGAGCAGGGGAGCCGTGTCCGCACTCACGACGATCTCCCAGGGGAGCGCGCGAGCGCTGAGCAAGGCCGCGGCCCTCGGGGTCGTGCCCACGACCTGACCGGGGCCTCGCGGCACGACATGGCCCGCATGGATGCTGGCGCGCATAGCCAGGTGCACCTGCTGCTGGTGCTCGAGCTGCGTGTTGCGCTTGCGGACACCCTGGAGGATCTCCAGCGCGGCCAGCGCAGCCCGCTGTGCGCCCTCTGGCTGCACGGTCGCGAGGCCGAAGTAGAGCAGGACCTGATCGCCCAGGACCCCGCCAAGGCTGCCGCCGAAGGAGCGGCCTATCTCGATGCAGAGCTGTTGACCGAACCGGACGAACTCGTCGCTCTCCTCCATGTCCATCTTCTTCTGCGTGACAGAGGACATGGTGAGCGTGCAGCACAGGGCGGTCACCCAGCGGCGGTCGCCCTCTGGCTTGCGCGGGGGAGCCTCACCCGCCTGCTCCGGGAGGACCGGTCGGGCATGCTCCTGCCGTATGTAGGTCACGGAGCCCATCCCAGGAACTCCGGGGACTGCCGGCAGGGCGGGACTCGAGGCGGGGCCGCGCGCCTCCGGGTTGAGCCTCAGGCCTCGCAGGTTGCACGCCTCAATCTCACGCAGCAGCTTCGCGCACGACAGCTGTCCGCGCGCCTGGACATCCTTGTTCAGCAGCCGCGCGAGGATCTGGCCGAGCGGATGCGCCACCAGCGCGGGCGGGAGAGGGATGGGATCCGGGCCGAGCTGCTGGAAGAGGATCTCCTGCAGGGTCCGGCCGCGGACCGGCCGCATGCCGGTGAGGCACTCGAGGAAGACCAGGGCCCAGGAGAAGAGATCCGACGCGAGGGTGGGCTGCTCGCCGCGGAGCTGCTCGGGCGCGGAGTAGGCCGGGGTGCCTAGCACCTCGTACGTGCCGGTGAGCTTGCTGAGCTCCTGGAGCTCGGGCCCCTGCACCACCGCGCCGAGCCCGAAGTCGAGCACCAGCGCGTTCAGCCGCGCGCCCGTGGCGATCACCATCACGTTGTGGGGCTTGAGATCCCGGTGCACCACTCCCTGCGCGTGC
>NZ_DASPHO010000631.1:0-6239 GCF_035629615.1 Hyalangium sp. | reverse complement strand
CAGCGAGACGTACCTCCCGTCTCCCTCGATGATGTGGTCCAGCACCTTGATGCCGAGCACCTGGCCGGCCTGAGCGAGCTGCACCGTCAGCGAGATGTCCTGCTGCGAGGGCTCGGGATCCCCCGAGGGGTGGTTGTGGGCGAGCACGATGGCCGAGGCGCGCAGCGTCAGCGCCGGGGCGTACACCTCGCGCGGATCCACCGGGCACGTGTTCATCGTCCCCTCGGCCACCCGCACGTCCGCCAGCAGCACGTTGCGCGGGTTGAAGCACAGCACGTGGAAGACCTCGCGCCGCAGCGCGCTCAGGATGGGGAACAGGTACCCGTGGATCTCCTTGGGGTTGCGCAGCCGCGGGCGACGCTCCGTGACGCGCTGGACCCTGCGCCCCAGCTCCAGCGCCGCGAGCACCTGCGCCGCCCGGCTCGGCCCCAGCCCCGGCTGGGCGATCAGGTCCAGCGGATCCTTCAGGAGCAGGGCCTTGAGGCCTCCGCTCCGAGAGAGGAGCTCCTCGGCGAGCCCCTGCGCGCGGGGGCCCATCCCCAGCAGCACGCCCAACAGCTCCGGGTCGGTGAGGGCCAAGGCCCCCACCTTGAAGAGGCGCTCCCGCACCTCCTCCATGTCGGGGAACCGTGCCCTCACCGACCCTTCGCCTGCAGACCCCTCCGCTTGCTCCGTCCCACTCGCCAACGCCCGTTCCATCCCGCCCTCCGACACCCGTTCCATCCCGCCCTCCATCTGCGTGTGGAGGACATTGCAACGCGCTTGCCAAGCCACGTCCCCAGGGAGGAGCCCTACCTGTTGGGTGCGGATCCTCGGGGATCCGTCCACGCCGGGAGACGGCACCGTCCGCGCCCGTGTCACCGCTCACGGCCTCCAGGTGGTTCCCCGGGATGCTCCGGGCCTCCGGCTCAGCGCAGGGAGAGGGCCTCGGCGAGCCGGGGCAGCACCTCGCCCACCCGCGCCTCCACGCGCACGTCCGCCAGGTCGTCTCCGCGGCTCTCGCCGATGTTGAGCATGCCAATGGGCATGTGGCGCTCGGCGGCGCGCAGGACGAAGCGGTAGCCGGAGAAGACCGCCAGGGACGAGCCCACCACCAGCAGCGCGTCTCCCTCCTCCAGCAGCGCGAACGCGGCGTCCACGGTGGGGCGCGGCACGTTGTCCCCGAAGAACACCACGTCGGGCTTCAGCGCTCCTCCGCAGTCCGTGCAGTCGGCGACGCGGAAGGAGCTCACGGCCTCCACGGGCAGCTCGGCATCCCCGTCCGGTCGCAGCTCCACCTGCTGCTCCATGAAGCCGGGGTTGAGCGCCAGCAGACGCTCCTGCAGCGCCACGCGAGGCTCTCGCTCGCCGCAGGACAGGCACCGCACCTCCGCCAGAGCCCCATGCAGCTCGATGATCCGCGTGCTGCCCGCGGAATGGTGCAGCCGGTCGACGTTCTGGGTGATGAGGCCCAGCACCTGCCCGTCCCGCTCCATGGCCGCGAGCGCGTGGTGCGCCGCGTTCGGCCGGGCCGAGGAGAAGCGAGGCCAGCCGATCAGGCTCCGGGCCCAGTAGCGTGCACGCACCTCGGGCCGGCTGAGGAACTCCATGTGCTGGATGGGATTGCGAGCGCGGGCGCGCGTGCCCGGGCCGCGGTAGTCCGGGATGCCCGACTCGGTGCTGCACCCGGCACCCGTGAGCACCACGGTGCGGCGTCCCCGCAGCAGCTCTACCAGGGCGCCCACATCGGGAGGCTGAGAGGAGGCAGGCTCTGGAGCCAGGGGAGCACGCATCGCCTGCATGTATAGCGCCGAGCCCCCGGTCTTCGCATGGCCTCGGAGCCTCGTGCCTGCCCGCCCTCCGGCCAGCTTCCAGGACAGGGGCCTACGTCTTCGGCGGTGGACGGCCTCCACGCTCCATGCGCTCGCGGAGCTTCTCGCAGGGATCTTCCCGCTCCGCCGCCGGAGTGAACCAGACGTAGTCGAACGGCAGCCGCTCGGTGCCAAACCGCTTCGTGTAGTCCTGGGGCTCGTCCTGGCCAGCCGAGACCTCCATGAAAGCCACACTGCGCACGGTGACGCCCGAGCCGCGGCGGGTCAGCAGCGCCGGGATGCCCCGGTCCGTGCGTGCATGCCCGAAGCCGGTGATGAGCAAGGCGCCCTCGCCCTTGTCGGTGGAGAGCAGGCGCTCGGCCATCTGTGCGTCCCGCGCGCGCTGGACCTGCACCATCGGATCCATGTGCTCCACGGGGACATGGCCGCAGTGGGCATCGAACAGCTCCGCGCGCATGGCGCGGGAGAGCTCCTCGGGCAGCGGAGTGTCCAGCCCGAGCTGGGTGACGAGCTCCGGGGGCAGCGCCTCTGTGCCTCTCATGGCGAGCGCCTTGCCCTGCGCGCGCGGCAGGTTGGCGGCGACGATGGGCAGCCCGCGCTCCAGGCCCGCGGCGAAGATCGGGCGATAGAGCGCCCAGTCGGGCCAGCCGCTGTTCGCCCAGTCCACCGCCTGGGCGATGGCGTCAGGGTTGCCGGGCTCTCGTGCGAGCGCCGCGTCCACGGCGGGCTGCTGCTCCACGCCGAGCATCTCGAAGGCGAGCACGGGATGACGCCCGGTCGCAGTCAGGGCCCGCACCAGCGAGGCCTGGAGCAGGTGGTGATCGGCGTTGTCGTGCTGCTCGCCGAGCAGGACGAGGCGCGCCTTCGCCAGCTCCTTCTTCAGCGTGGCCTCGTCCAACCAGCGGCCTTGGGAGACATCCCAGATGCGGCCGGCGAGCGGGTGGTCGCGGAGCAGCGGGCTCTGCCATGCCGGTGCGGACCGGGCCTCCAGGGGGGGGACACCCTGCGTTCCAGGGGTGGCGCACCCGGCGAGGAGCAGGAGGGGGACGAGTGGGAGGAGGGGCGAGGTCCGCATCAGGGCCGTATCTGACACCGTGGGTGCCGGTTGAGGAACAGGGACTCAAACGTCCTGCCGTTCCGCGCTAACCTGAGGACACATGGGGAGGGCACCATGCGTGTCCGTGCATCGTTGGCTCTTCTGCTCACCGTAACGGGCTGTACCACCACTTATAAGGTCCCGAAGACGGAGATCTCCCGGCTAAACGGCTGGTTCGTCCCGGACCTGGTGCAGAGGATGCCCGGCGACGGGAAGCTCGAGGATCCGGGGAGCGTCCAGCTGAGGGACACCGAGGGCCGAGGGCACACGTTCACCGAGGACACGCCCCTGGTGCTCGTCCAGCGTGACGGCTCGGTCATCGCCGAGAAGTTCCTCGAGGTCAGCGTCGATGAGCAGCACTTCCGCGGCGTGCCCCAGGATGCGTTCCGCCGCACCGTCGAGATCCCCCTAAGCGAAGTCAAGTCCGCAGGCATCAGCGAGCTCCACGTCGGCCGGACGGCCCTCCTGCTCTCGGGCATCGCCGTCGGCCTTGCGGGGGCGATCATCGGCGTGAAGATGGCGATCGGTGATCTGCCCAAGCAACCCTCGGGGGACCCGTGCGGCGAGCCCGGCTGCCAGTTCTGAGCGCCTGAGGGACCGCGGCAACTCCGCGGCCCCCGAGGGGCGCTCACCAGCTCACCGAGTCGACGTAGAGCGGGCCCGTCCACTTCGCATCGGTGAAGATCTCGAGGCCGAGTTCCTGGAAGGGTGACACCGCGCCCGCGGGTATCGGGAGGGTGACGGTGTTCCAGGTGCCGGCCTTCAAGGACGTGGCCGCGATCCACGCGCCGGACCACTTCCACCCGCCGGCCGCTCCCTGCAACAGGAAGGGCTGAAAAGCGCTGATGCGGCTGCCGGTGGGGAACCACACGCGGAAGGACACCGTCTTGCCCGCGGGCACGGAGGCGCCGGGCACGTAGACCTTGGCCATCCCCTTGGCAGCGCCTGCCATCTTCACCTCGAGAGAGCGGCTGCCCGCGAAGGCCCGGGCGGTGGAGGCGGAGACTCCTTGGATGAGGGGACCCCAGGTCGTCCACCCCTGGGTGCCGCTCTCGAACTGGAACGCCGCCGTGGAGGGGGTGGGAGCAGGCGGAGGCGCGGAGGGAGGCGCTGGGACGGGCGGACGAGGTGGCGTCGGCGTCGTGACAGGAGGTGGCGTCGGGGTCGTCACCGGACCGCCCGTGCCGGGGGAGCCCGAGGCAGGAATGGCCAGGCCCCCCGCCTTCAGGAAGGCGCCCGCGCGGCTCTTCATGAAGGGCTGGTTGTCCGTGTAGAGATCGTTCGTGTACGAGCTCTGCCGGCCCTCGCCCTTGCCGAAGAGCAGGGCGATGACGCCGCTGCGAGCGAACTTCTCCCGGTGCGCCGCGCCTCCAGTGCCGAAGAAGTACTCAGGGCGGTTGTCCTTGTAGCCCTCGCGCGGCGCGTTGCGCGTGTTGTCCACGTTGAGGTGGTTCGAGTTCCCCAGCGGGATCTGCCACAGCACCCAGCGCTTGCCCGACGTCACGTTCCACAGGCGCAGCCACTCCGCGTACCGGTTGAAGCTCTTGGAGGTGATGGGGGCCGAGTCGCTCGCATCCCACCACCGATCCTGGTTGGAGGTGCGCCGGTAGAAGTCCGCATCCCGGTCGAGCGGATCCCCCACCAGCACATCCCAGGTGGCTCCGGTGACGTTGGGGGCCAGGCCAAACGGCTGGAGGAAGGAGTGGACCTTCGTCACCTCGGGCTGCAGCGGCTGGCTGACGGAGAAGTGGGCCACATCTCCTTCTCCCGCCCACGCGGACACGTGGATGCCCAGGATGACGTTGCTGGCCCCTACCGCCTTGCGCAGCTGGAGGAAGGCGAGCCCCCAGCCCGCCACCGTGTTCGGCAGCTTGCTCAGCTCCGGCAGCCCCGTGGCCGCCACCGCCGCGTACGCGCTGGGGTTGCCCTGCGTCTGCTTCTGCAGCAGCCCGAAGCCGTCCGCCTCCACGAGCACGAGCACCGGCTTGCCGAACTCCCGGGCCCGCTGCATGAGCACCTTGAAGTCGGAGAAGTAGCTCCGCATGGTGGCGGTGTTGCGGACCTTCGCGAGGAGCTGGTCCTCGCCGCCGCCGGGCTCACCGTTCAACTGGTAGTACTGGATGGCAGGCAGGAAGCCCTGGGCCTGGCACTCCTTGAGGTACTGCAGGCCCCACTGGCCGTCGGCTGGGCCCCAGCCGAAGTTGTTGAGCCACCCCTTGACGAAGTAGCGGTAGCGCACGTCCCACGGCACCCCGCTGTCCTTCATCCACGTCTGTCCGGCGTCCTCGAACAGGCCTACCAGCAGGCGGGGGGGCAGGCCCGCGGGGACCGAGCCCGCAACCGGGGCCACGAGGGCCGACTTGCCGGTCCTCGTGGGCCTCCCCTCGGGGGCCTCATCGATCAGGCCGGGCCCGCATGCAGCGAGCGCCGTGAGTGCAAGCGAAGTAAGAATGCGTTTCATGGTACCCCGAAACCGGGGGACCCCCACGCATTTTCCCGCGCTCATGGGGCTGCGGCTACGGCTCCACGCCCAGCTGCGTGAGGAGGAAGGCATAGTCGAACGCCTCCTCCTTGAGGAAGTCGTAGCGCCCGGACGAGCCGCCGTGGCCCGCATCCATGTTGATCTGGAAGAGCAGCGGGTTGGGGTCCGTCTTCAGCGAGCGAAGCTTCGCCACCCACTTGGCTGGCTCCCAGTACATCACCTGGCTGTCGTTGAAGCTCGTCTTCACCAGCATCGTCGGGTAGGCCTTGGCGGTGACGTTGGTGTAGGGGCAGTACTGGCGGATGTACTCGTACTCCTCCTTCACCTTCGGGTTGCCCCACTCCTCGAACTCGTTCACGGTGAGCGGCAGGCTCGCGTCGCTCATGGTGTTGAGCACGTCCACGAAGGGCACCTCCGCCAGCACCACCTTGAAGAGCTCCGGACGCAGGTTGGTGACGGCTCCCATCAGCAGGCCGCCCGCGCTCCCGCCGTTGATGGCCAGGCGCTCCTTCACCGTGTAGCCCTGGGCGATGAGCGCGTCGGCCACGGCGATGAAGTCCGTGAAGGTGTTCATCTTCTGGCGCATCCGGCCCGCATCGTGCCAGGGCTTGCCCAGGTCGCCACCGCCGCGGATGTGCGCCAGGGCCACCGTCACGCCCCGATCCAGCAGGGACAGCCGGAGGGTGTTGAAGAAGGGCATGTTGGGGAAGCCGTAGGAGCCGTAGCCCTGGAGCAGCAGGGGAGCGCGGCCGTCCTTCTTCAGCCCCTTGCGGTAGACGAGGCTCACGGGCACCTGCACGCCATCCTTGGCGGGCACCAGCAGTCGCTCCGTCTCGTAGTGCGAGGCATC
>NZ_DASPHO010000630.1:0-16698 GCF_035629615.1 Hyalangium sp. | reverse complement strand
AGTCATCAGCCTCAGCGCCTCGAGCGCGGGAGCGGCGCTGCGCCGCTCTGGAAGCAATGCTGGACACTCTCCGCAAGGTAGCCTGTTCTTGGCTCTCTTCCCACCGGACGTACTGGCCCGGGTTGTAGAGCTGAGCCAACGACGCAACCGCCGTTTCTTCAACCCGGGCCAGTACGTCCGGTGGGGAGAGCCGGTGAGGCTACCGTGCCCCAGGTGAGCAGGTGGTGCCTTGGGGGCCTCCCTCGATCGCCCGCGCCCGTCAAACCCCTCCGCAGCGGCTTCCGGCAATCGACGGGACCTCGCGGCTGGTGTAGAAAACCGGACTTGTCTGGCCGCCTACCCCACGGCCAGCAGGGCGGGTGCGACCGAGCGCGAATCCTCAAGACCAGCACGAACGACCGAGAGAGGTCCCACAGTCATCAGCCTCAGCGCCTCGAGCGCGGGAGCGGCGCTGCGCCGCTCTGGAAGCAATGCTGGACACTCTCCGCAAGGTAGCCTGTTCTTGGCTCTCTTCCTGTCGCCGGCCATCCAGCGCGCCAGGGAGCTGAACCAACGACGCAACCGCCGTTTCCCTAGCGCGCTGGATGGCCGGCGACAGGGAGAGCCGGTGAGGCTACCGTGCCCCAGGTAGGCAGGTGGTGCCTTGGGGGCCTCTCTCGACCGTTCGTGCCTGTCGCGCCCACCCGCAGCCGCCGCGACGTCAGGAGCTGCCATGACCTCCAAGTTGGAGTCGTACGTATCCGCGGCGCCGCCGCAGCCAGGCACCGCCCCACAGCCCACCCCGTCCTCACCGGCCGCGCTCGCGCAGCGTGAGGCGCGCCGTCAGCAGCACGAGGCGCTGCTGACGCGGTGGAAGGCCATCCAGGAGGCGGGGGGCCAGGACGAGTGGGTGCGCCAGCAGCTCGTGGCGAAGGGCGTGGCAGCCGAGGAGGTGGACTTCGAGGAGCTCTCCGAGAAGCAGAAGGGGGCCTGGAAGGAGAAGAAGAAGGCGGAGGCCGTCGAGCGCCGTGCGCTGGAGCGCCACGTGTGGGAGGCGTGGAAGGCCACGCACATCAACCACCTGGGCGTGGGGGTGCACTGGGACGAGCAGGGGGGCCCGGACAAGTTCGACTTGCCGGATCGCGAGGAGCGGGCGAAGGCGAACGGGATGCCGGCGCTGGACTCCGCGGAGGCGCTGGCGAAGGCGCTGGCGGTGCCGGTGTCGCGGCTGCGCTGGTTTACCTTCCACCGTGAGGTGGATACAGGCACGCACTACCAGAGCTGGCAGATTCCCAAGCGGGATGGAGGCCAGCGGACCATCACCGCGCCGAAGAAGGAGCTGAAGGCAGCGCAGCGCTGGGTGCTGGCGAACGTGGTGGAGCGGCTGCCGGTGCACGGGGCGGCGCACGGCTTCGTGGCGGGGCGCTCCATTCTCACCAACGCGCTGGCGCACAGGGGCGCGGACGTGGTGGTGAAGGTGGACGTGAAGGACTTCTTCCCCTCGGTGACGTGGCGGCGGGTGAAGGGGCTGCTGCGCAAGGGCGGGCTGGAGGAGCACGCGGCGACGCTGCTGTCGCTGCTGTCCACGGAGGCGCCGCGCGAGGTGGTGCAGTTCCGAGGCAAGACGCTGTACGTGGCGAAGGGGCCACGGGCGCTGCCGCAGGGGGCACCGACTTCTCCGGCGCTGACGAACGCGCTGTGCCTGCGGCTGGACAAGCGGGTGTCGGCGATGGCGAAGCGGCTGGGCTTCACCTACACGCGCTATGCGGATGACCTGACGTTCTCGTGGCGGCGGGCGAAGGGGGCGAAGGGGAAGGCGCAGGCGGACGCGCCGGTGGCGCTGCTGCTGGCGAGGGTGAAGAGCATCCTGGTGGCCGAGGGCTTCACGCCGCACCCGGAGAAGACGCGGGTGCTGCGCAAGGGCTCGCGGCAGCGGGTGACGGGCCTGGTAGTGAACGAGGCGCCGGCGGGAGTGCCAGCGGCGCGGGTGCCGCGGGATGTGATCCGGCAGCTGCGCGCGGCGATCCACAACCGGGAGAAGGGCAAGCCGGGCAAGGATGGCGAGACGCTGGAGCAGCTCAAGGGGATGGCGGCGTTCATCCACATGACGGATGCGGCGAAGGGCAAGGCCTTCCTGCAGCGGCTCGAGGTGCTGGAGAAGCGCGAGCAGGCCAAGGGCACTTCGGCCTGAAGCTTGGGCCGGTGTTCTCGGCTGCGTCCCTCATCCGCCGGGTGGCAGCGGCGGGGTGCCTTCGCTCAGGATAGCGCAAACGTGCGCACAGGACGCACACCGCTTAATCCAGAGAAAATCCCCGCAACTCTCCGGGAGGAGCCGGGTTCATGGGTGCGTGGCCGGACAACGCAGCCCTTTCCCGGAGGAACCCCATGAAGCGCCCCTCTCCCCGCCGTCTCCTGACTGCAGCCCTCTGGCTGACACTCCCGCTAGGCACCGTCGCCTGTAACGCCGCCATGACCGACCAGGAGCTCGCCCTGGGCGAGGCCGCCTCCTACGTCGTCGCCTCCGAGGAGTCCGGAGACATCGGAGGGGACGCTGTGGCGGATGCCGATGCGGCCGCCCTCGATTCGTTCACCACCGAGGCCGTGGACACCGTGACCGTGGCCCCCGTGGATGACGGCAGCCCGTGCGACTTCAGCGCGCGCCGCCAGCAGGTGCTCGAGAAGTATGACGACAACCAGAACGGCCAGCTCGACCGTGCGGAGCTGCGCGAGCTGCGCGCCGACATCGGCGAGGGGGGCCCGGCGCGCCAGCGGCTGGCGCAGCTCGGCCGCCGCGCACGGCACCAGGCCTTCTGGCGCGTGCGCTGGGCCTTTGACGAGGATGGCAGCCGCAGCCTCTCCACCGAGGAGCGCTCCGCACTGGTGGATGCGATGGAGGCCCGCTGCGAGCGCCTGCGCGCCGAGCGCCTGGAGCAGTACGACGCCAACGGCGATGGCCAGCTCGATGAGGCCGAGCGGCAGGCGGCGCGCGACGCGGTCCGCGCGAAGTGGGAGCAGAAGCGCCAGGAGCTGCTCACGAAGTACGATGCCAACGGCAACGGCGTCCTGGACTCGCAGGAGCGTGAGCAGATCCGCCTGGACTGGCAGGCCAAGGCCCAGGAGCGCCGCGCGGCCCTCCTCGCGCAGTACGACACCAACGGAGACGGCAGCCTGAGCACCGCGGAGGCCCTGCCGCTGCGCCAGGAGATCCAGCGCCGCATCATCGAAGGCCACGACGCCGGGTAGGACTCCCGTCCCTCTCCTCCGTCCACCAGGTTGCACCGTGAGCCGCCGCTGCAGCCGGCGGTTCACCCTGTGGGAGCTTCAGGTAAGGTGCGCGGCCATGCCTTACGAGCACCGCACCGTCGAACCGAAGTGGCAGCAGCGCTGGAAGGAAGCACGGCTGCACAAGACGTCCTTCGATCCGAAGAAGCCCAAGTTCTACGCCCTCGACATGTTCCCCTACCCCTCGGGCGCGGGGCTCCACGTTGGCCACTGCGAGGGCTACACCGCCACCGACATCCTCACGCGCTGGAAGCGGATGCAGGGCTGGAACGTGCTCCACCCCATGGGGTGGGATGCCTTTGGCCTGCCGGCGGAGAACTACGCCATCAAGACGGGCATCCACCCGCGGGTGACAACGGAGCGGGCCGTCTCGAACTTCCGGCGGCAGATCGACTCGGTGGGCTTCGCCTACGACTGGGATCGCGAGGTCAACACCACCGATCCCAGGTACTTCAAGTGGACGCAGTGGATCTTCCTGCAGCTCTACAAGAAGGGCCTCGCGTACGAGGCCGTGATGCCCATCAACTGGTGCCCCTCGTGCAAGACGGGCCTGGCCAACGAGGAAGTCTCCGGCGGCAAGTGCGAGCGCTGCGGCACCCAGGTGGAACGCAAGGACCTGCGCCAGTGGGTGCTGCGCATCACCCAGTACGCGGACCGGCTGCTCGAGGACCTCGCCGAGGTAGACTGGCCCGAGTCGACGCTGGCCATGCAGCGCAACTGGATCGGCCGCTCGGAGGGCGCCGAGGTCATCTTCCGCGTCGCCGAGGGCCCGGCCGCCAACGCCGAGCTCCGGATCTTCACCACGCGCCCGGACACGCTCTACGGGGCCACGTACATGGTGCTCGCGCCCGAGCACGCGCTCGTCGAGCAGCTCACCCGCCCCGAGCAGCGGCAGGCGGTGACGGACTACCAGGTGGCGGCCCGGCGCAAGAGCGACTTGGAGCGCACCGAGCTCGCGAAGGAGAAGACCGGTGCCTTCACGGGCGCCTACGCCCTCAACCCTGTCAACGGGGAGCGGATCCCCATCTGGATCGCCGACTACGTGCTCGCCACCTACGGAACGGGGGCCATCATGGCGGTGCCGGCGAGCGATGAGCGGGACTACGCGTTCGCGGTGAAGTTCGGCCTGCCCATCAAGCCGGTAGTCCGCCCGGTGACAGGCGAGGCCGAGCCCGGCAAGCCGTTCACGGAGGAAGGCGTGGCGGTGAACTCGGGCGACCTCGACGGGCTGCCCACCACCGAGGCGAAGAAGAAGATCACCGCGCAGCTCGAGGCCAAGGGGCTCGGGAAGAAGACCGTCAGCTACCGCCTGCGTGACTGGGTCTTCTCGCGCCAGCGCTACTGGGGCGAGCCCATCCCCATCGTCCACTGCCCCCAGTGTGGCCCCGTGCCCGTACCGGAGAGCGAGCTGCCGGTGCTCCTGCCCGAGGTGGAGCGCTACGAGCCCTCCGGAACGGGTGAGTCTCCGCTGGCGACCATCCCCTCGTGGCTGGAGACGCGCTGTCCCCAGTGCAGCGGCCCGGCCCGGCGCGAGACGAACACGATGCCGCAGTGGGCGGGCTCGTGCTGGTACTACCTGCGCTACCTGGATCCGACGAACGCTCAGGAGCCCTGGTCCCGCGAGGCGGAGCGGCAGTGGATGAACGTGGACCTGTACGTGGGCGGCGCCGAGCACGCGGTGCTGCACCTGCTCTACGCGCGCTTCTGGCACAAGGTGCTCTACGACCTGGGCCAGGTCTCCACGAAGGAGCCCTTCAAGAAGCTGCGCCACCAGGGGACGGTGCTCGCGTACACGTACCAGGACGCGATGGGGCGCTACCACGAGCTGTCCGAGGTGGAGCTGCGCGGCGATGACGCCTACCTCAAGTCGACCGGCGAGAAGCTGTCGGTGCAGGTCGAGAAGATGGCGAAGTCGAAGATGAACGGCGTCAACCCCGACGACGTCGTCGCCGAGTACGGGGCGGACGTGCTGCGCCTGTATGAGATGTTCATGGGCGAGTTCGAGCTGCAGAAGCCGTGGGACTCGCGCGCCATCGAGGGCTGCAGCCGCTTCCTGCGGCGGGTGTGGCGGCTCGTGGAGGAGCTCAACCCTGGGAAGCAGCCTGAGGGCGACCCGCACCAGCGCCTGCGCCACAAGACGACGAAGCGCGTGACGAACGACCTGGAGCGGATGCAGTTCAACACGGCGATCGCCGCGATGATGGAGTACGTGAACGCGCTGACGAGCCAGGGAGCAACCCGCGAGGACCTGCTCACGCTGGTGAAGCTCGTCGGGCCCTTCGCTCCGCACCTCGGAGACGAGGCGTGGGAGAAGCTGGGAGCCGGCGGCTTCCTCGTGCAGCAGGCCTGGCCGGCCTATGACGAGGCGCTGACGATCGACGCGGTCATCACCTATGCGGTGCAGGTCAACGGCAAGCTGCGCGGGAGCCTCGAGCTGGAGCGCACCACCCCCGAGGCCACCATTCGTGAGCAGGCCCTCGCGCTGCCGAACGTCGCCCGGCAGCTCGAAGGCAAGACGGTGAAGAAGGTCATCGTGGTGCCAGGAAAGATCGTCAACGTCGTGATTGCATGAGTGGACGTTTCCCACCCCTGAGGTAGGATTCCCTGGACCCACCCTGGTGGGTCTTGGCTTCCCTTGGAGGTGATACTTGGAGACTTCCCTCACCGTGCATCCCGCTGCCCTCCCACCCGGCTCCCTCATCGGCTCCTGGCGCCTGCTGGGGCTCCTGGCCCAGGGCGCCTACGGCCTCGTCTTCCGCGCGGAGCACTCAACCCACGCCGAGAAGGGACCTGTTGCCCTCAAGCTCGCACGCCATCCCGGAGACCCTCGGTTCGTGCGGGAGGTGGAGCTGCTCTCGCGCATCCACCATCCCCATGTGCCCAGCCTGCATGACTCCGGTGAATGGAGCGGCCCAGGCGGCGCGCGCTTCCCGTTCCTCGTCATGGAGGAGGTGGACGGCCTGCCTCTGTACTCCTGGGCTCGGCTCCAGACCCACTCCTCTGGCCAGGTGCTGCGCCTGCTGGCCCAGCTCGCCCGAGCCCTGCAAGCCGCTCACGCCGCTGGTGGCCTCCACCGCGACGTCAAGGGTGACAACATCCTGGTGCGCTCGGCGGACGGCCACGCCCTGCTGGTCGACTTCGGCTCCTGCATCTATCGCGGCGCGCCCGTCCTCACCCGCAACTCCGAGCCGCCCGGCACGCCGCACTACCAGAGCCCCCAGTCCCAGCTCCACCAATGGAGGTTCGGCCGCCACGCCTCTGCCCGCTACGAGGCCTCTCCGGCAGATGACGTGTACGCCCTGGGTGTCACCGCGTACCGCCTCGTCACTGGCCGCTACCCGCTCATCGCCGACGACGTGGAGGTATCGGCGGACGGGGGTGACACGTTCTCGCGCTTCCCGGAGCTGGTGCCTGCGGAGAACCTGGTGCACATCTCCCCGGAGCTGGCACGGTGGATCCGCCAGATGCTCTCCGTGCAACCCGAGGATCGAGGCACCGCGGCGGAGTTGGCCCAGGGGCTGGAGCTCGCGGCGGCCACCACGGGACGCGAAGCAGATCAACCCATCACTCCACGACAAGCCCCTGCTCCGAGTGCGCCAGAAGCTCCTCCAGCTCCGGCGAGCCAGCCGCTGGCATGGCGGAGGTGGCTCATTCCAGTGGCCATGAGCGGGGCCCTGGCTGCCGGTGTATGGGGCCTGGCCCATACCCTGCCCGGGGAGTCATCCACGGCAGGGGTTCGAGCAGCTCAAGCCGCAGTTCTGGCAGGGGATACGGCGAACCTGGGAGAGCTCGTGCTCGTCGAGCCCCTTTCCGCACCAGAGGCCATGTCGACGCACGAGGGAATTGGTGAGGACGTACCGGAGGGGCCTCTCCCCGGCCAGCGGCTGCCTCCGTGCAAGCGCCCCCAGATCGAGATCAACGGCGGCTGCTGGATCCTCGTGGGAAACGAGGCCCCACCGTGCGTCGAGAGCAC
Source organism: Hyalangium sp. (assembly GCF_035629615.1). Classification (GTDB taxonomy): domain Bacteria; phylum Myxococcota; class Myxococcia; order Myxococcales; family Myxococcaceae; genus Hyalangium. Next base: position 9,464 of record NZ_DASPHO010000630.1, on the reverse strand, counting down.
CTACGAGTGGAAGAAGCGGTGCTACCTGCCCTACTTCGGCCCGGGACGCCCCTCCACCTCGGGGCAGAAGGGGAAGCCTGAACGAGTCGGGCCTCCTCGCTAGGGCTGGCGGCGCGCTCTGGCCGAACCTGTATAGCTGTCAGACAGGTTTGCCCGGCGCGCTCTGGCCGAGCCTGTATAGCTGTCAGACAGGTTTGCCCGGCGTGCTCCCGGCGGGGCGGCTGAACCGCCGATGAAGCGGTTGATCTCGTTGGCTACCCGGAGCGGCGGGCCAAGGGGCAGGACAATGAGCACATGGGCGGGACATGGGGTGAGCCGGTTGCGACGGCGAGGACGGGGCTGCATTCTGAAGACATGAGCGACAGGCCACCGCGACGAGAGGCCACTTATGAGGGCCTGGAGAGCGTCCCTTCTCACCAGGTGGGGGAGATTGTCGGCGGGGAGCTGTACGTCAGTCCGCGCCCATCGCCGCTGCACGCCCGCGTGACAGCCCGGCTGGTCCAAGCCCTGGGTCCCTTCGACAAGTCCCCAGGGACCGAGGGACTCGGTGGATGGGTGATCCTCTTCGAGCCCGAGCTGCACCTCTCGAGAGAGGCGCTCGTTCCAAATCTGGCGGGGTGGCGGCGCGAGCGCCTCCCGGAGCTACCCGATACCGCTGCACTGACACTCGCACCAGATTGGGTCTGCGAGGTGCTCTCCCCCTCCACCGAAGCACTGGACCGTGCACGCAAGATGGGCTCGTACGCACGCGAGGGTGTGAAGCACCTGTGGTTCGTGGATCCACGCCCACGCCTGCTGGAGGTGTACCGGCTGGAGCAGGGCCGCTGGTCGCGTCTCGGCGCACACCTGGGGGACACCGTGGTACGTGCCGAGCCCTTTGAGGCGCTCGAGCTGAAGCTGAGCCTCCTCTGGGAACGCTGACTGCCTCAGGCCGCCGGCTGTTCCCGGAAGGCCGCCTCAACCCGCTCATCCGTGAGCAGCTCCTGCTGCGCGCGGATGCGCTTCTCGATGTAGGCGAAGAGGTTGCGCTCCACCACGCACGTGCGTCCTCCGTCCGGCCGCTTCTCCTTGAAGTTGTAGTGCTCCTCGGCGATGGGGTAGCCGCTGCAGGCGCCGAAGTACGGGCAGCTCAGGCAGTTCTGCGCGATGCGGCGCTCGGCCGCGAGGGCTGACTTCGCGAAGCGCTCCCCGGCGAAGAGGTCCACCAGCGGCGTGGTGAAGAGGTTGCCCACGCACCACTCCGGATCCTCGTAGGGGTCTCCGTAGGTGAAGCAGTCCCCGTTGGTGTTGACCAGCAGGACGGGCAGCCACTCACGCTTGTTGTAGTAGACGGGCGCCGCGTTGCCCTTGATGAACCGCAGCACCGTCTGGATCTGCTCCAGCGTGGGGTACACCTTCAGGAACCCATCCTTCTCCAGCCACAAGTCCACCAGTTCCTGGAAGGCCTTCAGGATGTCCTGGGTGCTCATGTCGAACGAGCGGTGCTGGCCCTCGAAGGCTCCGTCGAAGAGCGGGAGGAGGCGGAAGTCGATGCCCGCACGGGAGAAGAAGTCGTAGATGTGGCGCAGGCGGCCGATGTTCGCCCGCGTCAGCACGGTGATGGTGCTGAAGGGGACACCGCGCTCGCGCAGCCGCTCCATGTTCTTCAACGTCTGAGGCTGCAGATCCTTGCCCGCCACGTTCACCCGCAGCCCGCCGAACACGTCCACCGACACCCCGACGACGTCGAAGCCCCGCCGCAGCAGCTCGATGCGCTCCTCATCGAGCACCGTGAGGTTGGTCTGCAGGACGTTCTTGCGCGGCACGTCCTCGCCGAAGATCTCCTTCTGGTCCTGGAGGGTGTCCCAGTAGAAGCCCGGCTCGAGCAGCAGCGGCTCGCCACCGTGCCAGATGAAGCCGAGCTCCGTCCGCTGCTGGTCCCTCGCATCCACCTGGGCCCGCCAGGCCTCGATGTGGCGGTAGAGCTGCCTCAGCTGCTCGCGGGACATGGCCTCCCGATTGCCAAGGGACTCGTACTCGTAGCAGTACCGGCACCGGAGGTTGCAGAACTTCGAGACCTTCACCACGAAGTCCATCCGGCGATGGACGGCCTGACTCATGAGGCGCGGAGCTCCAGGAGCACGTCCTCCATGAGCCAGGTGAGCGAGGTGTTCGTCTCCGCCCGCTTCACGTTCGGGAGCTGGGCGAGGCGGCCGACATGGGTGCTCTCGGGCCAGCCGGCGGCACCAGGCACCTGCTCATCCATCTCGATGCTGGCGGCCAGGGACTGGAGGTTCTCGGAGACACAGCGCTCCATCGCGGGACGCCTCTCCGCCTCCACCTGCGGCAGGGCGGGCTGAGCCACGGCGGGCGCCGCCACGCTCAGGGAGAGGGCAGCCAGATACTTCAGGTACTGCTCGGAAGAGCTCTTCATGATGCAAACCTCATGCGGCTGAGAGGGAACTGAGGGGGGAGCCGCCAGCGGAGGGGGCCTCTTACACGAGTCCTCCTCCGCCTAGTCATATTATATAATTATTACTCGGATTAAACGATTTTCTGTTTAAGCGGTTAAAGCTGCTCTTGCTTGCCTGAGCGCTTCGCGGCCGGGCTCACTCCGAGGCCCGGTCCCTGCAGCGTCCGTGGGGCCGGAACGGCAGGGCCCACAGCTCCTCGCCGGACTCGGCCGTCGTCGCGGTGAAGAAGACGTCCCAGCCGGAGCGCGTGAACGCGAGCGGGTCCGAGGACGCCGCCCCGGGGGCAATCTCCTGCAGTGGCACCGTTCCGCCCGCGGTGCCGTCGCTCGTCCAGGGCTCGCGGCCCCGTCCCGGGGTGTCCGCCGAGAAGAACAGCCTCCCCGAGATGGCCGTCAGCCCCTGGGGAGCCGAGCCCTGGGTGCCCGGCACCAGCTCTCGGAGCAGGGTGGTGCCCCGGGCCGTGCCATCGCTGCGCCACAGCTCGCGCCCGTGGAGCTCCTCCTCCGCGGCGAAGTAGAGCCGCCCGTCCAGCGCCGCGAAGGAGCCAGGTGAGGAGCTGGCCGTGCCAGGCCGGAGATCCTTCACCAGCGCCGTCCCCCGGGCCGTGCCGTCGCTGACCCACAGCTCCTCGCCGCGCGGATCCCCCGCGACGTCCTCCCCCCTGGCGCCCGCGCTGAAGAAGAGCTTCCTGCCCACCGCGGTCAGGTCATGCGGGTAGAGGCCGGGGAGGAAGCGCAGGTACTCCGCGGGCCCGCCCCTGGTGCGCCACAGGCTGGCCTGGCCTTCATTGTTGTCCACGAGGAAGAAGAGGCTCGAGTCCACGGCGTTGAGCGAGAGGAGGAAGTTGTCCTTGGGGCCGGTGAAGACACAGGTGGCGCCGCGAAGGCCGGTGCTGCGGCAGACCTGGAGGACGTCTCCCACGTTGGCCACGAAGGCGAACCCGTAGGCAAGCTGGGTCAGCCGGCGAGGGTTGGAGCTGCCGGGGAGGCCCGGGATGGAGACGTCGTCGCCAGGGTAGAAGTCCTCGACGAGGAAGGTCCCTCTGGCCGTGCCATCGCTGCGCCACAGCTCGTTGCCGCTCTTCCCATCATTCGCGGCGAAGTAGACGACGTGCCCCACGGCGAGGAGCTGGTCGGGCGCCGAGCCAATGGGGCCTGGCCAGAGATCCTTCACCATCCTCGTGCCGGCAGCGGTGCCATCGCTCACCCAGAGCTCGCGCCCATGCACTCCGTCCTCCGCGGTGAAGAAGAGCGTGTCTCCGGCCACGGTGAGGCGGCGAGGGTTCGAGGTGGCCACCCCCGGCCGGATGTCCTTCACCAGGGAGGCGCCCGCCCGGGTGCCGTGGCTCTTCCAGAGCTCGCGCCCGCGCGCACCGTCGTCCGCGGTGAAGAAGAGCTCGCCGGCGGCGTGGACGAGCTCGCGGGGCCTGGAGCCCACGGAGCCTGGGCGGATGTCCGCGATCAGCGTGGCGGAGGTGTCACAGGGGCGCCAGCCCTGCAGCTCATGAGAGGCGGACTCCGAGGCGGGAGCTTCCTCCTGGAAGTCCTCACCGGGAGCAGGCCCGCAAGCAGCAGGAAGGATCAACACGAGTGCGAGCCATCGCCGGATACCCATCAGACCACCCCTTCATGATGCGAACGGAAAACGTGAATGGAGGTGCAATCGGAGCTCACTCCTGGGGAGCACCCCTCCCCGAGAGAGCGCGGGGAACTGGCTCCGGGGAGACACTCCGAGGGCTCCGTGCCAGGCGAGATGTGAAGTGCTCGTCCCTGTCTCCCTGGAGACGGTCTCCGTCTACACTCCCCGCTGTGACTCTCACCCGAAGTGCACGTTCGCTGGGGCAGTGGCTGCTGCTCGGAGGCCTCGTCGGCGCGGTGTGCGGTGCGGCGTCAGCGCTCTTCCTCTTCCTGCTGGACGAGGCCACCACCTTCCGCGAGCAACACTCCGTCATCGTCTACACACTTCCGCTGGCGGGGCTCGTCATCGGCGCGCTGTACGCGAAGTGGGGAGCACCCATCCGCGGTGGCAACAACCTCGTCATCGACACGGTGCACGAGGGGGATCCGCAGATTCCGCTGCGCATGGCGCCCATGGTGCTGCTGGGCACCGTGCTCACCCACCTCTTCGGGGGCAGCGCTGGCCGCGAGGGCACCGCCGTGCAGATGGGGGGCAGCCTGGCGGACGCCCTCGCCCACCGCCTCCGGGTGTCTCCGGACACTCGCCGCGGGATGCTCGCCGCGGGCATCGCCGGAGGCTTCGGCTCCGTGTTCGGTACGCCCATCGCTGGCGCGGTGTTCGGCCTGGAGGTGGTCGTCGTGGGGCGGCTGGGCTACGAGGCGCTCCTGCCTGCGCTGGTGGCCTCGGTGGTGGGGGATCTCGTCACGCGCTCGCTGGGAATCGTCCATACCGTGTACCCAGTCCCTGGCGTGCTGCCGCTGTCCGGGTGGGTGCTGGCGAAGTGGCTGGTCTTCGCGGTGGCGGTGGCGGGGGTGGCCATCGTCTTCATGGAGGGGACCCACCGGCTGAAGAAGCTGCTGGAGGGGCGCGTGCCCTGGCTGCCGGTGCGCATGGCCATGGGGGGGCTCGCGGTGGTGGGGCTCTGGAAGCTGGTGGGGACGGAGGCGTACCTGGGGCTGGGGGTGCCCACCCTGGTCCGCTCCTTTGTGGATCCGTCGCTGCCCGAGAGCGCCTTTGCGTGGAAGCTGCTCTTCACCGCCGTCACGCTGGGCGCGGGCTTCCTGGGCGGAGAGGTGACGCCGCTGTTCTTCATCGGCGCGGCGCTCGGCAACGTGCTGGCGAGGTTGCTCGGCCTGCCGCTGGACCTGGGAGCGGCGGTGGGGATGGCGGCGCTCTTCGCCGCGGCGGCCAATACCCCGCTGGCCCTCTCCATCATGGCCGTGGAGCTGGTGGGTGCGAGCGTCCTGCCGCATGTGGCCATCGTCGCCACGGTGGCGTACCTGCTCACGGGGCACCGAGGCATCTACCCGGCGCAGCGCCTCGCCCGGCTCAAGCATGGCGGGCCGCTGCTGGCCCGGCTCGTGCCACTGCGCGAGCTGCCCGGGGAGCCCCCTGACACGGAGAAGCCCTCGGAGCCACAGGGGCCCTCACGTGGCTGAGCGAGCCCAGGCCGGGCACGGGAAGGAGCCGTGACGTAGCATTCTCCCATGGACGTCTTCGACTCGCCGTTGGGGGTGGCGCTCGCGCCGGCCCGCCGCATCCTGCTCGCGGGAGCGGGCGGGGGCTTCGACATCTTCTGCGGCCTGCCGCTCTTCTTCGCCCTGCGGGCCCAGGGCAAGGAGGTGCACCTGGCCAACCTCTCCTTCACCTGGCTGAGCCAGGCGACGGGCCGCCGGCGCTCTCCCACGTGGCTGGAGGTAACGGCGGACTCGAGCGGCCCGGAGCTCTACTTCCCGGAGCTGTACCTGTGCCGGTTCCTCCGGCGCCAGGGCATCGAGGTGTCGATCCATTGCTTCGATCGGACGGGGGTGAAGCCGCTCACCGAGACGTACCGGGCGCTCGCGGCGGAGCTGAAGCCGGATGCGGTGGTGCTCGTGGACGGTGGCACGGACAGCCTCATGCGTGGAGACGAAGCCGGGCTGGGCACACCGGTGGAGGACGTGGCCAGCATCCTCTCGGCCAGCGCGGTGGACTGTCCGCTCAAGCTGCTGGTGTCCGTGGGCTTCGGCGTGGACACCTTCCATGGGGTGTGCCACGCGGACTTCCTGCGCTCGGTGGCGGAGCTGACGTCGGATGGAGGGTTCCTGGGCGCCTTCTCGCTCATGCGCCAGATGCCTTCGGTGCAGGCCTGGCGCGAGGCGGTGCTGGATGTGTTCCGGGCCATGCCGAACCACCCGAGCATCGTCTCCGCCTCGGTGCTGTCCGCGGTCGAGGGGCGCTATGGCGACTACCACCTGACGCACCGAACGCAGGGCAGCGAGCTGTTCATCAACCCGCTGATGGGGCTGTGCTGGGTGTTCCAGCTCGACGCGGTGGCGCGGCGCATCCTCTACGCGGATCGGGTCCGGGAGACGGAGTCTCCGCTGGAGCTGGACTCCGCCATCGAGAAGTTCCGGATGGAGCACCCGAACCTCCGCACATGGAAGGCGCTGCCCTTCTGAGCGTCTTCAGTTGCCAGGGCGGAGGGAGAAGACGACGGGGATGACGAACCCGGCGTCCGTGCGGGAGGCACTCTCGGGCAGGGGCTCGAAGGGAGCGGCGGCCTCGACCATGCGGAGTGCCTCGGCGTCGAGCACGTCCTGGCCCGAGGAGGTGACGAGCCGCGGCGGCTCCATGAGCGAGCCATCCCGGCGGAGGCGGAGCTGGACGTGGGCGGTGCCCTGCATGCCGAGCCGCACCGCTACCTCCGGGTAGCGGCGCTGTCGGGCCACCACGGAGGACAGGCGCCGCGCATAGCCCCTGAGGTCTCCGAGAGCAGGCCCGCCCGGTCCACCATTTCCAGGGGCAGCAGCGCTCCGCGAGCCCACGGCGCCGCCAGAGGATGCGGCACCTGACTCACTGTGCGGGAGTCCAGACTCTGCGCCAGGAGCACCCTCGACAGAGCTACGGGTTGCGGCCTCTGCGACCGATGCACCCACCGGGGCCTCGGCCGAGGGCTCTCCACTCTGGGCGGAGTCCGCGGAAGGAGAAGCTGCTGTCGGAGAAGCGGGAGCCTGCTCCACGCGTTGCGCCACTTCAGGCCCGGACCCGGCCAGCCGTGCAGTGGGCTCGGCCGCGGGCTGCGCTCTCGGAGCGGCGGCCACAGAGGGGAGCCGCGTGCGTGCCACAGCCCGGGGAGCGGAAGGAGGAGCTGCAGGAGACGAGGCTTGGACAGCACCGGGTCCCTCGAACCAGACCATCCCCATGCTCGCTGTAGCAGCCCCTGGAGCACCGAGGCTCACAGGTACTTCGGTCAGGGTCCCTTGCAGCAGAGTGACTGCCAGCACTCCATGCAGCACGAAGGAGGCGCCCAGGAACCAGAACAGGCGAGCGGCTCCACCGGGCGTCCTGGACGCGACCTGCGCTCCCTCATCTGTAGCGGTAGCCTCCATCATCATCCAGCATGCGCGCCTTGCCTTCAGATCCATCCGTGCGCCTGAGGCACCGCTCTCCTTTGGAGACAGCGTGTAGTGCAAAGCTCCTGCGTCATCAACCCAGGCAGATCGGACTGCATCCTACCGAGCGTCACAGCGCTCATGGATGGCTCATGGAATGGGGAGCCGTTAGGGCTCTCCGATTCGCGAGCGCTGCCTGGATGTCGGCACCGCGTCGGGCCATGAGCACCTCCAGGTACGGCGAGAGCGTCCTCGTGACCCGGCATATGGCTGCGAAGTGGAGGAGCTCTTCCGGTGTGCAGAGCCCTGCCAGGAGAGCGTCTCGAAGCGCCCGGACCGCCACCGGGAAGCCGAGCTTGCCTCGGTACTTGAAGAGGTCCGCCACGGTCTTCGCCACGCTGTAGACGCGCACGGGGACACGCTGGTCGGAATGGTGCTCGATTCCTTCGGAGAGCGCGGCCCCGGAGAAGCGGACGACACGGAGCGGCGGTTGCTGCCGGCGAGGGCGTCGAGCCTTCTCCCCGATGGCGAGGAACACCTCGGGAGGCTCCTCGGATAGCAGCCCATGGAAGTAGAGCGCGGACGAGAGGCACACCACGGCTTGGGGCACACCTTTGGCGGCCACCGTCGTGCTGCTGAATGACCCACTCCCCCTGCCCCAGATGCCAGGGGCAACTTCCCGGAGCTCGACTCGCAGACGTGGCCGAGGAATGCCATGGGCTTCCACGTCACGCAGGCGCAGCAGTCCCAACTTTGCGGCCAGCTCTGACGCGGACGGCCGCGTGAATCGATCCGGCCGGGCCTTCAGCCTGTTGCTCGCCACCCTCCACCTCCCTCCACCATCTGCTTGCCATCCTCTACTGGTTCGGTCCGACATGACTGCTGCTCCAGTCGGAAGAAGGAGCCGAAGGCACTACCGAGGGCAACTGTTCGGAAATGTCGGGACTTTTAGAAGCGCAAAACCCCCGACATTTCCGAACAGTTGGCCACGTGGGTCATCCGGACCGCGCCCAACCTTCCGCGAAGTGCTGCCCCCTATAGTTGTCGAAGGCGATGCCATCAGCATCCGCCATAAGGCGGCGCATCTCGCATGCTTCAGTCCAAGAGGCTCTGTCAGCTCTTCAGGGAAAGTGTTCACGCGCCTGGGAGCATGAGCACCGATCCCCGCTCAAGGCACGGCCTGAACCGCCACGCTCTCGGCCGACTCCTCGCGGCGGCGCAGTCCCGGTGAGGCCACCGCGAACCCCTCAGGCAGCATCTTCAAGATGACCTCACGCCGGTGCTTGTGCGTCGTCAGCCGGTGCTCCAACACCCCCCGCTCCTTCTTCAGCTGCGCCTTCTCCTTGGCGTCCGTGGGCTCGGGCCTCGCGTCCAACAGCGCCACGCGCTCGGTGATGGCCTCCAGCTCTCGATCGATGAGCACGGGCTGGATGTTGCGCGCCTCCTTCTTCTTGCGCGTGCGCGCGTTGTTCTCGATCCACACCGGCAGCACCGACACCGCGTCCAGCTCCACCGCCCCGTCCGCCTCGCGCCGCGCCCACGACATACGCAGCAGCATCGAGTCCCGTGTGTCCCCCTGCTTGTCCGACTTGCCCGGCCTGTACGCGTAGAACTGAGACTGGTTCGCCACCAGGTTCCCCAGCGAGTACGCGATCAGCCCCTTGCGCCCCTCCGCCGTCGTGTACGACTCCAGCGGCTGCAGCACATGCGGGTGATGGCCGATCACCGCGCCCGCCCCCGCGTCGATGATGGCTCGCGCCAGCTTCTTCTCCTCTGGCTTGGGCTGCCCCGCGTACTCCGTGCCCCAGTGCACCAGGACGATCAACACGTCACACCGCGCCGCCGCCATGCGCACCCGCTCCACCACATGCTCCGTGCTCACGCCCCGGTATTGCGCGGGCGCGTCATACGGCACATACGCCACGTGCGCCTCCGAGGGATCCTTCGGGTTGCTGAAGCC
>NZ_DASPHO010000629.1:0-14379 GCF_035629615.1 Hyalangium sp. | reverse complement strand
GGCCTCTCGCCCACAGAAGCCGCTCCCTTCACGGTCGGCGCCGAGTCTCACTAAAGCGCTCCCTCTGTGCATGGGGATGGCCTGCGCCAGCAACCCCCAGCCGCTCTACCCCGTGCCCACGACAGAGGAGTGTCCTCCAGGCGCTATCCAGTCCATGCAAGACATGGGCATCAAGCCGGGCGCTGTCGCTGAGGATGTCGCATTCGCCGTCGAGCTGAGTGCGCAGCCTCTCCCAGTCAAGGAGGGGCCATTCGTCTTGACCCTCACGGCAGCGTACAGAACTCTGATGCCCGGGACAGAGATCCACGGGCGGCTCTTCTTCGGTGACCGCATCCACGGCCGGTTCACCGTGGCGCGAATGCCCGATGACCGGACCATTCCGGTGTGTATGGAACTGTATGATGACTTTGAAGGTAAGCGCGGCTTCGCGCGGTGGCGCGGCTCCACGAAGGACAATGTCCTGCTGCTCTCCTCCGTACAGCTGAGGGCCGTGGATCGCTTCCAGTGAGGTGGCCTGGGAGCGCGAGAAGCGTGGGCTGCTCCGGCGCCAGGCGTGGTACAGGTGACGTTGCGAGATACATCTTCCGCGCCCTACTCTGGAGGTTCTGCCTGTGTCCTCCCCGTTTCTGTTGGCGCTCGTGCTCTTGGTAGGAGCGGATGCCGCCGCGCCATTCGAGGCCGATTCTTGTGCGCGAGGGGTGCAGCGCATCGAACTGAAGCCGGAGCCCATGGGCCAGGCGCCCGAAGTGTGCCTCAGTCCAGGGCTCGCGACCGTGTTCAGCTTCGACGCGGAGATCGAGCCGGCCTCCGTGACGCTGGAAGGTGCGGAGCGCTTCGCCAAGGTCGAGCTGGGAGGGAGTACGCTAAAGCTGGTGCCGTCAGAGAAGCTGCTTCCTGGAGTGCGGCTCCGTCTGGTCTTGCGCTTCAAGGATGGGGCGGCGCCGGTGATCGCTTCCTTCTGGCTGGTGGCCGCCCCTGATCGAGCAGGGGGCCTGGTGGAGGTGTACCGCCACAAGCGCACGGTGGAGTCCCTTCAGCAGGAGGTGGCAGAGCAGGACGCCAAACTCCATCAGTGCAGGGAGGAGAACGCGCGCCTGCGAGCACCAGAGCCGGTTGCCGAGGGGCTCGTGGCCCTGTTGGAAGAGGGGCTGATGGACAAGCGGGGAGTGGTTCCCCTCCAACTCACCGGGGAGCTTGCCTTTGCTCCAGGGATCGTACGCAGGCTGCGCCGCGTCTACAGCTACCGCTCCAGACAGCGGGTGGCCGTGGAGCTGATCATGGAGGTGAACCAGGACGCGCAGCAGTGGACGGCCACCGGCGCCGAGCTGGTGGGGCCCGAGCGCCGCTCGTTGCGAGTGCTCCACCTCCGGCAATCGGAGTTCATGAGTGAAGGGAGCCAGGGGCAGCGGATCTTGATCGAGGCAGAGGCCACGCGAGAGCAGGCTCAGGAGTCCTTCACCCTCAGGCTGTGGGACGCGGGCGGAACCCGTGACGTGCTCATCCACGGAGTCACCTTCCCGTAGCCCTCCACCCCGGCTGCCAGGCGCGCACCTGTTCGGAAACGTCGGGACTTTTCAAAACCCCCGACGACGGCTCCCGCCGCTCACACCCGTCAGCTCAAACTCGGTCGCCGTGTCCAGACGGGGCACGGCGACGAGTTACGATTCCGAGCTGTCGGCCTCAGCGCCCGCGGGACAAGAGGGTCTGCCGCGCGCGCGCCACCTGCTCCTCGGCAGAGGCGTCGTTGCCCTCGGGCTTTGGGCAGTGCCCGAGTACCTCGTTCTGGATGGGGCTTAATGTGAAGAACGACCAAAGCACCAGGTCACCCTTGAGAACGGGCAACAGCACCTTCTGGTCCTTGATGAAGGCGGCGTTGCCTTCCCTGACCACCGACGAACTCAAATAGCCCTCCGGGAGTTCTTTTACCCCCATGTTGTCGTACGTAACGATCGAGCCCGCGGGCAGGTCGCGGGTGGCGACCAGGACTTGCTCGTACTTTCTCTCGGCGGGCTCGGCGGCGCGCGCCTCGGCGCATGCCGACGCCAGCAGACAGAGAGAGGCAAGGAACATGAGCCGTCGCATCAGTGGGACTCCTTGCCGCGCACAAACGCGGCGGTGCCTTCGCGTGTGGCCTGCTCGCGCGCCGTGTTCAGCGCCGCTGCCGCAGCCAGGACGCAGCTGCCCTCCTGCCGCGGCCGCGCTGCATCGTCGAGCATCTGCCACATCAGCGGGTCCTTCGCCTGGAGTGGAACCAGCGTCCGCGCACCGACGATGTCGCGCAGTTGCTCGGCTGGGATGAGGCTCGCGGTCACCAGGGCATCGGGGAACCTGCGAGCCTTGAGCATCGACTCGTCGAGCACTGCTCCCTCGGGGACATCGGCCGTGACCATTAAAATGTCGGCATGGCCCTTCGCATCCACTTTTGGGACGGGTGCGCGCTCGGGCTTGGGCAGCGCAGCCCCCGACTGCTTCTGGAAGCGGGCGATCTCGGCGTCCCGCGCCGCGACTCCAGCGGCTTTCACCTTCGGCTGGAGCGTCTTGAAGCACTCATCCGTGGCTGTGTTATCCGCGAACGCGGCCCAGAGCAGAGGGTCTCCTGCCTGCAAAACCTTGCTGAGGCGGCGGCCCACCACCAGCTTGCGATCGGTCACTGGCACCGCCGAGTTGATGGTGTGCTCGGCATGCAGCGAGACCTGCTTCAGGTCTTTGTTCGTGAGCACCTGCCCCGCCTTGACGTCCCGAGCCAGCACAAGCACGGTCGCGAGCGAAGGCTTCGTCTGGCCCTGCGCGCCCGCCTCGCGCACGAGGCGAGCGCGGATGTCGGCACCCGTGCGTTCGCGCCGGGACGTGCCAGGGCTGGCGGCCAGCGCGTCATCGCACGCCTCCCAGACCTTGACGTCCAGCGTCGGCGAGTCCATTTTCAGCTCGCTCATTGTCGACGAGAACCACCCCCAGTACAGCGGGTCGCCCTTACTGACGGGAACAACGAGCCTCTGATCCTTGATATAGGTGGCCGTGTCAGGCTTGACCATTGACGAGGTGACGATCATCTCGGGCAGGTCTCGCTTTGCCATCGCTTCATACGGCACCGTCTCGCCAGGCGATAGATCGCGCACCGCCACCACGACCGGCACCAGGGCCATCGATGTACGCGGTGTCGAGGACTTGTCCGACTTACCCCCGGGGCTCGGCACAGCGTAGGCGGTGAGACTGAGCACACTGCTCCCAACCAGCATCCCGGCGGCGAGGCCCAGGATGACTTTCAGCGGAGTCGACATGGCCGGAGAATACCAAACGATTCGAGATGGGTCATTCGCTGATGCGCTTCAGCGAGGGGCCATTCCACCCTGCCTGTCTGCCGCGCTGCCTTGGAACAGCTTGCGGAAGTGCTCCGTCATGAAGTCGATGAGGACGCGGACTCGCCGCGGCAGGTGCTTCCGCTGGAGGTAGACGAGGGAGAGGGTGATTGCCTCGGGGGACCAGTCGTCGAGGACCGAGAGGAGCTTTCCCTCGCGCAGTTCTTGCCACCCTCAACAGGGCCTCCATCTCTCCTATCCTTGGTCAGGCAACGTACGCGATCTGCGCAACGTGGTGTACCGCGCCCTACTGATGCACCGTCACGCTCCCCAAGAGCCAGGACTGACGGCCTCTCCTGTCAGTCCTCCTGGCCGGGTCAACTCCGAACCAGGACGGGGCGCGGCGAACTCTTACGGATTTTCCTGAATGATTTTCCGGGCCACTGGCTCTCTGGACAGAGGAATCAGGGTTTGCAATGGCCGTTTTTTGGGCCCAAGAGGGAGACATGCGGCTGGTTCTTGGGTGGATCGGGGTGGTCGTCGTGTGTTGTGCGGCAGGAGCGGCGGCCGGGGAGGAGTCACCGGACGCGCGGTTGCAGGAGGCGCAGAAGGCATATGACAAGGCGATAGCGCTCTACCAGGCGGGCAAGTACGCCGAGGCTGTGACGCTGGGCGAACATGCGCTCGTGCTGCGGGAGGCGGTGCTTGGAGGCACGCATCCAGCAGTCGCCAACTGTCTGAACCTGCTCGGCCATTTGCGCCAGCTTCAGGGGGACTTTGAGCGAGCCGAGCCACTGCTTCAACGCACGCACGCTCTTCGGGAGTCGGCCCTCGGCAAGAACCATCCCACCGTCGCCGATTCGCTCCACAACCTCGCTCTCCTCTACGCGGCCCAGGGGTTGTACGGCCGGGCCGAGCCGCTCTACGTCCGCGCACTCGCCATTTCGGAAGCGGCCCTCGGCAACAACCATCCCACCGTCGCCGCCTCACTCAACAACCTCGCCGCCCTCTACCACGAGCAGGGGTTGTACGGCCGGGCCGAGCCGCTCTACAAGCGCGCGCTCACCCTTCGGGAAGCGGCCCTCGGCAACAACCATCCCACCGTCGCCACCTCGCTCCTCAACCTCGCCATCCTCTACCAAGCCCAGGGGTTATACGACCGGGCCGAGCCGCTCTTCGAGCGCGCGCTCGCCATTCTCGAAGCGGCCCTTGGTAAGAACCATCCCCACGTCGCCCAATCGCTCCTCGGCCTCGCCGCCCTCTACGCGGCCCAGGGGTTGTACGGCCAAGCCGAGCCGCTCTTTGAGCGCGCGCTCGCCATTTCGGAAGTGGCCCTCGGCAACAACCATCCCACCGTCGCCACCTCGCTCAACCACCTTGCCGACCTCTACCAGGAGCAGGGGTTGTACGGCCGGGCCGAGCCACTCTACAAGCGCGCGCGCGCCATTTCGGAAGCGGCTTTCGACAAGAACCATCCCGACGTCGCCGCCTCGCTTAACAGTCTCGCCGCCCTCTACGCGAAACAGGGGTTGTACGGCCGGGCCGAGCCGCTCTTCAAGCGCGTGCTCGCCCTTCGAGAAGCGGCCCTCGGCAACAACCATCCCGACGTCGCCACCTCGCTTAACAACCTCGCCGCCCTCTACGACGGCCAAGGGTTGTACGGCCGGGCCGAGCCACTCTATGTCCGCGCACTCGCCCTTCGAGAAGCGGCCTTCACCAAGAACCATCCCACCGTCGCCGAGTCGCTCAACAACCTAGGCGCCCTTTACTGGGCCCAGGGGTTGTACGGCCGGGCCGAGCTGCTCTTCGAGCGTGCGATCGCCATTCGGGAAGTGGTCCTCGGCAAGAACCATCCCCAGATCGCCGAGTCGCTCTACAACCTCGCCCTCCTCTACCAGGAGCAGGGGTTGTACGGCCGAGCCGAGCCACTCTACGTCCGCGCACTCGCCATTTCGGAAGCGGCCCTCGGCAACAACCATCCCAACGTCGCCGAGTCACTCAACAACCTCGCTGCCCTCTACCAGGCCCAGGGGTTGTACGGCCAGGCCGAGCCGATCTTCGAGCGCGCGCTCACCATTCGGGAAGTGGCCCTCGGCAACAACCATCCCCACGTCGCCCTATCGCTCCACAACCTCGCCACCCTCTACTTGGCCCAGGGGCTGTATGGCCGGGCCGAGCCGCTCTACAAGCGCGCGCGCGCCATTTCGGAAGCGGCCCTCGGCAAGAACCATCCCCACGTCGCCCAATCGCTCAACAACCTCGCATTACTCAGGCTGGCCCAGCATCGCCTCGGCTCGGCCCTCCCACTCTTCACGCGAGCCTTCGCCATCTCCGAGCAGCGACTGCGCCAGGAGGCGCTCGACTTCTCCGAAGCGCGCCTGGCCAGCTTCCTCCAACTTCTGCGCACCAACGAGGAACTTCTCTACTCGCTGCTGCGCGAGCATCCGGACAACGCTAGCGTGAGACGCTTAGCCCTCAGCGCCGCGCTCCTCCTCAAAGGCCGCTCCGTCGAGGAGACGGCCAACATCTCTCGTGCTGTCTACCGGAGCCTGGGCACTGAGGAGCGCGACACCTTCGAGCGGTTGCGCGGGCTGCGCACCCGACTGGCCCAGTTGTCGCTTCAAGGCCCTGGTTCGCTGCCACCCACAGTCTACCAACAACGCCTCAAAGAGCTTGCCGATCAGGGTAATGCACTCGAAGCCACCCTGGCCAGGCGCTCTGCCCCCTTGCGCGCACTGGCCGCGTTGCCGGCTCCCGCGGACATTGTCGGCCGTGTTGCCGCAGCCCTGCCCAAGGACGGTGCCCTCGTCGAGTTCATCACCTATGAGGACCGCCCCCTCGTGCCCAAACCCGGAGCGCCCGAGCCCCAGCTCCGCTACCTGGCGCTGGTACTCTTGCCGGACGCAACCATTCGCACCCGCGATCTGGGACCCGCCGAGTCCATTGACTTAGCCGCTTGGCGCCTGCGAGACGCGCTGGCCAACAAAGATGCCGCCTTCCAATCCCAGGCCCAGGCTCTCTACCAACTCGCTTTCCAACCCCTGCAGCCGCTGGTGGGGAAGACCCGCCGCCTCTTTCTCTCGCCGGATGGTCAGCTGGCCCTGGTTCCCTTCGCTGCCCTGCACGATGGCCGTCGATTCCTCGTGGAGACCTTCGACTTCACCTATCTCACCTCCGGCAAGGACCTGCTACCTCGCCCCCAGAAGACGCTCCCCGCTGCCTCCGTGGTCGTCCTCGCCGACCCGGACTTCAGTGCCTCGCTCCAAGCACCCGTTCCGTATCTGGGGGACGCGTCAGCGCGGGCCGAGCGCTCCCCCTCCATCGAGCGCTTCTTCTCTGCGCTGCGCGGGGGCCCGACGCACCGAGCCTGGAACCCCGTCCCATTGCCAGGCACCCGCCAGGAGGCCGAGGCCATCCAGCGCCTGCTTCCCCAGGCTCAGCTCTTCCTGGGCCCGGAGGCCACCAAGGAGCGGCTGTTGCACCTGCCTACGCCCAGCATCCTCCACTTGGCCACCCACGGTGTCTTCTTGGATGACGCCCCCGCTCCCACACGCTCCCGCGCCGTCGGCCACTTCGGTGCGCTGGGCGAGGAGCCTCTCGCCTCGCGCCCACCGGATCCCCTGCTGCGCTCCGGTCTCCTCTTCGCTGGGGCGAGCGCACTGACGCCTTCCACCTCCAGCGCTCCCCAGTCCCAGCCCGACAGCGCGCTGGCGACGGCCCTGGAACTGGCCGGCCTCAACCTGTGGGGCACCCAGCTGGTCGTCCTGTCCGCCTGCGACACCGGCCGAGGCGACATCAAACTCGGCCAGGGTGTCTACGGGCTGCGGCGCGCCTTCGTCGTGGCGGGAGCGGAGACGGTGGTGATGAGCCTGTGGAAAGTGAATGACGAGACGACGCGGACGCTGATGGAGGCCTACTACCGCAACCTGCTGGCTGGGCAGGGCCGAGCCACCGCCTTGCGCGAGGCCATGCGCTCGCTGCGTGCCACACAGCCCCATCCTCACTATTGGGCACCCTTCATCGTGCTGGGCCGGGATGCCCCGCTGCGCGCACTCACGCCCACCCCTCAAGAAGTGCAGAAGAAGTAATCCGCAGATTCTCTGAATGGTTCTCCGGGTCACCGGCTCTCCTCAATGCGGGCCCAGTTCGGGCCCGTGGAAGTGACCTTGACGGCGAGCCTCTCGGGCAGCCCATTCCAGCAAAGGGATCCTCATGCACACGGCTCATTCGTCTGAACCACCTGGAGTTCCTGTCGCTCGAGCGCCGGCGCCGGAACTCGACATGGAGCAACTCGCGAGCGGCCAGAAGCTGATCATCAAAGCAATCTTGGTCTATCTCGCTACGATGGTGCTGATCACTGCGGTGGGCTCCATCGCGGTTCCCCTCGGCGGATTGGCGTTCGGGCTCGGATTCCTCGGGGTCATCCAAATCGTCACGGGCTTGAGGATGCCAATGACTGTGAAGCTCCCGATGGTCCTTTTCATGTTCGTGCCGCTCGTAGGCTTGATAGTCCTGCTCATTCTCAACTCACGTGCCACCTCCGCACTTCGTGCGGCCGGCTACCGCGTAGGGTTCTTCGGCGCATCGAAGTGACTCCCGAGCCACGCTCCTCCCGCAGGCCCTCACGGAGCCGGCGGTGGGGCCTGGCAGACGCTCCGGTAGCGAATCAGGATGTTCTCCCCTGTTCTGGGCACCGCCGCAGGCTCGAAGATGAGGACGTTGCGCGCGGCGTCGTACCGCCAGGAGGACGAGTCCACCGTCTGGCCCTGGACCTGGACCGTCAGCTCGGCGGTGCCAGCGGGCGTCGCGGTGAGCGGGAAGTCCGCCTGGGGATCTCCAGCGCGGCGGATGAGCTGGGCCAGGAAAGGCTGGTAGTCGCTCTGGCACACCGAGTCCACCGCGCCGCCCGTGGCCCGGGCCACCTCGAAGAAGCGAGGCGCCGAGTCGCCCGCCGTGCTGCAGCGCCCATCCGTGGGCACCAGCGCGTAGAGCTGGGAGCGGTGGGCCATTCCAGGACCCTTGATGGACTGGAGGAACTGGATGTAGCTGCTCGTCGCGAACCCCGAGTGGTCATCCTCGTCGGAGACGACCACCACCGCCAGCCGGGCTGCGGGCCGCACGAAGCCCGCGTTGCCGTCATTGGGCTGCGGCGTGCGCGGATCGTCCTGCCCATCCACCAGAGGTGAGGAGAGCGCCTGCCGGATCGTCTCCAGTCCCTGGACCAGGTTGTGGCAGAGGCCGACTCCCACGTTGGCCTGGAGCGCCGCCTCGGCCCCCGGCGCCGAGCTGCTCACCACGCGCGCCCGGCTCCCATCCACCGGCACGAGGCGTCCGCCCTCAGCGCCCTGCGTGCCCCCGCTGCACTGCGCGCGGGTGACGAGGCCCGTGGTGGTGACACCCACGCGCAGATCCACCCCCTCCTTCCGGGCATGCTCCATCCACCCGGGCAGGGCCGCGCGCAGCCGCTGCTGGAAGGTCTCCATGGTGGTGGTGTTGGCGACGACGAAGAGCACGTCGAGCTGGCTGTCCGTGCCCTGAACGAACTTGTCGAGCTGGATGCCCTCATGGTTCGTCTCCGCCAGCAGCGGGACAAGGAGCGGGTTCGGCTCGTTGTTGGCGCGCACGAAGAGCGGGCTGTAGTGCTGGCCGTGCACGTTTCGCGCGTACGTCACCTCCAGCTCGAAGCCCGCGCCTGGCGCCAGCGTGCGAGGAATGTCCAGCGGCGTGGTGAGCTGGAACTGGTCGCTCGTCCCCGTGCCGATCCGCGTGCTGTCCACCGTCACCGGATAGGGACACTGGTTGGAGATGAGCGTGCGGCGAGCCTCCGTCGCGCAGTCGTAGCGGATGGGCCCGAAGTCCACGTAGGGCGGTGCGGCCACCAGGCACGTCGCGTGGGAGAGGCCCCTCAGCGGCAGCGTCACCGTGGGGTAGCTCGGGTTGTTCACCGTCATCTGCAGCTCGCCCTCGTAGGAGCCCTCGGCGGGCGGCCGGAAGGCCACCATCGTGCTGAAGGAGGTGTCATAGGGCAGGACGCCGCCCGTGAGCGGACCACCGGGCATGAAGAAGGCCCCGCCCGCATCCTTGGAGATGTGGATGTTCTTCACCGCGCACTCGGCCCGGCCCGGGTTGCGCATGTAGATGCCCAGCACCGCGCCCCGGCCCGGCGGAACGTTGCCGAAGACGAGCGCCGGCTGAGGCCGCAGCTCGTAGATGCACGGGCCGCTCGCCCGAGCCCGCCCGGTGAGGACGATGGAGCGCTCCGGCGTGAACGGATCGCTCGAGATCAGCGTGAGCGTGGCCTGGTGGCTGCCCTCATCCTGCGGCTCGAAGTAGACGGTGAGCTCGATGAAGTCGTTGCCAGGGGCAATCGGCAGCGAGTCCGCCTGGAGCGAAGGCCAGGTGCCGCCCTTCCACCCGTAGGCCTGGGCGCCCCGCCTGGGCACGTCCACTCCGAAGTGCGCTGAGGCCCCCTCTCCGCGCACGCCCAGGAAGATCAGGTTCCCGTTGCTGCCGCCGTTGGAGATGCGGATGACCTGCGCCACCTTGCCGCCCGCGGGCAGCTCACCGAAGTCGAGCGCCGCCGGCGCCACCGCGAGCGTGGGCTGTCCGCCCCGCGCGTCCAGCATCACCTGGGACTGGCGCGGCTTGTCCGACTCGTAGTGCACCATGAGGTCCGCCATCGTCGGGCCCGAGCGGCGCGCGGCGAACTGCATCTTCAGCTCCACCGCCTGGCCCGGCTCCACCTGCTCGCCTGACAGGTTGGTGATCGGAGAGAAGGCGTAGTCCGACGTGGCCAGGCTGGCGATCGTCACGGGCCGCCAGGTGATGTTGCGCACCCGCGCGAGCGTCTCCGTGCGCTCGTGTACGGGGATGGGCGCGAAGGGAACGGGCGTCGGCTCGAAGACGAAGGCGCTCGCCACCGAGCTGCCCGCCAGCTTCGCAGTGGACGGCGTGCACCCCTCGCAGGAGCGCACCTCCACCTGGGCTCCCATCTGCCCCAGCGCGCGCGGCAGGTACTTCGCGCGCACCTGCTGCGTGCTGAAGGGCGGAATGGTGACGACATCCGTCGAGAAGGGGTCGGCATCAGCTCCGCCCACCTTCACCGTGAGCGGCAGATCCACCGGGTTGGTCACCGTGAGCGTCAGCGTGCGATCGCTGTCCACCTCGAGCGTCTCGAAGTCGAGCAGGGGCGGATCGATCTGGATGGGTGTCGGCGCGCCCTGGCCTCGCACGGAGACAGTGTGCTCGCGGCCGGTGTTGGCGTCCGTCGCCACGCGGAGCTGCTCCTCGCTGAGCCCCTCGTGCAGCGGGTGGAAGCGCACCTTCACCACCTTGGCCTCGCCCGGCAGCACCCGGCCTCCGTCCACCAGCTCCACCTGGTACGAGGGGTTGCTGCCCAGGGCCAGCGCCTCCAGCGCTGAGAACGGCACGTAGCCGACATTCCGGATCAGCACCTCCCGTTCCCGCCACTCGCCGACGGGCACCTCGCCGAAGTCGAGCTGCTCCTTGTCCACGACCGCAGCGGCCTGCACTGAGCGGGTGTGCCCCGGCTCGTGGCACGCCGCCGCCATGGCCGCCAGCATCGTCAGTCCGAGGACCCGTCCCCAGCCCCACCCCTGCCTCATTGTTGCTCCCGCCCTTGTCCTTGCCCGCATGCCGTGCTCCACGAGCTGGGGGTCTCTCCAAAGGGCGTACCAACCCCGTGGAACCGGAAGGGCCCTCAGGAAATCAATGACTTACAGGGGGTGGGTGGATCAGGGAGGGAATCGTCTTGCCCTCAGGGGTGAAAGGCTTTTCCCCACCGAGGTGCCGCGATCTAGGACTTTTCCCTACCCAGGCTCGCAGACCGAGGTGTCAGCGGATGAAGTGCGCGAGGGCCCGGGCGACGGCCTCGGGCTGCTCCATGTGGACATGGTGTCCACCGGAGAGGGTGAGGGGCTTGGAGATGCGCAAGGCGGCCATGCGGGGGCCGGCCGGAACCTCGTCCATCGTGAACCCCTGGCTGCCGTGGATCAGCTGCACCGGGCAGGTGACGGCGGAGGAGATGGCAAGCCACTGGGCCTCGTCCCACGCATGGCCGAAGCGGCGCCGGTGCCGCGGATCGAAGCGGAAGGCGTGGCCGCCCTCGTAGGACTCTGTGCCGTACCTGGCGAGGTGGAGCGAGGCGGCCTCCGTCAGCGTGGGGTTGTTCTCCCGCAGCCGTGTCGCGGCCTCCTCCATGGTCTTGTAGCGCTTGCGGTGGGGCGGGCGGAGTGCGTCATCCAGGAAGCCCTGCAGGCGCTCCAAGGCTCTCTCCGGAGCTCCACCGGAGGGACCCAGGCTCTCGATCAAGGTGATGCTCTTCACTCGCGCGGGGCGGGCGGCGGCGTAGGCCGTGCCGACGGTGCCGCCGAGCGAGTGCCCTACCAGGTGCACCTCACTCAGCTTGAGATCGTCGAGGATGGCCTCCACGTCGAGGAGGTAGTCCGGGAAGGAGTAATGAGCTCCCAGGGGCGCATGCTCGCTGCGTCCCATGCCGCGGAAGTCCAGCAGCACGAGGTTCCACGCGTCCGGCAGGTGCTCCAGCACCCAATCGAAGGTGTGCGAGTGGTCCAGCCAGCCGTGGAGGAACAGGACGGCCGGGGTGCCCTTCGGGTTGCGCTGGCGCACGTGCACAGCGACAGCCTGGGAGAGGACGGTGAAGGACTCGAAAGATGGGGCCACGCAGGTCTCCTGGGGCCCCGCTTACTCTGTTCGGGCGGCGGAGAGAACCTCCACCGCGTGTCAATCGCCCTTCCGGAGAGGGCCTGTCAGAGGTCTACGCGGTGCGAGCCGCGGGGGCCTCCTGCTCGGGGCGCGCGAGCACCATCGCGAGCTGCTTCGCCTGGTTCTCCGTGGCGCAGCGGTATTCCTGGGTCTTGCCATTCGTGTTCTGGAGCCGCAGCACCCAGATGTTCTCTTCCTTCGTCACCACGGGGCGTACATAGGCCATGGGGCACCTCCTGGGTGAGCAGGCAAGCATTCGCCGTGCCGAGCCAGGGGTAGCGCCAAGGGCCTGAAATCAGGGCTGCGCTGACATGCCGCGGGTGACCCGCCAGGGCACGCTGCCACGAACTGTGTGCCGTTTTGCGCAACCCCGCACTTCTTGCGCGGTGCTGGCGCGGGTGCGCCTTCTGCGTACCTGGGTCAGGGCTCGGGCCATTCCCAGGCGGAGCGGTAGCCCTGCTCGGCCTGGGTGCGCTCGATGAAGCGTGAGTAGAAGGCGTGGCCGCTGAGGGTGGCCGAGTCGCCCACAACGAAGAGGTGCCGCCGGGCGCGGGTGAGGGCCACGTTCATCCGGCGCAGGTCCGTGAGGAAGCCGAGGTGCCCTTCGGAGTTGGAGCGGGTGAGGGTGACGAGGATGGCGTCCTTCTCGCGGCCCTGGAAGGCGTCCACGGTGTCCACCTCGACGTCTGGGGAGAGGGCCTCCACGCGCTCGCGGAGCTGGAAGGCCTGCGCACTATAAGGAGTGATGACGGCCAGCTCGCGTGGAGCCAGTCCCGCGGCCAGCAGCGCCTTCACCCGCGCGAGGATGAGGTCCGCCTCGCCGGGGTTGTAGAGGCTCTGGGTGCTCTCTTCGACTTGCTCCTCGAAGCCCTTGCCGGCGGTGTCGAGGAAGAGGACGGGAGGGGCATCGACCTGGGCGTGGGCGCCTGGGGTCAGCACGTCCGCGAGGGTGCGCTCCGCCACGCTGGGGTGGGCGCGCAGCTCGCCGCCGTACATCTCGTGCGAGGGGAACTCCATGATGCGTGCGTTCATCCGGTACTGCTCGCGCAGCATGCGCTTCACGCCCTCGCCGTGGTCCTGGAGCAGGCGCTCGAAGAGGCTGACGGCCAGGCCGGCCTTCGCCGCCTCCTGGGAGAGGAGGGTGGGGGGGAGCTGCTTGGGGTCTCCGGCGAGCACCACCTTGGGGGCGCGCAGGAAGCCGAGGAGCGTGAGGGGCTCGGTGGCCTGGGTGGCCTCGTCGATGAGGGCGAGATCGAACGACTCGTGGGAGAGCAGGCCGGACTGCAGGCTGGCCAGGGTGACGCAGACCACCTGGGCGCGCTCGAGTACGGCTCGCACGGCCTTGCGCTCCAGGGCACGGGCCTCGTCCATGAGCCCCTTGGCCTCGGAGGCGGAGGAGCGGGCGTTGGAGAAGCGCTCGCGGCTGCGGCCCTGGGTGCGCTGGCGTCGCGAGTAGCCGAACAGATCGAAGGCCTCGTCGAAGAGCTCGCGTGAGAGGATGCGGTCGGGGTGCTCCTCCACGACGATGTCCAGCGTGTGCTGCTGGAGCCGGGGAGCGACGCGTGCCGGGTGGCCCACGCGGATGCCGCGCAGGCCCTTGTCCAGGCACAGCTCCAGCAGGTGGTCCACGGCGGCGTTGCTGGCGGCGGTGCACAGCAGGCGCTCTCCGCGCGCCACGGCCTGGGTGGCGATCTCCGCGAGCACAGTGCTCTTGCCGGTGCCCGGGGGACCGTGGACGAGGAAGAAGTCCTCGGCGGCCAGCGCGCGTGCGACGGCGTCGGTCTGCTCGGGGTTGAGGGGGCGGGTGGGCTCGAGCTCCTTGGGCTTGTCGAAGCGCGGCGGCTCATTGCCGAGGAGCACCTCCCGCTTGCGGCGCTCGGCGCCCTTGTCCAGGGCCTTCACGCGCTCGAGCCCGGCGCGCACGCGCTCGTACGTCACGTCGTTGGGGACGACGTCCAGGCGCAGCAGGCCCTCGTGGACGAAGGGGGGCGGGGAGCGATCGAAGGCCAGCTGGATGCGGGTGCGGGTGGCGCGCGAGACGAGGGCGCGCGCGGGCTCCTTCACCTCGGCGCGGCGCGGCAGGACGGCCACGAGGTCGCCGTTGTTGAGCGGGGAGGGGAAGCGGGCGCGATCGGCGCGGGCGAGCGTGAGGAGGATGCGTCCGCCCAGGCCCACTTCTTCCTCGAGGGTCTCCAGATCGAGGACGGAGAGGCCGTGCTCGGCGCGCTCGCGCAGGGTCATGCTCTGGGCGAGGGAAGCGGAGCGGGCGCGCTCGGCGTCTCGCTCCATGGCGAGGAGCCGGCCGAGCTGATCGAAGAAGGAGACATCGCGAGGCATG
>NZ_DASPHO010000628.1:0-4323 GCF_035629615.1 Hyalangium sp. | reverse complement strand
AGCCGAAGGGCTCGTCCATGAGGAGCACCGATGAGTCCACCGCGAGCGCGCGGGCCAGGCTGGCGCGCATCTTCATGCCGCCGGAGAGCTGGTGGGGCAGCGTGTTCTCGAAGCCGGAGAGCTGCACGAGGCGGATGAACTCACGGGCGCGTGGCTCGCGCTCTGCGCGGGGCACACCGCGAGCGGCCAGGGCGAACTTCAGGTTGCCCAGCACCGTCATCCACGGGAAGAGCGCGGCCTCCTGGAACATGAGGAGGCGATTGGGCCCCGGGCCGGAGATGGACTTCCCGTCGATGGCGACGCTGCCGCCGGTGGGCTTCACATGGCCGGCCAGGGCATAGAGCAGGGTGGACTTGCCGCAGCCCGAGGGCCCGAGCAGGCAGACGAACTCGCCCGAGCGGATGTTGAGGTTCACGTTCTTGAGGGCCACCACCTTGTTCGCATAGCGGTGGCCCAGCTCCGCCACGGAGATCTTCGCGCGCTGAGCGTTCACCTGGGCCGGCCGGAACAGGCGCAGCGAACTCTTCCATCGTGCCAGCAAGGCTCGAAGCATTGGCGCAAAGGTAGGCAGTCTCCCCACGCACTGCTCGACGGGCTGCTCGCTGCGGGGGGCTCGGTTGCCTGGACGCCCGCACCGGGAGTTGTAGCGTGTGCTCCGGGAAGATCCGCGGGTGCCTCCGTTGGGGGGGCATGCATGGGGGCAACTCAGCGCTAGGGGAGCCTGGCTTGAAGGGGAAGAGGACAGGGGGAAGCGTGCGGCTTCTGGCCGTGGGACTGCCGGTGGCAGGACTGGCAGTCGTGGTGGCCATCCTGGGGCTCCTGAGCGTGCGGGCAAGCTCCAGTGAGGAGGAGGCCTCGTGGCTCTCGTCAGGGCAAGCCCGCTCCATCGAGGCCCGGCTGAGTCACCCGGCGGCGGACCGTCATCGCCCCTATCACGCCACGGTGAGGGGGAGTGGGGGAGGGGCCTCGGGTGCGCCGTTGGAGGTACTGGCGCGGCTGGAGGCAAAGGGAGATCTGCGCGGGCTGGCCGCCGCATACCTGACGCAAGGTGCACCGGAGCTCGCGGCCTCCTACCTGGAGCGGGCAGTGGACTCGCCCGAGGTGCTCAATGACCGGGCCGTGATCGCGCTGTCAGAGGGGGATGCCGCGGACGCGATCGCGCTGCTGGAGAAGGTGCTCCTGCAGCAGCCGCGATCGGCGCAGGCACTGTGGAACCGTGGACTGGCGCTGAGGGATCTGGAGCTGTGGAGCCTGTCCGCCGAGGCGTTCGATGCCGTGGCGGTGCTGGGAGAGCCCGGCTGGGCGGACGAGGCGCGCACCCGCGCCGGGGGCATGCGGGAGCGGGTTCGCGCCGAGCAGCAGGGCTGGGAGGAGGCGAATCGGGCCGGGGCCGCGCTCGTCCTGAAGAGGGGCACCGTCTCCGCCGAGGAGCTCCGGGCGAAGCCTGATCTCTACCGCCTCTATCTGTACGACGCCATTCGCGCCGCGCCAGACAGGCAGCGGCTTCAGGAGCTGTGGCCCGTGGCCGAGACGCTGGATGCGCACTTTGGCGGGAGCGTGCTGCGCGACGCCATCCGCTGGGCGGAGGCCCGGGACTTCCAGCGCCGCGCTCCCCTGGCCGCGCTCTACGCCTCCGTCTTCCAGGACCAGTCCGTGCCCGGAGGCATGCCTGCGTACCTCGAGAAGGTACGGGCCTCGGGAGAGCTGGACATCCTCCTGGGGACGCTGGTGTTCGCCCAGGAGGTGAGCAAGGACGTGGAGGGCTACGCACGCCTGGCTCAGCAGAGCCGGGATCCCTGGTTCATGCTGCTGGCCGAGCACGAGCGCGCCAAGGTGGCCCTGGCGAACGGAGAGCTGCTCCAGGCCGAGCAGATCCTGCTCGCGGCGACGAGGCAGTGCCGGGGGGGGACGCTCGCCTACCGCTGCGGCACCCTCTTGGTGAGGCTGCACGAGGTCTACCGCCAGCTCTGGCTCCTGCCTGAGGCCATGCGCAGTGTAAGAGAGGCCCTCCCCCTCATGCGCCGCGCGGGCTTCTGGTGGACGGACATCGACCGCCTGATGCTCATGGGGCAGATCGCGCGCCTCCAGGGACAGGGGGGACTGGCGCGGGCGCTGCTCGATGAGTCCCTCGCGCGGCTGCCAGGAAACTGTGAGGTCCGTCACACCGTGCGCGCCAACGACGCCCTGGCGCTGCTCGAGGAGATGCGGGTCGCGGAGGCCCGCGCCGCCATGCGGGAGGCGCTGGAGTGTGGAGGCGTTCAGCTGCTCTCGGGGGCGATGACGCTGGCGGAGCTCTCTCGCCTGAGCCCGGAGCCCGAGCAGGACCAGCGGTTGGTGGAGGGGCTGGAGACCCTCCGCCGCGAGGGCAGGCTCAGTCCAGGCCGCCTCGCGGTGGCCTCGCACATCGAGGGGCGGTTCCTCATCGAGCAGGACCGGGCCCGGGGTGAGGCGCTGCTCCGGCGCTCGATCCAAGAGGCCAACCCGTTGCCCCCGACGAACGCCGAGGCACGCGAGGCTCGGGCGCTCAGCTACGCCTCGCTGATGCTCGCGGCCGGGAAGGCCGGCGAGTGGTCCCGGGTGCTGGCGCTCTTCTCCGAGGAGGCGGGGGACACGCTCCCCAAGCAGTGCCTGCTGGCCGTCACCGTGGACCGGGAGCGCACGCTCGTCGTCGCCCTGGGCCCTGACGGTCAGCTGCAGGGGCACTACGACGAGAGCCGCCGCCAGCCGCTCGGCGAGGACGCGCGGGGAGTCGTCCCCGAGGCCCTCACGGCGCCGCTGCGTGCCTGCACCCAGGTGCGCGTGCTGGCCCGGCCTCCGCTCCATGGCCGCTCGGGGCTGCTGCCGGATGACATCGCCTGGAGCTACCTGGTCCTGCCTGTGTCGCGGAGCCTGCCACCGGCCACGCCTGCCCAGCGGCTGATCGTGAAGGATGTGGAGCCCCCTCCGGCGCTCGAGCTGCCGCGCCTGGGCGCGTGGGAGCCCGTGGGTGCGGGCATCCACGTCCTCGCGGGGGCGGACGCGACTCCGGCCCGCGTGCTGGAGGCGATGACACGGGCGACGGAGATCGAGATCCACGCCCATGGCCTGGTCAACCCGACGGTCTCGGACGCGTCGCTGATCGTCCTCTCTCCGGAGTCGGGCGGCCGGTACGCGCTCACTGCGGCAGAGGTGCGCGCGCACCGGCTGGAGGGCTACCCCCTGGTCACCCTGGCGGCGTGCCGGGCGGCGTATACGGGGCTCCAGGTCCACGAGCCGTTCAGCCTGCCCGCGGCCTTCATCGAGGCGGGCGCGCGCACGGTGCTCGCGGCGACGGTGGACATCCCCGATGCGGAGGCTGGGCCCTTCTTCCTCGCCGTCCACGAGCGCATCCGTGCTGGGCAGGCCGCCGCGCCCGCGCTGAGGGATGTGCGCCAGGAGTGGTTGCGCAGCGCCCCGGAGAGCTGGGTGCGCTCCGTGCTCGTGTTCCAGTGATTCACACGCATCACCGTAGGTTCACACCCGAGGAGAGACATCATGAAGAGCAAGCTGTGGTTGTACGCGGTCCTGGCGCTGTTCGCGGCTGGGTGCAGGCTGATGGAGCCCAGGCCCACCCCGGCGGATGACCGCGCGACGCCTGGGGGGCCCGCTCCCGCGGCGCCGCCGGTGCAGACCATCCCGGACACGGGGACGCTGCCAGCGCTGCCACCCTCCACGCACATCGTCGTGGGCCTGTGCCCCTCCACGGGCACGTACAACGCCATGGGGGTGAACACGGAGACGCGGAGCTTCACCTTCCAGCTCAAGGGCGGACGGGCGACGCAGCAGCAGGCCTTCACCCAGTTCTACGCCAGCCGGGCTCCGGTGACTGTGTACACCCAGCGCGTGAAGCTGCGGGGGACCCCGCCCGCGCCTTCGGTGGAGCCCTCGACAGCCCCGCCGTCTCCTTCGCCGATGGCCGTGCCGCGGCAGGAGACGGGCTCCACGGACGAGCCGACCTATGATCCGTGCGCGGACATTGGGGATCCCCTGCCAGAGCCCACCCCCAAGCCCACGGGCAGCCAGGAGGATCCATCGCCCCAGACCGCAGCCTTCCAGCAGCTATCCTGGTACACGGCGCACTCCTTGGCCGCGGTGAGTGAACTGGCGCCTCGGTCCACGGCGCCGGGGACGGTGCCGCGCTAGGCCCTGTCTGAGCTCAGGCGGCGGGTTCGATTCCCGCCGCCTCCCAACCGGCGGCGTCCGTGGCGGTAACGGTGACGGTGGTGTCTTCCACAGCTCGCACCGGTCATGAGGTCACTTGCCGTCCCAGAAAGTCAAAGGCCTCGAGCTGGAGCTGACTCGCAG
>NZ_DASPHO010000627.1:0-11063 GCF_035629615.1 Hyalangium sp. | reverse complement strand
CCAGTACACGCGGCCTCCCGTCTTCCGGGGCGCCGAGGTGCCCGCGGTGCTCCAGTCCGGAGATCACGCCCGGATTGCCCGGTGGCGGCGCTGGAAGGCCCTGGTGCTCACCCGGGAGCGCCGGCCGGATCTCTTTGCCCGCCTGGAGCTCGGGCCAGCGGACCAGAAGCTGCTGGGCAAGCGGGAGGAAGAGCTGTAGCGCTCGGGTTGGACGGGGATGGGGCAGGGGTGGAAAAACACCGGGCGATCTGCGGACTTGTCCGACCCTCCCGTCTCTGCTACTAGGCCCCCCTCTTACTGGTCATTCGCACCACATTGGATTTCTGGAGTCAGTCATGCGTCACAGCGCCATCGAGTACGTCGAGGCCAAGAACCTCCGCAAGGAGTTGGTCGACTTCCGGACTGGTGACTCGGTTCGGGTTCATTGGAAGGTGAAGGAGGGCGAGAAGGAGCGCGTCCAGGCGTTCGAGGGCATCGTCATCCGCAAGAAGAAGGGCAACAACCGCTCCAGCTTCACCGTGCGCAAGGTGTCCTTCGGCGTCGGCGTGGAGCGCATCTTCCCGCTGCACAGCCCCCGCTACGAGAAGATCGAGGTCCTCTCTCGCGGCAACGTGAACCGCAACCGCCTGTTCTACCTCCGCAACCTCAAGGGCAAGGCGTCCCGCGTGGACACGCACGACGAGCACGCTCCGGCCCCCGTGGCCAAGAAGAGCTAGCTCCCCGGGTCCCCCTGAGGGGGCGACCTTCCGGGTGTCCGAGGTACCGAGAGAGGAGTGTCCGTTCGCGGACGCTCCTTTTTTCGTTGGTGCGGTAGGATGGGGGCGCGCATGCACTTCCTCGAGGTCGCCGTCCAGAACGTCCGGGGTTTCTCGGCTCAGGGCCGCTTCCAGCTCAAGCCGAGCTTCCTCGTCCTCAAGCCCCCCGCTGCCGAGATCACCCCGCTGGCGGGGCTGGCCCTGGCGCTCCTGTACTCCGATGGGCGTGGCGAAGATGCCAGCTTCTCGGCGCAGGGAGAGAAGCGCGGCAAGGCCGCCTTTACCATGCTGGGCATGGACAACCTCACGTACCGGCTGCTGCGGGAGCTGGGCGGCTCGGGGACGCTGCACAAGCAGACGGCGGCGGGCCAGCCGCCGGAGCTGCTGTCCAATGAGTCAGCGGAGATCGGCCAGTTCCTTCGCTCGCAGGTGGGGCTGCCGTCGCGCAACGCCTGGGAGCAGGTGTTCTGCCTGATGCCGAGCCACCTGCCCTCGCGCCGTCCGAGGGTGAGGACCTCGAAGCCGGATCTGAAGCGGCCCTCGCTGCCGGGCGTGGCGAGCAGCCCGGGCATGCATGGGCTGGCGAGCAACCCGTCCATGCCGGCCCTGGCCAGCACCCAGGCGGTGGCCCCCGCGGAGGACATCCCCGCGGCAGAGGCCAAGCTCAAGGATCTGGAGCTGGAGCTGGTGAAGTCGCGCGAGGTGGAGGAGGTCCAGTTCAAGCTGGATGGGCTCAACTCGCAGCTCTTCGAGGTGGAGCGGAAGCTGAAGAGCACCGACGGCGTGAAGGTGGCCATCCGGGACGCGGAGGCCGCGTGGAACGCAGCGCCCACGCCCGAATCGCTCGGGCTGCCGGCCGATATCCTGACGCGGGTGGAGCGCTACACGAAGGTGGTGGCCCGGCGGGACGATGCGCTGAACCGGCTGGCCACGGAGCGCGAGCAGGATGCGGCGGCGGCTCCAGCCACGGTGGAGCCCCTGAAGAAGAACCGCCTCTTCTGGGTGGGGCTCGGCGCGGGCACGCTGTTCCTGCTGGCGGGCATCGTCCTGGGCATGGTGGTGGACTCGAACTGGCGGTACCTGACGCTGCTGGACATCCCCGCCTTCGGGTGGGCGGCGATGCTGGCGCTGCGGTACGTGGACGATCTGTCGAAGACCACGACCGTCCG
Organism: Hyalangium sp.; assembly: GCF_035629615.1. Classification (GTDB taxonomy): domain Bacteria; phylum Myxococcota; class Myxococcia; order Myxococcales; family Myxococcaceae; genus Hyalangium. The sequence goes on along the minus strand of NZ_DASPHO010000627.1, from coordinate 9,139 downwards.
CAACAAGGAGGGCATGTTCTCCGCCCGCGAGAAGAAGATCCTCGAGGAGTTCGAGGCCGAGGCCGCGCCCGTACGCAAGGCCATGAAGCTGCTCGAGGTGGAGAGCCACGAGGACATCCCGGGTGTGTTCGAGCGCAAGGGCCTGCTGGAGCAGCGGCTCAACGAGCTGCGCGATCAGCTCGCGGCCATGGAGGCCGATCCGGACTTCGTGGCCGCGGGGGAGCAGCGCGACTCGGTCAAGGCCCAGATTGAGGAGCTCAGCGGCGAGGTGGGGAAGAAGGGCTCCTTCGTGCGGGATCTGCGCGAGGTGGAGCGGGATCTCTCACGGACGAAGGAGTCCATCGCGCTGGCGAAGGCGGGGACGCCCGCGCCCGCGGCGCCTGGAGCCGCTCCTGGGGAGCCTGCCGTGGCCTCGGGGCCGATGGAGGATCCCTCGCCGGTGGTGATGATGCTGGCGGCGGATCTGCTGTCCACGGACATCACCTCGCTGGGAGGGATGCTTCGGGATCGCTGCACGCAGTACCTGAGCGCTCTGACGGACCGGCGCTACCTGGGCGTCGAGTGGGACAAGGACGGCCGGGCCTCGGTGTTCGTGCCGGGTCAGCAGCTGCTGGTGGGGGAGATCCCGCCGCGGGACCTGGACATGTACTACCTGGCGCTGCGGATGGTGTTGGTGGAGAAGGTGTGCACGCGGGTGAAGTACCCGTTCATCCTGGAGCACCCGTTCGCCGGCATGGACGAGGTGAAGCTGCCGCTGATCGGGCGGATGCTGAAGCACCTGGGCACGCTGACGCAGGTGCTGCTCGTGACGACGCACCCGGGCCTGGCGCAGATGGCTGACGGCTCGGTCAACCTCTGAGCCTCGAGGCAGCGGCGTCAGTAGCCGCGGTAGCGGCGGCCCGCCTGCTGGCGCTGCTGCATGGCCTCGTCCAGCGCGCGGCGATCCTCCAGCAGGTAGTGCTGTGGGATCAGCTGCTGGTGCACCAGCTTGCCGAGCGGCGTCAGTGAGAAGGTGCCCAGCAGCCGGTTCTCTTCGCCCAGGCCCAGCTCCGCCCACCGCTCCAACTGCTGGCGGTGGTGGGCCATCGTCTCCGCGCCGTACTTCTTCGCCCGGGACCGAACCCGCGTGAACGGGCTGTAGAGCAGATCGAACGTCACATCCCGCGTCGCTCGCTGGGAGTCATCCAGCGTCCGCCAGTACGCGATGCCCAGCCCGCCTTTCTCCACCGCCGCACAGTAGTCCAGCACGTCCCGGTGGTTCAGGAACGTGGCCCGGTCTCCGATCGAGAAGCTGGAGTTTCCCAGCCCGTGGTACAGCACCTCGCCGTACGCTGGGTTCACCCGCAGCTTCGCCAGCTCCAGCAGCTCTCGCCGCATGTGCCGGGGCGACCGGTAGAACCGTGCGCCCAGCTCCTTCCAACCCAGCCGCGTGAAGAGGGCTCTTGCCTGCGCGTCGCTGTGCGCCGTCTGCACGAACGAGGGCACCGCGCCGGGCTTGCCGTACGTGCCGCTGCGCGGATCGTCGTGGTACGGGTAGATGAAGACGCTGTCCACCGCGCCGCTCGTCGCCAGCCGCTCGATCTCGGCGAGCGTCTTCTGCCATGACTCGGGCGTCTGCCGCTCCAGCCCGGTCATGATGTCGATGTTGATGAACTCGAACCCGGCCTGCCGGGCCCGCTCGATCGCATCCAGGGCGACGTGCACGTCCTCCTTCTGGTGGTGGAAGGCATAGAGCTCCGGATCCAGCGTCTGCACACCCAGGTTGATGCGCCGGAAGCCCGCCTGCACCAGCGCCCGGAGCTTGTCGTCCGAGGCGGTGACGGGCTTCGCCTCCACCGTGCTCATCGAGGTGCGTGGCGGGCCGAAGTGAAACACCAGGCTCTGGAGGAACCGCTCGAGCAGGTGCACCGGCAAGGCCGTGGGAGTTCCTCCCCCCAGAAAGTACAGCGCGGGCTTCAGCCGAGGCGTTAGCTCGCGCACACGCCGCATCTCCAGCGACAGCGCCCCCACGTACCGCGCCATCAGCTCGTCGTTGTGCTTCGTCAGCAGCTCATAGTGGAAGCAGTAGCGGCAGCGGTACTTGCAGAAGCCGAAGTGGAAGTAGTAGCCCGCCGCGCTGAACGAGCCCACCGCGTCCCGCAGGTACTCCTCGTCGCTCGGGGTGCGCCGGTATCCCTCCCGCTTCTCCATCTGGACCGCCGGCGGATAGGTGAGCTGGTAGTCGTGCATCTCCGGCCTCGGCCGCAGCACCGGCTCCTTGTCCCAGAGCCGCTCCAGCCGCGCCCCGAGCTCGCTCTCGGTCGCCGTGTTCACGTCCAGGGACTCGTCGAACCTGAAGACCTTCATCCGATCCATGGGAAGCGTCTCCCCCTTGCCAGCTCGTCCACCGTGCGCTGCATGGATGATCGCACACGGGCATCAATCGCGTCGATGTCCCCACCCGCCGCTGAGATCGGCGGTAGCACCCGCACGCTGATCTTCGCCGGCAGCGGCACGTAACCTGGCAGTGGGCCCAGCCACAGCCCCCACGGCAGGCTCCAGGAGAGCGGAAAAGCCTTCAGCCGGAAGCGCCGATCGAGCCCGAGCCGCTCCGCGAGCGACACCCCGTCCCAGAGGACCACCAGGGCTTCATGGGCCCCCACGGACACCACGGGCACGATCGGGACGCCCGCCTCACGTGCCAGCTCGACGTAGCCCTTGCGGCCAGCGAAGACGATCTCGTTCCTCCGGAAGAAGCTCCGGCACGCGTCGTGGTCGCCTCCGGGGTACACCTGCACGGCGAACCCACGGCGAAGCGCCTCGGCTGCAATCTCCCGGCGAGCCCGCACCGCGCCGAGCTTCGCCAGAGCGCTCGCGAGCCGCCGCGGGTACGCGTCGAACATCCCATCATGGGCGAGCGTCACCATCGGCGGCTTGCGCCCAGACGTGTGGTAGGTGCCCACCCACAGCAGCGTGTCCGGAATCAGCACCGCCCCGCTGTGGTTGCCGACGCCGACGAAGGGGCCCTCGGGCAGGTTCTCCATCCCCTGGATGTCCGCCCGGAACCAGGTGCGGAGGGCCCGCATGATCCAGCCGGCATGGCGCCGCTGGAACTCCGGATCGCAGGCCGCCAGATCGCCAGGCCTCACTTCCACCGGGAGACGATCCTCTCGAGATCGAAGCCGTAGAACCCGCTCGCGGGCCAGTCGGGCATCGTGCAGCAGAACTCGGAGAAGCCCACGAGCGAGGCGAACCGCGGATCGACATCCAAGGGATCCGGGTACTCGAACCGCTCGGCGGCCTCCGCCAGCCGGATGAGGCCCTCGTGGTAGCCGGGCCACCCCACCAGCTTGCGAAGGTAGGGCGCCCAGAGCGTCTTCCCCTCGACAACCTTTGACGCCTCCTCGCGCAGCAGCGCCAGGCCGTCCGGGTGGGACTGCAAGAGCTGCAGGTCGTAACCCAGGAACGCGTCCTCGTGGTACACGCTGAGCACGTGCCGCACGATGGACTCCGGGCGCTGGGTGATGCCCGTGTCCGTGATGAGCTGGCGCGGGTTGTAGAGGATCTGCAGCGGGACTCGGATGGGCACCTGGCCCATCAGCGTGCTCCGGCTGCGCTCGCGCTCCCGATCGCTCTCGCTCAAGGTGACGGGCAGCATCGCCAGCCAGCCCACCTTGAGCTGCCAGGGCGTCGGCAGCCGATCGATGTAGCCATGCTTCACGAAGAAGCCGATCCGATCCTGGATGGATTGCTCGGTGTCCATCACGCCGCCTTCAGCGGTGCAATCCGCGTCTCGAGTCCGACCTGCGCGAGGCGGAGGTTCAGATCCTCGATCAGCTGCCCACAGACGGCCTCGCCATCGATGCCGATGCCGTACACCAGGTCTGGATCCCGGGCCTGCTCGAGCACCCACTCACCCCAGAGTGAGACCTTCTCCTCGAGCTGGTGGCGCTCCGGGCCCTCGAGCCGTGGAATGCGCTGGCGCAGGTAATGAAGCCCGAAGGCGATGTGCCGGCTCTCGTCTCGCCCCAGCAGCCGCGGCATCCACTCGCCCATCACGGTCTTCAACGCTCGGAGCGGGCCGTCGAGCTCTTCTCCGGCCTCGATCGAGTTCACCACGCGTGATGCCTCCTGGAACAAAGAGTGCGCGATGCTCTCGATCAGGATCTGCATCCCGAGCACCAGTGCCTCGGGTGTCTCGGCCTCCTGCACCTCGCGCATGAGCCGCTGGACCGAGGGCCGCACGCGCCCCTCGCAGCCGAGGAGACCGATGACCCGCTCGAAGAAGGCGACGTGACGGGCCTCGTCCGTCCGCTGAGTCACGACGAACGCACGCGCGGCCCCCTCGGGCAGGAGCTCGATGAGGCGCGTCGCCGCGAGCTGAGCGGTCCGCTCCCCCCACTGGAGCTGAGCGAAGCCATCGGCCGCGGTCTGCCGGAACGGCTCCGGGAGCGAGGACACGTCGAGGGTGTGCCAGCCAAGCTCCTCGAGCTTCCACTGATCGCGCGCCGCCAACTCGCACAGGCGCTCGAAGTAGGGCTCGGAAGCGGAGTCCAGGGAGAGGTCCGTACCAGGCAAGGCCCGCGCGGTCGTCTTGAGCTCTGCTCCCTTCATCGCGCAGCACTATGCCACGGTTCATCCCTGCATCACGGGTCGGGACCATCTCGGTGGGCAACTGTTCGGAAATGTCGGGGGTTTTGAGCGTAAAAAGTCCCGACATTTCCGAACTGTTGGCCATGGGGAATGCCCCACCCCCAGGCATGAAAGGGGCTTTCCTTCTAGGACGCTGCTCGCTCCTTGGGGACCGAGCCTGCAGCGGGCGCGCGGATCGTCTGCACGGCGGCCTCAGCGGCGGCTCGGAACGACTCGGCATAGCGCTCGGGCGAGAGCAGCGCTTCGGGCAACAGATCCTGGTAAGGCCCCAGCTGGGTCTTCACCTCGTCCATGAAGGACGTGGGCGGTGCCTCGCGCTCGCCTTCGTAGAACGTGCGCAGCTCCCGGTCGCTCTCCAGCCGGGCGCGGGTGCGCTTGTGGAAGGCGATGAAGCCTCTCCCTTCATCGACGCTGCGGCCAAAGTTTACCAGCTTCCCCCAGCCACCGGGCGTCACGCGCGTGCGGCGGAGGACGGCCCGCCACGAATAGGCGAAGGAGTAGAGATCGATGAGGCGATCGTAGAGCTCGACGGGGGAATAGTGCAGGGGCCGCACGTTGCCAAAACAGTTGGTGTCGAGCAGCGAGAACGGCATGGCCAGGGTCCGCCCCGCGGCATGCAGCTCCCGGCTAAGCGGCGCGTTGTAGAAGTTCGTCGCCAGGAAGTAGGTCGGATAGATGCCTGGCGAGAGCTCCACGAGCCGCTTCGTCAGCTCCCAGGGGAGTTCTCCCCGATCGCTGTCCAGGCCGATGATCATGTTCGTCTGGATGTGCTGCACCTGGGCCTGGACGACGTTCAAGGTCTCGGCGACGTGCCGGACCTTGGCTTCTCCCAAGAGCCGCGCGCGCCCGGACTTGTCGGAGAAGTCGAACCACGACTCGACGCCGGGGCCCAGCACTCCAAACCGAGCCCGGCCCAGGCGGCGGGCGTTCGGCGCGCTCATCAGGGACAGGCTCATGCTGGCGCAGTGCACCAGGCGCGTCCCAGAGGACTCGATGGCTCCCAGGTACTCGTCGAACCGGACACCGAAGTTCGGGTCATGCCAGCCGACCAGCGTATCGGCGCCCCAGCGGCGCTCGATGTGGCGCAGATCCTCGATGAGTGGCTCCACGGGCATGCCCCGCCACCTCACAGGTGCGTCGACGCAGAAGCTGCACGTGTAAGGACAGCCCAGGCTGCCGAGCATCGGCACCATCCGGAAGACGCTCGTGCCTTTCTGGAGACAGTGGTCGATGAACCGCGAGCGCTGGGCGACACCCGGCAGTGCCGTGGGCCCCTCCGCGGCGCACAGCACGAGGCCCCGTGCCTGCCGTTCGGGAGCCTGGAGGAGGTCCGCGATCAGCTCGCGGTTCGTGGTCTGGCAGATGTAGTCGAAGTGATCACGGGCGTGCTCCGCAAAGGACTGGGCGTGAGGACCTCCCAGCACCGTCACCGCGCCGCTTGCGCGCAGGTGGTGGGAGAGCGCGTACGCGACGAACGAGGCCCGGCTGAACGCGGAGATGAACACGACGTCCAAACCTTCGGGCAGGAGGTGGCGGAGATCCTCCTGCGCTGTCCAGACGGCATAGTGTACCTCGCAGCCAAGCTCCTCCGCCCACACTGCCACCGCCTGAGGCATCACCGAGGCCGTCTCCGGCGCGATGATGCGGCGGCGCAGGAGCGGGGTGGTGACCGAGTGCGCCAGGAGCTCCACGACGCCGACCTTGAGGCAGTTCACCACTCCTCCATGGGGCTGCCCGAACGGGTCGCGGGCCGCGAGCCCTCAAAATACCGTAACCTGGAGGCGTGAGGCACGACCTGGTACGAGCCCATGGCTCGGATCCGATCTCCTATTCAACGCTGCAGCCGGGGCTCGCCTATTTCGAGACCTCGTTCGGCTATGTCGCGTTCCAGCGCGCCTTCGGGTTCGAGCTCACGCTCGGCCCTCCGGTGTGCGCGGCCAACGATCAGGCGGAGATGGTCCAGCGCTTCCTCCGCCACAGCCGGCGTCCGCTCTTCTTCTACGTCCCCCGGGACGTCGCGGAGCTCGTGAAGGGGCTCGGCGGCGGCCGGTTCCGGGTCAGCGGGATGGGGGTGGACAAGGTGCTGACGCTCGACAACCCTACTGCGGAGGTTCACACGAGAGTGAGGGGAGCACTCAAGAAGGCCGAGCGCGGTGGCTTCGACGTGGTCGAGGTGCATCCGTCACGGCTGACTGGCGAGGAACGAGCGCGGCTCGAAGCCATCACCCGGAGCTACCTTCAAAGGAGCGCGGTGCCGGTCGAGATGCACTTCCTCAACCGCCCGCTCACGTTCGATGACGACGGGCTCACACGGATGTTCGTGCTCAGGCAGGGCGCCGAGGCTCGCGTCTTCGGCTACGTGGTGCTCGACCCGTACTTCAACGGCGGCCGCATCCAGGGCTACCTGCTGAACCTCATCCGCTTCGAGCGGACACGGCTGTGGGGTGTGTACTACTCGGCCGTCGCGATGCTCTCCGCACGCCTGAGAGGGGAGGGTGTCCAGCAGCTCTCGCTGGGGTTCTGCCCGCTGGTGGACGTGGACACCGAGGGCTGCTCGCCCGTGCTGGCGCGCCAGGTGCGGTGGATGGAGCGTCAGCTCTCGGGCATCGAGTACCTCACCCGGCTCCGTGAGCTGAAGGAGGCCTTCCCAGGGCTGACGCCGCAGCGCTACTTCGTGACGCCCTCTCCGTGGGCCGTGACGACGCTGCTCGCACTCTTGCGCGCCTGCCGGGTGCCCTTCAGGGAGATCCTCCGCCGCAGCTTCTCCAGCCAGTCCCCGCCAGTGGCGTGAGCGGGTGGGCGGGACTGTGCCCTGGATCGAGGGGACTACCAGTAACGGCGCGGAGGCGGGGCGGGAGGAGGTGGCGGTGCAGGCACGGGCTCGAGCATGCCGAGCAGCAGCAGACGCTCGACGGCCGCTTTGACTTCCTTCGCGGTGGTCCCGCAGCCATCGAGGTTGCGCACCGCCTCTGGGACTGTCCTGGCCCCTTCACTGAACTCCACCAGGAAGAGCCCATCCTCGGAGCTGAGTCCCAGGGGGCCCCCCCATGCAGCCCGGGCCGCGTCGAACTGGGCGCGCCCCGTGCCTTCCTTGGCCCCCTCGATCATGAGCGCATAGGCCGCCGCGGCCTCGCTGCCCTTGGGAGAGAGCCGGAACTTCTGCGCACGCCCAAAGCGAACCTTCTCTGATGTCTCGTCACTCATGCTGCACTCCCGATGGTCGGTCGCCCCATCCGTTTGAGCCAGCTCACGTGGCTCTTCAAGGCCGCGCCCACGCTCTCATTCGCGCGGTAGCGTACCCCGTGCTCCCGACAGGTCTCCTCGACGATCCGCGCGAGCGCTGGGTAGTGCAGGTGGCACACGCGCGGGAACAGGTGGTGCTCCACCTGGAAGTTGAGCCCGCCGAGATACCAGCTGACCAGCGGGTTCCCCCGGGCGAAGTCGACCGTCGCCTCCACCTGATGCGCCGCCCAGTCGCGCGGAAAGGTGTGGCTGCCTTCCGGCAGATCCGTGAACTCGGCCTCCTGCACGCAGTGCGCGAGCTGGAACACCGTCGAGAGCGTCAGCCCGAGCACGAACGCGGTCATCACATAGCCCAGCGCCACCAACCAGATGGGATGGAAGAGCGCTGGCACCACGAGCGCCCAGCTGTAGAACAGGAGCTTGCCGACGAGGATCCCGGTCAGCTTCCACTTGCTCGGGCGCGGCATCTTCTGCTGGCCAATCCGGCCGTTGATCAGATCCTTGAAGTCATCGATGAAGTGCCACTTCAGCGGCAGGAGCCCGTAGAGCACCCAGATGTAGGCGTGCTGGAAGCGGTGGCCTGCGCGCAGCCGTTGGCTCGGGGCAAGCCGGCACAAGGGCTGGATGTCGATGTCTTCATCCAGCCCGACCACGTTGGGGTGGCTGTGGTGGAAGATGTTGTGCTTCCAGCTCCACACGAAGGAGGAGCCGCCCACGATATCCAGGGACCACCCGAGCAGCCGGTTGATCATCCGCCGCTCCGAGTAGCTGCCGTGGTTCGCGTCATGCTGGATGCTGAAGCCGATCCCGGCCATGGCCAGCCCGAGCGACGCGCACCCGCCGACCAGGCCCCACAGGCTGGTCGCCCCAAAGACGAGCCAGACATAGGAGGCCACCCACCAACCGAGGATGAGCGCCGTCTTCAGGTACATGCCTGGCAGATCGCGTGGGGAGCGCCCGCTCGTTTGCAAGTACTGCTCGACCCGCGCCTTCAGGCTCTGGTGGAACAGCCCTGCCTCCAGGAACCTGGCTTTCGTTGCTTGCGACACCGTTCACCCGCTCTCACTCCATCCGCTGCCACCGCTGAAGCCTGGCCTTGCGAGGGAGAATCCCCTTGCGGCCTGCTCGGTGTGCCGCAGTCTTTCGTTCGTAACACAGATTTGAACACCTGGGAGACGGCGTGCTGGAGACAACGCGGGTTGTTGAGGGCCATCACGCTCCTCTGGGGGGAGGGAGAGCAGGTAGGGGAGGGAGCTTGGCGGAG
>NZ_DASPHO010000626.1:0-54282 GCF_035629615.1 Hyalangium sp. | reverse complement strand
CCCTTTTTCGAGGGCCCTCATGAACCTCCGTCCCCTGCTGTGCGTGCTGTGCCTCGGCCTGGCGGCCGGTTGCTCCAAACCCATTACTCCGGACCCCATGCCCGACAACTCGCAGCCTCCCACGCAGCCAGAGACCCCCTCGACCGGAGCTGGCCAGGGCCAGCCGGTGGCGTACACGGTGAAGAACAGCGGGATCCGCTGCTTCGCGCCGCCGTGCCCCACGCACCTGGCCGTGCCCGTGAGCAAGCCGGACGCGGAGGCGATCCAGATCCACGAGATCGACTTCCAGGACGTGAACCCCTCGGAAGAGAAGCGCGAGGAGCTCATGCGCAAGGCGGACGAGTCTCCGGAGGGCCTCAAGGTCGAGGCCGTGCTGGAGACGAAGCTGAAGGCCGGCCCCGCCGGCGACGCCACGGTGCTGCGCGTGAAGAAGGTACTCCAGTAGTTCGCTGAGCCCGCGCGGCCCACCTACAGCTCTGCGCGGGAGCTCCCAATAGAGTGCAGCTCGGTTCGCCCATGACCCGCCAGATCGAGGAGGAATGGCTCTGGGGCTGGGACCCCACGCCGGGCATCATCTCGGTGTGGGCGGAGCCCGACGGCCGTGCGTTCGTCTGGAGGCGGCTCCCCAAGAGCGGAGAGCTCGTCCGGGAGGACCTGCGCTTTCGCCCTTGGCTGCTCCTCTCCTCGCTGGACGACCTGGCGCACCTCGGCGCGAGGCTCCGCCCTGAGCAGGAGGGGCCTGCGCCGCAGCGTGTCACCTGGCAGGAACTCACAGGTCCTGGCGCACTTCGCTACCTGGTGCGTGCGGACGATGGGAACGCGCTGAGTGCCGCGGTGCTCCATGGCGCCACTCGGCGGCTCGGGCGCTCGTTCGGACACCTGCGCGAGCTGGGAGCGGACACGGTGCTCGCGCTGCCACCGGAGGAGCAGTACCTCATTGCCTCGGGGCGCACGTACTTCCGCGATCTCAGCTTCGATGATCTGCACCGCATGCAGCTCGATCTGGAGACCACCGGGCTCGATCCCGGCCAGGACCGGATCTTCCTCGTGGCGCTCCGCGATCCTGCTGGCAGGACGGAGGTGCTCGAGGTCCAGGGCGACGGCGATGCCGCCGAGGCCGACCTCCTCCAACGCCTGGTCGCGCGCGTGCGTGACTTCGATGCGGACGTGATCGAGAACCACAACCTCCACGGCTTCGACCTGCCGTTCCTCGCCCGTCGGGCCCGGCAGCTCAACGTGCCGCTCGCGCTGGGGCGAGCCGGCTCTCCGGGCCTGCGGCAACGCCCTGCCGCGCGGGGTGCCTCTCTGGGGCGAGGCACCTCGGAGCGCGCCCGCGACCCGCTGCGCCGCATGCGGTTCACGGTTCCCGGGCGCGAGCTGATCGACACGCTGGACGCCGTCCTGCGGCACGACTTCTCGGCCCGCGATCTGCCGGGCCATGGCCTCAAAGCCGTCGCGAAGCACCTCGGCCTTGCAGGCCCGGAGCGTGAGCACATTCCCGGAGCCCGGGTGTTCGAGTTCTTCCGTCGCGATCCCGAGCGGGTGCGGCGCTACGCCCGCGACGACGTGACGGAGGCCGCGGGCCTCGCGCGCATGCTGGGGGGCGCAGCCTTTGCTCTCGCCCGGATGGCCCCGCGTCGCTACGAGCGCTTGGCGGACGCCGGCCCTGCCACGGGCGTGCTCGATCCGCTCCTCGTGCGCGCCTACCTGCGGGCGGGGGCCGCACTGCCCGCCCATGAAGGAGGCGACGGCACCTCCCACAGCGGTGCGGCGCTCCACCTGTTCGCCACGGGCGTGGCGCGGCACGTGGTGAAAGCGGACGTCGCGAGCCTGTATCCCTCGCTGATGCGCGAGTACCGGATCGGGCCTCGGCGCGATCGGCTTGGCGTGCTGCTCGCGCTGGTGGATCGGCTCGTGGACCAGCGGCTGGCGGCCAAGGCTCGGGCGCGTTCCGCGGCGCCTGGATCGCCGGAGCGTCACAGCAACGAGGCGCTCTCCGCGGCGATGAAGATCGTCGTCAACTCGGCCTACGGCTACCTCGGCGCGGTCGGGCTCACGCGCTTCGCGGATGTCCACGCCGCCAACGAGGTGACGCGGCGCGGGCGTGAGGTGCTGGGGCTGCTGTGCAACGAGCTGGCACAGCGCGGCGTCACGCTGCTGGAGGCCGACACGGACGGGGTGTACTTCGCCGTGCCGGAAGACTGGCGCGAGGCCGACGAGCGCCGGGTCGTCTCCGAGGTCGCGGCGCTGCTGCCCCCCCGAGTCCACCTCGAGTTCGACGGCCGCTACGCCGCGATGCTCTCGCACGAGCCGAAGAACTACGTGCTGCAGCCCTACGAGGGGCCTCTCGTCCTGCGAGGCGTGGCATTTCGCTCCAGCCGGGCGGAGCCCTTCGGCGAGACCTTTCTGCGCCGAGCGCTGCGCTGCCTCCTCGCGGGAGACATTCCCGGCGTGCGGGAGGCCTACGTCGCGACGGTCACGGCGCTGCGTCGGCGGGAAGTCACGACCCTCGATGTATCGGCGCAGGTCCGGCTGACCAAGGCCCCGGAGCAGTACCTGGCCATGCGCGAGCGCAGGCGCGAGCTGCCCTACGAGGCCGTGCTGGCGAGCGGGCGGACCCACTGGACTCCCGGAGAGCACGTTCGGATCTACCGAGCGGTGGGAGGGCGTGCGGGCCTGCTGCCCGACCCGGAGGCAGAGGACGACGGCACCCCCCGGAACCCGGTGCGCGAGGACGGCGCCGCCAGCGCCGTGAGCGATCCGCGGGACTACGACGTCGAGTACTACGCCCGGCTGCTCCGAGAGACATTCGCAGCCCGGCTGGTGCGCGCGCTAACACCCGAGGACTTCGCGGCGGTGTTCGCCGATCCCGACCAGCTCTCCCTCTTTGCACCCTCGCTGTCGGACGCACGGCCCGTCCTCACCGTGCTGCTCGACCCGCGGAGCGATCCCCTGCGGGGCGAGGGCGAGTGATGCGAGGAGCCTGGGTCACTCTCTAGAGGGCCTCCCCGGCGAAGAGCTGGGAGGCACGCTGGTTCACGAACTTGGGAGCAGGCCCGGCGAGGCCCGGCTGGCCCGCGGCCCCTGACGGACCCGAGCTGCCCCTGCTTCCATCCGAGCCGTACGCCCCTTGGGAGCCCCGGCCACCCTGGGCCCCATCGCCACCACTGCCGCTCGTGCCTCCCTCCCCCGCGAGGCCTGGGCCATTGACGATCCGGATGCGCTCCTTGAGCGCCGCTTGCTTGCTGTCGAGCTTCACGGTCACCGCCGCTCCCCGGCCGCCGATGCCCCCCGTCCCCCCCGCGGCACCATTGCCGCCATTGCCGCCGCTCCCGTTACAGCACTGGCCTGAGGTGTACTCGCCGTGCCCAATGGCACCCATGCCGCCCTGCCCCCCGTATCCGCCCTTTCCACCCGCTCCACCTGACACGTCCACCGTCAAGGGAGCCCCCGTCGGATCCAGCAGGTAGTACGCCTTCTTCTTTCCCCCCACCTGCTGCACGCGCACGAGCACCAGCTGCCCCTGCTGGGGATGATTCATGGAGCCCACGGCGACCTCGACCGGGAGCGCATCTCCCCCGGGTCCACCGAGTCCGCCCGGGCCGCCATCACTCCCATGGCCTCCCGCTTGCTGGGCGGAGGTGCCTGCCGAGCCAGAGTTGCCGGTCATCCCACGCTCGCCCTCCTTGCCTGGCTCGCCTCGGAAGTCGGCAGTCCGCTCGCACTTGAAGTCCGGCGCGAGCTTGAGCTGCGCGGACAGCCCGGGCTTTGCCGCCGCCGCGGTGATCACCACCTCCTGCAGCGCGGCCTTGGGGGAGTCGGCCAGGAACTCCCACTCGCCCTGGTTGGAGATCTTGCCCACGCTGGCGCTCCACTGGAGGAGCTTGAAGAGCTCCTGACCCTTTCCTTCCTGGATGCCCTCGTGCGTGCTGCCCTCCACTGAGACGACGAGCCGCAGCTTCGGTGGCTGCCCGCCCTGGCAGTAGGTGGTGCTTCCATCGGCGGTCGCGAGCTCCACGGTCTGGAGGTTCTCGGCGCTTGGCTCCTTCTTCTTCGCCGCCGCCGCCGCTGCCTCCGCGGCCCGCTGGTTCCGGGCCGCTTCCTGTGCCGCAAGCTGGGTGCCGAGCAGGCTGCAGCCCGCCGATGACCCGAGCAGGCCCGCAATGAGCGCCCACCGCATCCATCCACTCCCTCGAGACGATTCGTGCATGTTGATCCTCTGTGGAGGGAGCATCATGGCACGGTGACTGCCTGCCAATAAGTCACATCGCTGGGTCCTGATTCGCGGCCCGCGGCGCCCCTTGGACCGCAAGCTGGAGAATGCCCAAGAGGGAGTACCAGCCGAGCACAGGCCCAGCCCCGGCTCCCAGCACCGGGACTGGGAAATTCCCCAGCTCCGTCACGACGAGGGTTGCCCCGAAGTAGAGAGCGAAGGCTGCAGCCAGCGGTGCGGCCTCGCTGCGCACCGAGCGCAGCCACATCGCGCCGTATGCTGCGGGGAGCACGAGGGCGCCCAGAGTCACCAGGGCGGCGACGAGCCAGGGCGCTCCCCGGTCTGCCGCCATGTGGAGGATGCGCTCGACGTGAGGAACCGCGCCCAGCGGGTCAGGCCGAAGCCAAGCGCCCGCAACGCCCATCACGGCCAGAGCGCACCCCACCCCTCTCCACCCTGTGGCAAGCGTCCGCGTGGCGCCGATCAGGACCGCAGCGCCGACGCCGAACGCCGTCGCCTGTCCTGCATCGGGTTGGAGCACGTGGAGAGCCTGGCTCACAGCAATGACGACGAGCGCGAGAGCGGGACGCCCTTGGCTCAAGAGCCCTGCCACGGCCAGCAGGAGCCAGGGCATCGTCACCGCTGACGCATTCAGCCGCACGGGACCGAGGGCGATCCAACGGCTCACCCCTTCGAGGTCGGGAAACAGGCACGTCGTGGCGAGGAGGAGCTCGACCGTGATCGCGATGGCAAGAACTCGGCGGATGACGTTCTCCCAGGAGCGCCGTGCCAGCACTGCCACGAGTGCGAGCCCGAGCACCGCGGCCACGACGTTGACACCAAAGGCCTTTGCGGAGACGCCATGGGCGTGGGCCACGAGGCCACCGATGACGATGGCTGGGAGCGGGAGCACGCGCAGGACCCAGACAGGGAAGAGCATGGGCGCCCACAGTACGTCGAGCACCCATGAGGACGAAATCGTTGGCCCTCAGTAGCGGATGTCCATGCACACCTTCAGGACCGTGCCCGCGGGAAGGGCCGGCGTGGTGCGCAGGTGCAGCGAGAGCGTCGTCCGTGCCCACAGGTTCGTCTTGAGCTCGAACCGGAAGCGCTGCCCCGACTGCAGCTCCACGAACTCCGTGCCGCCTCCATCACTGGACTGGAGGTGGCCTGCCACGACCGTCCCCGCAACAGGCGAGTCGATCCAGGCACTGCAGTCCAGCGTGAACCCGGAGCAGTAGCGCTTCACCGAGGCGTTCGCCATGCCTCCCTGCCCAAGCGTCACCTCGAAGGCCATGCTCGTACGCGAGTTCGCATGAAGCCCGGGGACGCCCAGCAGCTGGCCGCGCTTGTCCGCCATGCGCGCCATCGCCTGCGCATAGAGCTCATCCGAAACACTCGCCAATGCATCCGTAAAGGTCAGGGTCTCCATCACACACCTCTTCTCACCCCGGGGGGGGCTGTCGAGCTGTGAGGGATGCAACGCAAAGGCCACGGCGATTTCAGAGGGAGACACTCGGAACTGCTGCCGCCATGGCCCGGCATGACTGAAAAACTTGCGGGGTCTCCGGGCCAGGGACTGTAAGCAGGCAGGTTTGGGAAGCCTCGTGTGTGGCACGCTGTAGGGCAGCATCGTGAGAGACACGCCCTTGCAAGATGTCGTGACGTACTTCGATCCGCAGCCGGCCTCGACCGAGGTGCCGGTGCGGCTCGCAAGTCCGTTTGCTCATGACCCTCCGCACTCCCTGGCGCGCCGGGCCGCCGAGGAGCTGCAGCTGCACCTGCGCCGCGGCGACCTCTCCGGCAGGATCAACCTCGCCGCCCTCGACAGGCCTGGCCGCGGCAAGATGTTCGGTGTGCTGGTCGTCGCGGCGCCGGATGGCCGCATCGGCTACCTGCGCGGGTTCTCGGGCATGCTCGGCGACCGCTGGCACCTCGACGGGTTCGCGCCGCCGCTCTTCGATCCCAACGCTCGCGACGCCTTCTGGCCTGCCGGCGAGGCCGAGCTGCGCGCGCTCGACGTGCGCCATGCCGAGCTGGTGGAGGGGGCCGAGCCCGTGGCGCTGCGCGCGAGCCTCGCCGAGCTGACCGCGCGACACGCCGCCGCCGCTGCCGGGTTGCGTGCGCGCCACGACGCGAACCGCCAACTCCGGCACGACGCACGCCGACGCCTGGCCCACTCAGCGCTCGGAGACGACAAGCCTCATGCGGCCCTTCACGCGCTCGGGCAGGAGAGCCGCGCCGATGACGCTGAGCGCCGGCGGCTGGACGCGGCGCACCACCAGGAACGTGAGCTCCTGGCATCGGCCCTCCGAGCGCTCGACGCGCGCCGCGCGGAGCTCGAGCACCTGCGCGCCGAGCGCTCCAGACAGCTCTGGCAGCAGATGGCCTACGCCTATGTCATCCCGAATGCCCGCGGTGAAGAGCGGCCCTTGGGAGCGCTGTTCGCACCGGAGCCGCCACCGGGCGGAGCGGGAGACTGCGCCGCGCCGAAGCTCTTCGCTCATGCCTACCGTCACCGCCTGAGGCCGCTGGCGCTCGCCGAGTTCTGGTGGGGGGCGCCACTCCTCATAGGAGAGCGGCACGCGGGCGCGTACTACCCGGCGTGCCACAGCAAGTGCGGCCAGGTTCTGCCGTACATGCTCGAGGGGCTACCCGTCGACCCGGCGCCCGTCCTGGGCGCTGCCCCCATCCACGAGGATGAGCCGCGGCTCCTGTACGAGGATCCATGGGTGCTCGTCGTCGACAAGCCTTGCGGCCTCTTGTCGGTCCCCGGCCGCCACGATCCGCTGCGCGACTCGGTGCTCGTCCGTCTCCGGAGAAGGCACCCGGACGCCACCGGGCCGCTCGTCGTGCACCCTCTCGAGCCCGAGATGTCCGGGCTCCTGCTCGCAGCCAAGGACGAGGAGACCCACGCGGCCCTCCAGCGGCAGTTCGCGCGGCGCGAGGCAGACAAGCGCTACGTCGCCTGGCTGGACGGCCGCGTCACTGGCGACCAGGGCGTCGTCGAGCTGCCTCTTCGGGCCGATTTCGAACATCGTCCCCGCCACACCGTCGACCCCCGCCACGGCAAGCGCGCCATCACCGAGTGGCGAGTCACGCAGCGGACCGAGGCCCGAACCCGGGTGTCGCTCTTGCCTCGCACTGGCCGGACGCACCAGCTTCGCGTCCACGCCGCGCATCCGCTCGGGCTCGGCGCCCCGATTGTCGGAGACCGGCTGTACGGCGGCGACGACACGCGCCTGATGCTCCACGCCGAGGCCCTGACGTTCGTCCATCCTCGTACCGGCGAGCGCATCGACCTGGAATGCCGTGCACCCTTCTGAGGCTGGCCGCCACCCGCCCTACGGCCAGTGTGAGCCGTGCGTCGCTGTAACCCCAGGATCCCCCGGCAGGCGCACGGGCCCGGTGTTATCCCTGGCATCCCCATCCGGGGTGAGGGAGAGTGCGTCTTGGGCTCCCCCTCCTACCGTGCGAGCGGGCACCTGGAGGCACTCCAGCATCCCGGAGGCCCTCTACACCCACATCCGTTTTCCACCCCCTGTTGTACCGGCGGGGCCTGACCCATCTTTAGAGGGGTAGGCTCAAACCCAATCGGAGGAGAGTCCCATCATTCGCGAACAGAGAAGCAGCCGCGGCGGGAGCCGCGACCAGAGAACCAACCGCCGTATCCGCGCTCGCGAGGTCCGCGTCGTAGGGCCGGATGGCGCGCAGCTCGGAGTCATGCCGATCGAGGCCGCCCTGGAGCGGGCTCGAACCGAGGGACTGGATCTCGTCGAGATCAGCCCCATGGCCGCGCCGCCAGTCTGCAAGATCATGGACTACGGCAAGTTCAAGTACGAGGAGAAGAAGAAGGCCTCGGAATCGCGGCGCGCGCAGCTCACGGTCCACCTCAAGGAAGTGAAGCTCCGTCCGAAGACGGAGGAGCACGACTACGAGTTCAAGGTCCGCAACATGCGCCGGTTCATCGAAGAGGGGAACAAGGCGAAGGTCGTCATCCAGTTCCGAGGGCGAGAGATCACCTACCGGAACCAGGGCACCGCCATCCTCGATGACGTGGCGAAGGACCTGAAGGATGTGGCGGTGGTGGAGCAGCAGCCGCGCATGGAAGGGCGCCTGATGTTCATGATCCTCGCGCCCACGCCGAAGGTCGCCCAGAAGGCCCGCGAGCAGGCGAAGCAGGCCGCGGCAGGCGCCAAGCGGACCGCGAGCGCCGACAAGCCAGCGCCCGCCGCCGGTGAGACCGAGGAGGCCGCGCCGCAGCAGGAAGAAGCAAGCCCGGCTCCGGCTCCAGCTCCGGCTCAGACTCCGACGCCTTGAGCGGAGACACGCACGCGGTGGATGCCCTCCACTGCGTGTGGCGAGCTTGAGAGAAGGCCCATGAAGCCCTGGGAAGTCCTCGCGCGAGCGCCTGCCCCGGACGGAGGCGAGTTCGTGCTGCACCACCGTGATGGCGAGTTCGTCATCCGCGTGCGCGGCCAGGAGCTCATGTCCTCGCGTGCCCATGGCTCGGAGGAGGCGATGGCGCGGCTGGCCTCCGCGGCCCTGGGTGCCGTCCCACTCCCGCGGGTGCTCATCGGCGGACTGGGGCTGGGCTACACCCTGCGGGCCATGCTGGAAGGTCTGGGCGCGGACGCCCAGGTCGTCGTCGCCGAGCTGGCCGAGGCCATCGTCTCGTGGAACCGGGAGCCGCTGGCACACCTTGCAGGCCGGCCCCTGGAGGATCCTCGCGTGCGCGTGGAGATCGCTGACGTCCGGCGCGTGATGCGCAGCGCCGCGCCCTGGCACGCCATCCTCCTCGATGTGGACAACGGGCCCGCGGCGCTCACGCGGGCCTCCAACGCCAGCCTCTATGACAGTCCGGGGCTCGCGGCGGCGCATGCGGCCCTGGCCCCCCAAGGGGTGCTGGTGGTGTGGAGCGCAGGCCCGGACGAGCGCTTCACCGCACGGCTCGTCCACGCAGGCTTCACCGTCGAGACGCACCCGGTGCGCGCTGGCAAGGGCCGAGGCACGCTCCACACGCTCTTCGTCGCGCGCCGCCGCTGACGCGGGCCCCTCGCTTCCCCCCGAGAAGCGGCTGCGTTCCTTGGCAATGTCATCGGCAACCGGCAGGCTTCGTCCCACGGCAGCTTCTTCGGCGTCCGGCCCACGGAATACGTTGGGTCCAGGCTCTGGTTCCTCGAGGTGATTCGTGAAGCGATGGAACGTCGTGGCGCGGGTGCTCGTGCTCCTGTTGGGACCTGTGGCGGTGGCTCAGACTCCGGAGACGGGGAGCGGGACTCCGGCACAGCCCGATATGTCCCAGGTGCACGGTCCTCATACCCTGGCACCTGTTCCACAGCACCGCATGGGCGTGCATGGGATGGTGCTCTTTGGCACGGGGAAGCGCCTGTACGCCTCCCACATCCCGATGTTCCACCGGCCTCATGATCGGCAGCTCGTGATCTCTGTCTCCCTGAGCCACCCCGAGCTGGCCGCAGGACGAGATTTCTCCGAGGCCACGTACACCCTCGAGCCGGAGCGCTTCGATCTCGACGCGCTGGCGGACGGACGGCTCAAGCACTTCAAGGCGACCCTCCACCAAGGCAACTTCGAGGGGGGTGGTACGGCCCTGCACCGGGAAGTGACAGTGCGTGTGGAGGCGGTGGAGCGGGTGCAGCCCCTGGCCAACACGGCGGCGGAGCTGACGGCGCTGAGCTACTGGCTCGTGGGTGAGGGCAAGGAGGTGTACCTCGTCCACGCCATCTCCCGTGCGCCTGATTTTGATCACGTGGTGAAGGTGCTTCTGGAGAAGCCTGCGACGCGCCGAGGCAAGGAGTTCGCCACGCTGCGCTTCGCCGGACGGAAGAACGCGACGGAGGGCAGACTCCGAGTGGGCGAGAAGCTCGCCGCCACCGGCGAGGACGGGAAGCTGGTGCGCCTCACCGTCCAGCGGGAGCTGTCCTTCCTCGTGGGCCCTGACTTCACACCCACCCAGCCCTGATTCGAGGGCACCCGGCCGGCGCCTTCTTGCCGAACCTGTCTGCTTGTCTGACAGGTTTGCAAGGCCTCCGGGGCAGGGGCGCCAGTACTCGTTCCCTGGGTCCGCAAGGTCGTCCCTCCTCCGCGCCGGGTGATGCGATGAAGGACATCCCGACCTTTGACTCACTCAGGCTTGTTGGTGGATCAGGGGGCCCGGGGCAGCACACCCCTATCTGGTGATGGAGTGGATCAACGGGCTGCCGCTGTACGAGTGGGCCCGGGAGCATCGGGCCACCGCCCGCCAGGGGTTGCAGGTGCTGACGCAGGTGGCGGGAGCCCTGGCGGTGCTGCATCAAGCCGATGCCCTGCACCGGGACGTTAAAGGCGATAACATCCTGGTGGATGCCCAAGGCCGGGCCGTGCTCATGGACTACGGCTCGAGCACCTGGGCCGGCGCCCCTCCCATCACCGAGAGCCTGATGCCCCCCAGCACGCGCGAGTACCGCAGCCCCGAGGCCCTGCGCTTCGAGTGGGAGAACGGGCTCAGGAAGGGGGCCCAATACCAGGCGCGCCCGGCCGATGACCTCTATGCGCTGGGCGTCAGCATGTATCGGCTCGTGACCGGAGTGTACCCACTGCCTGGGGCGGATCCGGCAGAGCTGAAGGCACGGCTCGAGGCTCCGCCTCCGCGGCGGTTGCCAGCCCAAGCGCTCAATGAGCGATTGAGGCCGGAGCTCTCAGCGCTCATCGGCCCGCTGCTGGCAGAGGACCCCGAGGCGCGAGGACTGGCACGCGAGGTGGAGGAGGCCGCGGAAGCGGCAACAGCGTCCGTGGGGCCCGAGGCGAACGTTCCTCCCTTCGGGTCGGATCAGTCGAAGGTGCAGGCCACAAGGGTGCCGGTCAGCGGACTTCCACGGTCTGGACTGGAGCAGCCCGCCCTCCATGCCAGCGTGGCTGTCCCTGTCCGTGTACGCGCTCAGCACCGGGCAGGGTCCTCGGCGTTACGGCCTGGGCTCGCTGCCGCCAGCCTGGTGCTGATGGCCTTGGGACTCTGGTGGGTGGGCCTCGAGATGAGCCAGGAAGCATCCGAGGTGGCGCGGGCTGAAGCACTGGGTGCAACGATGGCTCCGGACGCTGGCACGCAAGGGCTCGGAGACAGCGCGTTGACCGAGCGGGGAGCGGTCCAGGGTGCACCCATCTCGTCGAAGGTGATCTCCTTGGACATGCCCAAGCAACCACTTCCGGGTCAGCGGCGTCCTCCTTGCCGGAGTAGTTGGGAGGAGGCCATCCAGGGCGCATGCTGGAGGCCCCTTGCCAAAATCGAGCCTCCTTGTGGCGACGACGCGTACGAGTGGCAGGGCGCGTGCTACGACCCTTCTCTCGATCGGACGCGCCCGCCCACCTCTCAGAATCCACAATAGGGCGCCTCGTCGCACGATGACCTCAATGAACTCCACCTCATCCATCGTTTCGGGCCTTGCGCACCTGCGCGTCAGCGACGTGGGACGCGGCGAGCCTGTGGTCTGCCTGCACGCTGGTGTCGCGGACCGCCGCATGTGGGCCCCTCAGCAGCACGCCTTGCAGCACCGGTACCGGTTGATCGCCTACGACCGGCGCGGCTTCGGCGAGACACGGTATGAGCCCGAGCGTTTCTCCCATGTCGCTGACCTGATGGCCGTGCTCGATGGCTTGCGGCTCGACTCCGCAGTGCTGATGGGCTGCTCGATGGGTGGCGGGCTCGCCATCGATGCCGCGCTTGCGCATCCGAAGCGCGTCCGCGCGCTCGTGCTCGTGGCCTCAGCCGTGAGCGGTGCGCCAAAGGCCAGCGACTATCCGCCCGCCGTGCAGGCCAAGCTTGCCGAGCTCGAAGCCGCCGAGCAGCGGGGCGATGTCGCGGCGGTCAACGAGCTCGAGGCACAGTGCTGGCTCGATGGCCCGATGCAGCCCCCCGGCCGGGTGGGTGGCGCGACCCGGGAGCTGTTTCTTTCGATGAACGGCATCTCGCTGCAGGCGGCCCCTGCGGGCGACGCAATCGAACCGCCCCCCGCGTTCGACCGGCTGCATGAGCTCACAGTGCCAACGCTCGCGATCTGGGGGCCGCACGACTTCCCCCACGTGCAGGCGCGGATGAAGCATGTTGTCGCTCAGGTGCGCGGCGCGCGTCATCGCATCATCGAGGACACCGCGCATCTGCCAGGTCTCGAGCGCCCCGAGGAGTTCAACCCGGTGCTGGTCGAGTTCCTCGACGGGCTGAAACCCAGCGCGTGACTCAGATCCGCAGGCCGAGCTGCACCCCGGGCCAGTACTGCACCGTGTTGTCCGTGCCGAAGCTGTGCATGCGCACCGGCAGCGTCGTGATCTTGCGCGCATCCTCCGGGGTGAAGGCGAAGTAGGCGTTGTACGTGGGCCCGGCGAACACCGCGAAGCGCTCCGCCACCTGGAAGCCGAACATCGCCCGCGTCTGCGCCAGCAGGTTCTGCCCTCGGAACGGCTGCTTCACCGAGTGCACCGTGCTCCCCGCCGCGTCCAGGTCCAGCCAGAGGCGAGGCCCCAGCGGAAGGTGGACGCCGAACCCCAGCCCCAGGCTGTACCGGTCCAGCCGGTCATCCGGGCCGATGCCCGCCAGCAGCGCCGTGTACACATACCGGCCGCCGAACTTCACCGCCGCGTTGGTGAGCTGGATGTCGCTCGAGTAGAGCTCCAGGTGCCGCTGCCCCTTCTCCTCGAAGGTCAGCAGCCCCAGCGGCACGCCGCGCACCTCCTCGGCCACGTTGATCACCCCCACCTGCGCCCCCGTCACCACCTTGCCGATGTTGATCACCCCCACCTGCGCCCCCGTCACATCCCCGCTCACGTTCAGCAATGCCACCTGCAGGCCCGTCACGCTCTCCGCGCGGTTGAAGCCCGCCGTCGCCTGCACGCCCGACATCGCGCCCCCCACCCAGTTCAAGCCCGCCGAGCCTTGGAAGCCCCGGAAGCCGGCGCCCGCCACGTTCACCCCTACCGTCGCCTGCAAGCCCCGCACCTCTCCGCCCGCCACGTTCAGCCCCGCGGACATCTGCGCCCCAGAGACCGCTCCGCCCGCCACGTTCACCCCCGCCGCGAACTGCCCCACCCGCACGCTCCCACCCGCCACGTTCACGCCGGCCGTCGCCTGCAGGCCATTCAGGTCCTCGGCCGCCACGTTGAGGGCCGTGGCCAGCTGCGCTCCACGCACGGGGCCTCCCGCGGTGTTGACCGCCCCGGCCGCCGAGACACCGCGCACGTCCTCCTCATACATGTTGGACACCAGCGCCAGCGCCAGTCCCCCCGCGAGCGCCGTGCCATCATTCATCACCCCCACCGCCGCCCGGTTCTCCACCGGCCCACCCCCGGCCGTCACCGAGTTCACGCTCACCCCCGGCACCAGGCCGAAGTTGAACGGCACGAGCTTGCGAGGAGCCCCGCTTGCCTTCACCTCCGCCACTCCCACCGCCTCCGCGCCTCCGCGAGACACCGTCGCCTCGCGCAGCACCGAGCTGAAGTCCCCCGGCGCCAGTGGCGTGCGCCTGCCCTCGGCGAGCGCGAACGTCGCCTCGGACACGCCGCCGTTCAGCTCGCGCCGCACCTTGTAGCTGCCCGGCGCCAGCCCCAGCTCCGTGGACCGCCCCGGCAGCTTCATCAACTCCACCACCAGCACGCCCGCCTCGTCCCGGACGAAGAAGCGGCCCTCCAGCCCCTCCGTCAGCACCAGCCCCGCGGACGTGGCGCGCAGGTCCGTCATCACCAGGTCCCCCGTGCCCGCCAGCTCGATGTCATAGGCAGGGTGCTGGGCGCCGCCCTGCGTGCGCTCGGTGCGCGCCAGCGTCTCGTGGAAGGCGAACTGGTAGGCCTCGTTGAGCGTCACCCGCCCATCCCGCGTCACATCCGCCGCCCCACGCAGGCCCGACACCAGGTGGTGCGTGAAGAAGGAGCCGCCCAGCCGATCCGACTCCTGGGACGCCTCATCCTCGCTCGAGGAGGTGAGGATGGCCTGCCCCTTCACCTGGCTGCCCGCGTCCACGAGGAACGCGGGGCGCGCGGTGCCTCCCTTGCGCCGCGCGAACGCTCCCGAGGCGCACGAGTCCAGCACGGCAATGCGCACGTCCGCCGGCAGCCCCGCCAGCGCGCGGCGCAGCTCGCCGTAGTCCAGGCGCTCGCCCTGGAGCAGCAGGCCCTCGTCGTCCGAGTGACCCGAGTAATAGAGGAGCACCTCCACCCGGTGCGCCCCCGAGCTCCGCGCGGACTCGGTCAGCGCCTTCATCTTCGCGAAGCCCTCCATCAACCCCGAGCGCCCCGTGTCCAGCAGCAGCACCCGATCCACCGGGGCCACGCCGCCCAGCTCGCTCAGCACCTTGGCGAAGGCCTGCGCATCCGTGGTGGCAAAGCGCAGGCGGTCTCGCCCGGGGCCCCCATCATTGACCCCCACCAGCAGCGCCAGGCGACGCACCGCGATGGGCGTCTCCGCGGCGGACACTCCCGCCACCAACAACGTGAGCAGCACGATGACTCGAGTCATGGCGAGACCTTCTCCAGCGTGAAGGACACCTGCGTGAAGCCCTCAGGGAGCGCGAGCGGCGCGGTGCTCGCATCCGGCGAGGCCACCGCCGCTCGGGCCGCGGCGAGCACCGCGTCGAGGGCAAAGGGTGTGTCCGAGGTGATGAAGATGAAGCGCTCGAAGGCGGGGGCGTCGTCCAGCTCGTAGGCCCGGGGCAGCGCATGGGTGCCCGAGGCCGCGAGCGGAACAGACTGCGCGGAGGACTCGGGCACGTGCAGCGTCACGGCGCCACGCCCGTCCACGGAGAGGATGGCCCCGTAGGGATGGCCCGCGGCGACATAGGAGATCTGCACCACGTCACCGGCGGCGGCGGCGGCTCCATCGGAGAGGCACTCCGGCTCGGTGGCGCCCTGGCGGTGGACGACGAGCTGAGGCAGCAGTCCCTTGGTGCGAGTCACATCGGTCCCGGGCGTGTCCAGCCCGGCCCCCGAGGACGAGCTCCCGGGACGAACCACCACGAAGAGCGCCGCCGCGGCGAGCACTGGCACCAGCGCCAGGCCGGGAGCGAACCGGCGCAAAGGGCGCGTCTCTCCGCGAGCTGCCTCCATGCGGCGGGCCGCGGTGGAGCGGACCTCTACCTCACGGGCCACGGTGGCGGGCGGCAGCTTCTCCAGGATGGCGCGGTTCTCGGCCTCGAGCGCGGACAGGCGGGCCTCTCCATCGGGCTCCCGAGCCAGCTGGGCGCGGGCGGCGGCCAGCTCCTCCGGAGGCAGCTCGCCCACGGCGATGCGCTCCAGCAACCAGTCAGGGGTACGGCGTGGCGAAGTCATGCGGCCTCCAGCTCTTGCAGGACGGAAGACAGGGCTCGGAGGCGCTTGCGCACCCCCGAGACAGAGAGGCCCACCTCGCGCGCCGTCTCCTCCAGCGTCATCCCATCCACCAGGTGGAGGATGGCGATGTCCCGGCTGGAGGCGGGCACGCGGCCGAAGAGCCGATCCAGCAGCCCCCGCGCCGCGGTGCGCGCCTCGGTGTCCTCCATGGAGGCGATGCGCAGCACCAGCTCGTCCTCCGGATCCTCGGGCCGGCGGCGGGCGCCGCGCAGCCGGTTGAGACACACCCTCGTTGCGATCTGGTGCAGCAGGCTGGAGGGCGCTGAGTTCTTCAAGCCCCCCTGGTAGCGCAGCAGCTGCACGAAGACGTCGTGCATGGCATCCACGGCTTTCCCCTCTTCTCTCAGGAGGAAGCGACAGCGCCGGAGCACCTGAGGCCCGTAACGTCGGTAGTAGGCCTCCACATCGATCGCCACCGGACTCGCTCCTCCCTCGTTCAGCAGCCTGGAACACCGGCACCGGGATGAACTGTCACCGGGCGCTCCGCTTTTTTCGCGAGCGCTCCTATCAACTTCCAGCCAGCGGTTCCCGGCCCCCTGAAAGCCCGTCTTTTCGCGGGCTTGGGTGACGCTCCGGCCCATGGCGGCAACCGGTGGCAGAGGCCACACGGCCCGCGATGGCAAGGGGGCTTACCTGACCATGCTCGACCCAAAGCAGACCGAAGCGCTCAGGGCTCTCCGCAAGGAGCCCTCGTGCTGAACGACGGGGTCCCTGGCTCAGTTGACCTGGACGCTGCCGCCCTTGATGCGGTTGACGCCGGTGGAGTGGGTCTCGACGTAGGTGCCCTTGATGATGAGCTTGCCGTTGCGGCGCAGGGTGATGCTTGCCTCGCCGCACTTCAGGACCACCTCGTCCGCGCCTTCGATGGTGACGCGCTTGCCGTCCACGTGGGCCTCCACGGGCGGTGCCTCGGCCTGCTCGGCCTCGCTCGCAGCCTCGCCAGCGGCGGGCTCGGTGCCAGGCTCCGAGAGCAACGCATCCAGCATCGGCGTGGCGCTGCTCGCCTGCTCGAGCCCGACGATCAGCGGCAGGCGCGGATCTCCATTCTCGAACATCAACACCACGCGCGGGTGGCTGGCGGCCGCCTCCTGGAGGAGCTCGGGCTGCAGCGGCACAGTCCTCCGGGCGGCCAGCGGCCCGGCTCGGTTCCCCTCGAAGTCGACCAGCGGGAGCCCCGCGCCATCGGCTCCCACGAGCCAGCCCATCCGGGCGCCCCAGATGGGCTCAGCGACCTCGGTGCTCGGGGCACCGGCCTTGGGTGAGCGTGCAGGAGACGTCATGTCCGGACTCCAGCGTGCCTGCGGCGGTTCGCCGCGCGGTGCTCCCAGCGTAGCCGAAGCCATGGCCCAGCGGGACATCCCTCCGCCTGGGCCAAGCCTGGCGGAGAACAGGAGCCTGGCTCAGGTCGCGGGGTTGCGCACCATCACCACGGGCCGATCGCAGCGCGCCATCACGGCCTGCGCCACCGAGCCCATCACCGCCCGCATCATGCCCGTGCGCCCATGGGTGCCCATGCAGATGAGGTCCACGGAGTGTCGCTCCGCGGCCTGGGCGATGACGCCCGCCACGTCGTTCCCGGTCGCCACCTCCAGCTCCACCTTGCGCCCGCCCTGGACCGCCGCGCGAGGCACCCGCTCCTCGAGCTGCTTTCTCAGCGCGCTCAGCTGCTCCGGCGTCTGCTGCGTCGAGGTGACGTGCAGCAGGTGCACCGTGCCGCCTTGAGGCGTGAGCGAGCACGCGTAGGCGATGGCCCGGTCTCCCAGCTCGGAGAAGTCCGTCGTCACCAGCACTGTGCGCATCTGCGGCAGCTCCACATCCGCCCCATGCACCGCCGCGCGCGAGGGCACGCACACCACCGACATCTTCGCCAGCCGCAGTGCGTGCTGCGACACGCTCCAGAGCTTGCCCAGCGCCCGGCGGTGGTGCGAGCCCACCACCAGCAGGTCCACCTGCTCCTCCGCCGCCAGTGCGACCAGATGGTCGGCGATGCGGCCCATGCCAACTTCCAGACGCACGCGCACCGGCTTTCCGCCTTCCGCCAGCGGCTCCACCAGCACCGCCGCCTCTTTCTCCAGGGCCTGACGCAGCTCCGGCGTCACGTCCGCGAAGCCCAGCGGGTGCTCCACGCCCAGCCGCACCGCCTCCTCCTGCGCCCAGAACACGCGGCCTCCGACGATCTCCACCTGCCCCAGCTTGCGCAGCCCCTTCACCCAGTCCCGCGCCGCCGCGAAAGGCAGCGAGCGGTCCACTCCCACCATGACCTTGAGAGGCCGCTCCCCGCGCCCCCACGCCTCCAGCGCATCGACATTCCGAGCGACCAGCAGCGGCACCTCCAACGCCTGCGCCAGCCGATCCACCGTGCCCCCAAGGCCCAGGAAGGGCGTGTCCTGGCTCGGCGCGGCCGTCACCACCAGCGTGGCCCCTTGCTTCTTGGCGAAGTCCTGCAGCGCCGTGGCCGGCTCCCCCGTCAGCAGCATCTTCTGGACGCTGGCGCCAAGCTTCTCCAACCGCTTCGCCTCGTCGGCCAGCGCCGCCTCGGCCGCCTCCAGCAACGACTTGCCAAAGGCCTTCACGGAGTCCGTGAGCAGGACATGGACGAGCCACAGGGGCTCGCCCGCCTTCCGGGAGAGCCAAGCCGCGGCGTCACAGGCCCGGTGAGCGGCGTCGGAGAAGTTGGTGGCGCAGACGATGGGCATGGTGCCTCCGCGAAGACGAGGCCTCTTGGGCCGGATGGGACTGGTGCGACGCCCCCTTCTAGAGGACGCCCACGCGTAGTTCTACCCTGTTTATGCCCCGCCAGAGCACTATCGCGCAGGCGGGCGCAGGACCTGTTCAGCCTTCACCTCATGGAGGAGCGGCTCACCGCGCTCGAAGGCCTGAGCGCTCGCCAGTGTGGTGTCCGCGATGTTGCCCAGCGCCTCGCGCGTGAGGAAGGCCTGGTGCGAGGTGACGAGCACGTTGGGGAAGGTGAGCAGCCGTGCCAGCACGTCATCCTGCAGCACCTTCCCGCTCAGATCCTGGAAGAAGATGCCCTCCTCCTCCTCATAGACGTCCAGCCCCGCCGCGCCGATGTGGCTTCGCTTGAGAGCCTCGATGAGCGCCCGGCTGTCGATGAGCGCGCCGCGGCCGGTGTTGATGAGCACCACCCCGCGCTTCATCTTCTCCAGCGCTCCGGCGTCCACCAGGTGGTAGGTGCCCGGCGTGAGCGGCACGTGCAGGGTGATGATGTCCGCCTCGCGGTACAGGGTATCCAGCGGCACGTAGCGTGCTCCCAGCTCGCGCTCCAGCGCCGCGTCGGGCGCCGCGTCGACGCAGAGCAGCCGGCACCCGAAGCCGTGGAAGATGCGCGCCGCCGCCCGGCCGATGCGCCCCGTGCCCACCACGCCCACGGTCTTCCCGTGCAGATCGAAGCCCACCAGCCCATCCAGGGAGAAGTTCCAGTCGCGCACGCGGGCGTAGGCCTGGTGGATGCGGCGGTTGAGCGCCAGCACCAGCGCCACCGCATGCTCGGCCACCGCGTAGGGCGAGTACTCGGGGACGCGCACCACCTGGATCCCCAGCCGCCCCGCGGCCACGAGATCCACGTGGTTGTACCCGGCCGAGCGCAGCGCCACCAGCCGCGTGCCTCCGGCGGACAGCGCCTCCAGCGTGGCCGCGTCCACCTTGTCGTTGACGAACGAGCACACCCCCAGGAAGCCCTGGGCGAGCTGGGCCGTCTGCGCCGTGAGCCGAGGCTCGAAGAAGACGAGCGAATGGCCGAAGCGGGTGTTGGCCGCCTCCAGGGCCTCTCGGTCGAATCGGTGGGTGTCGAAGACAGCCAGCTGCATCTGTGCTCCCGCTCCCTGTTCCAAAGTGGTGCCCGGACCCCAGTCCCGCCATCGGTGGATGCAAGGCTCGCTCCAGCCCTCGGAGGGCATCCGGGCACGCAAGAGCTGCGCGGGTCACGTGCTCCCTGCTGATTCTGCGCGGGCATGTACAGAATTCGAGGGGTTGGCTCGGGCAACCCCCGGGCCCCTCGATGGGGCAGACGGGCGTCTTCCGATGGCCGCTTTATCTTCTTCAGAAGAGGCCTGGAGGTCACACCATGTACCGCTGCCCATCTTGTGGTGCCTTCAACCGTGTCCCCCACCCACTCCCCGCGGGCACACCCTCGTGTGGCCGCTGTCGTCGAGCGCTCGAGGTGTCGGGCAAGCCGCAGGAGGTGGACGGAGAGGCGTTGGCACGGGCTGTCGCTTCAGCTCCGGTGCCCGTGCTGCTGGACCTCTGGGCGCCCTGGTGTAGCCCCTGCCGAGCTGCCACGCCTGTGCTGGAGGCGGTGGGGCAAGCCCAGGCGGGCCGGCTCGTCATCCTCAAGCTGAACACGGAGGCGCACCCCCAGACGGCCGCGGCGCTGAAGGTGAGGGGCATCCCCACCTTCGTCGTCTACGCCCAGGGCCGCGAGGTGGCGCGCCGCAGCGGGCTCATGCCGCGGGCAGAGCTGGAGCGCTGGGTGCAGGAGGCACAAGGAGGCTCGGCGGGCATGCAGCTGTGACAGGAGAGGTGGAGGCCCAGGAGAGGTGGAGGCCCAGGAGGTGCCTCGGCCCAGGTGAAGGCTCCAGTCGGGAAGGAGGCGTGTGATGGAGGACAGCGTCGCGCTGCTCACGGACTTGTACGAGTTCACGATGGTGGACGCCTACCTCGACGAGGACCTGCACGACGAGGCAGTGTTCAGCCTCTTCGTGCGCCGTCTCCCGTCGCGCCGCAACTTCCTGCTCGCCTGCGGTCTGGAGGACGCGCTCCTCTATCTGGAGAAGCTGCGCTTCACTCCAGAGCAGCTCGACTACCTCTCCTCGCTCCACCTCTTCTCGGATCGGCTGTTGCGCTACCTCGAGCGCTTCCGCTTCTCCGGCGAGGTGTGCGCCGTGCCCGAGGGCACCCCTGTCTTCGGCGAGGAGCCGATCCTGGAGGTGGTGGCTCCACTGCCCGAGGCGCAGCTGGTCGAGACATACCTCCTCAACCAGATCCACCTGCAGACGATGGCGGCCTCCAAGGCGGTGCGCATCGTGGCGGCAGCAGCGGGGCGCTCGGTGACGGAGTTCGGCCTGCGGCGCACCCACGGCATCGACGCCGGCCTGAAGGTGGCGCGCGCGGCCTATATCGCCGGAGTGGAGGCCACCTCCAACATGCTGGCCGGACAGCGCTACCGCATGCCGGTGGCAGGCACCATGGCGCACAGCTTCGTGCAGGCGCATGACGACGAGCTGGAGGCCTTCCGCACCTTCGCGCGCTGCTTCCCGGACACCACGCTGCTGGTGGACACCTACGACACGCTGCGCGGCGTCCAGCACGTCATCCGCCTGGCGCGCGAGCTGGGAGAGGGCTTCCACGTGCGCGCGGTGAGGCTGGACTCGGGGGATCTGCTGGCGCTGTCGCGCGCGGCCCGGCAGATGCTGGACGATGCGGGGCTGCAGCGCGTGAAGATCATCGCCAGCGGCAACCTGGAGGAGGAAGCCATGGCGCGGCTGCTCTCCCAGAAGGCTCCCATCGACGGCTTCGGCGTGGGGACCGCGCTGGGGGTCTCCTCGGATGCGCCGTGCCTGGACATCGTCTACAAGCTGGTGGCGTACGCGGGCAAGGACCGCATCAAGCTGTCCACCTCCAAGGTCCTCTATCCCGGGCGCAAGCAGGTGTTCCGGGAGGAGGAGGAGGGGGTAGCGCGCAGGGATGTGCTCGCCCGACATGGCGAGCAGCTGAAGGGCCGCCCGCTGCTGCGCCCGGTGATGCGGGATGGGAAGCGGGTGGAGGGGACGTCGCCCTCGCTCTCGGAGATCCGCGAGTACACGCGACACCAGCTGGAGCGGCTGCCTCCCGAGCTGCGGCGACTGGAGCCAGTCTCCCCTCCTTACCGGGTGGAGGCGAGCCCGGTGCTGGCCTGGACGCGGGAGCAGCTGACGGAGGCGTGGGAGGCGAGCCCATGAGCTCGAGGCAAGGAGGCACGGAGATGCGGTTCCGAGATCGTGAAGAAGCAGGGCGCCTGTTGGCGGAGCGGCTGCGAGAGTATGCGGGGGAAGCGCCCGTGGTGCTCGCGCTGCCTCGTGGCGGCGTGTCCGTGGGATACGAGGTTGCCCGGGCGCTGGATGCGCCACTGGACGTGATGATGGTGCGCAAGCTGGGCGTGCCGTGGCACCCGGAGCTGGGCATGGGCGCGCTCGCCGAGGGGGGCGCCGTGTACCTCAACCGGGAGGTGCTGACGGCGGCGGACCTCGGTGACGAGGAGCTGCAGAAGGTGATCGCCGAGGAGACCCGGGAGCTCGAGCGGCGCGTGCGGCGCTACCGGGGAGGCCAGCCGCTCCCGGACGTGAAGGTGCGCACCGTCATCCTCGTGGACGACGGGCTGGCCACGGGCGGCACGGCCCGCGCGGCGGTGCGGGCGCTGCGAGGCTTTGGGGCGCGGCGCATCATCCTCGCGGTGCCGGTGGCGGCGGCCCAGACGGCGGAGCAGCTCCGCGACGAGGTGGATGTGCTCGTCAGCGTCCAGGAACCAGACAACCTCTGGGCCATCGGCACCTGGTACGACGACTTCCATCAGATGAGCGACGAAGAGGTGCTCATCCTGCTGGATCAGGCGCGCCGTAACGCGGGCGCGAGCCTCCCGAGCCCCTGAGGGACGGACCTCCGCTCGGCTCCGCCAGGCGCGGAGCCTCAATGCATGGCGTCTCCGGGCGTCCACGCGGGCGAAGACTTCGGGACGGGTGCCATGGGATGCGCGGCGGGCACGAGCGGCAACCTCACCCGGAACACGGAGCCCTGGCCCGGTTGGCTGTCCACCTCGATGCGGCCCCCATGGGCCTCGACGATGCGCCGCGCCACGGAGAGCCCCAGGCCCGCGCCCTGGGCGCGCTCACGGGCACCATGGGTGCGGTTGAAGGGCGTGAAGAGGTGGCGCCGCTCCTCGGTGGAGATGCCGATACCCTGGTCCGAGACGGAGAAGAAGGCCTCGTCGCCTTCACGGAGCACGGTCACCTCCACGCGCGTGCCTGTCGGCGAGTACTTCAGGGCATTGCTCACCAGGTTGTTGAGCACCTGCTCGATGCGGATGCCATCGCAGCGCAGGCGCACGGATGTCTCGGGGAGGCAGAGGCTCAGCTCGTGGCTCGACCCGGTGGCCTGGTACAGCTCCACCACGGCGCGCGCGAGCTCCCCTGCATCTCGATCCTCGAACTGGAGCTCCAGCTTGCCCGCCTCGATGCGGGTGGCATCGAGCAGGTCCCCCACCATCCGGTCCAGCCGGGCCACCTGCCGGCGCACGAGCGCGAGCATCTTCTGGATGCGCTCGGGCGACGCATCGCCGCGGCCGGGATCGGCCAGCGCGGTGGACATCTTCAGCGCGGAGAGGGGGTTGCGCAGGTCGTGGGCCACACCTGCCAGGAAGGTGAGCTGATCCTCCTGCTGCCGGGCGAGCGAGGCCGCCATCTCATTGAAGGTGCGGGCCATGTCGTGCAGCTCGGCGGGTCCCGTCTCGGGGGCGCGAGTGCGCTTGTGCCCGGAGCCGAAGCGGCGCATGGCCTGGCTGACCTGCATCACCGGCAGGAGCACCGCGCGCCGCACCCAGAAGAGGAGGAGCGCCAGCGCCACGAGCAGCAGCCCCGCCAGCGACATGCCACCCAGGCTGGCCAGCCGGTCCCAGCGGTTGGCCTGGGTCTGAGCCTCGCGCGCCTCTTGAACGTTGACCTCGACCAGGTGCTCCAGGGCAGCCAGGGCCTCATCCAGCAGCGGCCCCACGAGCGGGGCCACCCGGGCTGGAGGACCTTCCGTGACACTCCGGTGCGCGACGAGGTAGGCGTCCACCTTCCCGCGGATGTCCTGGATGAGCGCCCGCCCTGCGGGTGTGCCTGCCAGAGGCTGCTCCAGCTCATCGATCAGGGCATACAGCCGGGCCTCGATGATGGTGAGCGGAACGAGCTGGGAGTCGGGGAGCAGCTGAAGCTGTGCGTCTGCCTGGCGATAGTGCGTGAGCAGCTCCACCTCCAGCTCTTCGGCGAGGCGAACCTCATCGATGGAGGTACCGAGGTGGGACGTCACCCGATGCAGGTAGCTCGTGAGCAACACGAGCGAGCCGACGGCCGCCAGCACGAGCACTCCCAGGACTGCAAGGATGGCTGTCAGGACGGCCTTGAGGCGCATGGGGCGGTCGATCCCCTCCTGAAGACGGAACAGGCGCGCGCCAGGAGATCCTTTCACGCGCCTGTCTGGAGACGGAGCGAGGGGCTCAGCGCCCGAAGCCCCCCAGGGCGGTGCGGCTGAAGCTGGCCGCGCCCTGACTGACGCGGACGGCGGACTGGCTGAACACCTGGAACGCCTGGCGGATCTCCTGGGCGCTCTGGCCGGGCGTGAGGATCCACTTGTCCTCGACACCCATCTCCCGGAAGACCTTGCGGAAGTCCGTGCTGCCATCGCTGATGCCCATGGCCGCGACGATGTGGTTCTCCGCCCGCTGCAGATCCTTCACCAGCGCCGCCACCTCCTTGGCCCGGGCGTTCTGCGAGTGGCAGTCCCCGCCGTCGGTGATGATCAGGGTGACGGTGCGGGCGGACACGCCGTTGCGGGTGAACTCCTGGGACTTGGCCAGCACGGTGCCGAGCAGCACCACGGCTTGGTCGTACAGCGGCGTTCCGAGGTTGGGGTTGTAGTTCTTGTCGTGCATCCGCACCACGTCCTCGATGGGCCGGTACGGGTTGAGGACGAAGCCGTTGAGGTAGCGCGTGTGGAAGAGCACGGTGTCGCGCTGCTTGCTGGCCAGGAGCGCGTCGAGGACCTGGTTGTGCCCGTCGCACACGAGCCGGGCGTTGTTGGCGTGCTGGATGCTGCCGGAGTCATCCGGCATGACGGTGACGAGGACGACCTCGCTGGCCTGGACGTCATCCACGCTGACGCCGAGGCCCGCCTGGATCTGCGCGCCGAGGTCCACGACGGTGAGGGCCTGGAGGCCGGCGGGACTGAGGACGCCCTCTGCGTGGGCGGTCTGGAAGAGCTGCGAGACCTGGGTGCCGTTGCTGGTGCTCATGGAAGTTCTCCTTGGGTTCGTTGCAGTGCTTGTCCATCACCCGATGCGCAGGTCCGGCCAGCTCACGAGCGGGTCGGTGGACTTCACCAGGTGCATGCCCGCGTCCGCGAAGCGCTTGAGCGCGGCCTCGGCCTGCGGGGTGAAGTCGGCGGCGAAGCCTCCCTTGCCATCGGGCACGGTGACGGCCGACATGCAGTCGGTGAGCAGGTAGACCTTCCGGGCGAGCGCGGCGTCCTGGGCGACGATCTCGCTCAGCAGGTCGTCGATGGAGCTCTTCACGCAGTGGCTGGCGGCCTGGCCGGCGATGACCACGGCGTCGGCGGTGAGCAACGTCTTGAGGAACTGGGTGTTGCGCTGGGCCAGGGGCTGGCCGTCGTGGCGGCTGAGCACCTCGGGGCGCAGCACCGAGTAGTTCTCCGTGAGCGGGTTGCCACCCTTCACCTCGCACCACGACTGGGCGCCGCGGGCGAACGAGTGGAAGAGGCGGGCCTCCTGCACCACACCGGCCAGCGCGTGCCCGTCGCCGCCGAGCAGGCAGTGGGGCGGCCACAGGTAGAGGGTGTACTTGCCGGCTCGCTCCAGTTCCTCGCAGTAGTACTTCACCTGCTTGAGGAGCCACGGGTAGTTGCCGCCGCACAGCCACTTCGCCACCGCGGGGTTCGGGCGCACCTGCCCGCGCTCGATCTGCTCGCGCGTCACCTCGCGGTACGGGGTGAGCTGCTGGTCGTTCTGGTCCACCCAGAAGGACGGGAAGAAGATCTGGTAGGCGAAGTGCGTGTCGAGCGTCGTGGTGACGTTCGTGAGGGCGCCGAGGTTCTTGTAGAGGAACTCGGCGATGCGGCGGCTGTCGTCGATGGCGCCCTTGCCGCTGCGGCCCGCCACGTAGAGCGAGCCCTCGGGGAAGCAGAAGTCTTTCTGCACGTCGATGAGCAGCAGGTGCAGGTTGAACTTGTCCGTGGCGGAGGGAGTCAGGTCATGCGCCGCGCGCCACGTGGCCGCCTCCGTCTGGAGCTTCCCCGCGTTCGGGCCGTAGCCGTAGGAGCTCGCGTTGACCGGCCGGTAGAACGACGGAAGCGGAAGCTCCTTCACCTGGGTCTTCATGGCCTTCTCCTCTCGGGGCCGCCCCTTGGCGACCCTCTTAGTGTATCTTCGACACCAACATAGTGTCTTAAGTACACCATGTCAAGACGATCGGCTCGTTCCGGGGTGTGTTCGGGGTAAGCCCTCGTTTTTCCTGGGAGGGGCGTAGACTGGCGCCATGAGGGACAAGCAGAAGAAATCCGCTAAGAAATCCTTCCGTGTGCCTCCATGGGTATGGGTCTTGGGGGCCCTCGCAGTGATGGGGGTGGTGCCCTGGCTGCTGCTGGCGCCGGAGGGCGGCCAGTCCTCCGCTCCGGGAGGGATCAAGCTGGGTTCCGTGCAGTGGACCCCGTTGGTCTCACAGCAGCATGGCTTCCGCGTCTCGCTGCCGGCTCCGGCGCAGAACCTGACGCCCCCGGTGGATCTCGCCCGGGAGATCGACTCCACATGGGTGGCGGCGTTTCAGGGCGGCACGGTCGTGCTGAAAGTGGCGCGCTGCCCGGAGAAGCTGTGCACCCAGGTGCCGGACACGATCCTCGAGTCGGCGAGCAAGAGCGCCCGGGAGGAGATGGGCGGCACGCTGTTGAGCGAGAAGCGCTTGGAGGTCCCCTGCCCCCATGGCACTTGCCCCGGGCTGGAGTTCGAGGCGACGTCGGCTCAGGGCTGGCGCGTCTCGGGGTGGCTCCTCGCGACCCACGACAGGGTGTTCCAGCTGCTCAGCACCCAGCAGTTGGGCTCGGACGAGAACTTCCGGAGGGTGGTGGAGTCCTTCACCTTCCTCCAATGATTACCCGCCAGCCGCGATGTCCAGGATGCGCTCCACCCACCGCTGGGTGCTGTCATCCTGAGGGAGAACAGAAGCGAAGCGGCCCTCGCGCAGCAGTTCGACCAGCGGCAGATCCCGCGCCAGGAGGTGAGGAACATCCCAAGGGAAGGTGAGGACTGCCTCTTTTTCCTTCTTGAACTCGGGCGTCACCGCCACCTCCTCCAGAAAATGCGAGTAGGTGTCGAAGAATCGGTCCACATTCGAGGCCACGGGGTGGATGAGAGGACCCTCGAATTCATAGGTGTCCACGTGCACGACAGGCTGACGGCCCTGCACGTCTGCCAGGTCGGGGACCGTGGCGTAGGAGTAGGCCAGGAGCGGTTCCCCTCCGAAGATGAAGAGCGGCAGCGGTACGCGAGCTTGGTGGAATTCGCGCCACCAGGTGCTCTGGCTCTTCAAGCTGAACTCGCTGTCATCGTTGCCAGCCAGGACGACTCCAGCGATGTCCGTGGCAAAGGAGGCCTTGCTCCATCGGGAGTAGACGGCGGCGAGCACAGGATCGAAAGGAAGATGACCCACCAGTTCAGCGGTGGTCGGCACCGCGTGTACGGGCGGCTGCGTCCAGAGAGCGAACCCCAGGTGCCGACATACGTCCATCAACCGCTCCAAGCCGGGTAGAGTCATGACTCTTGATCACCTCACTCAAGCGCTCCGTTAGTTGGGGAACAGCCGCTCCAGTGTTTGCAGTGCAGCCCTCTCAGCATCACCCAGGGACAATGCCGCGCCCCGTGGATCGCCAGCTTGGTGGTACCAGATATGGAACCGTGCATCGATAGCCTTTGCGGCCTCCGAGACCTCTGTCGCCGTTGGGTCAGGCCGCAGTTGCTTGAACCGCGCCCAGGCGCGGTTGACGTGGCCGTGCACGGCCTGCTTCACCATAACGAGGTTGTCAGCAGCATTGATGTCTTCTGCAGGGAAGAGCTGTGCGTAGTCCAGGGGCCTCCGATGATGAATCGGAAAGGCCGCTCCTTGCTCCTCCAAGAGTTGCCTGAGTTCGGGGTGCAGCGTCTTGTAGTACTCTCGTGCCGAGTCGCGGAGTCGTTTCTTGGCCTGGATGTCGAGGCGCGTGTGGACGAGCTGCTCGACGCGCTCCATGAGCCCGCGCAGGGAAGCTTTCTCCCCGGCGGTGAGGGCACGCTCGCCCTCCAACTGCACCTTTGCCCACAGCCACTCGAATTCCCTCTTCTTGTCACCGGGCAACCGCGACAACGTGGTGCGAAGCCAACCAGTGGCCGCCTCACCACCTCGTGCCAGCGCTCGGCGCGTGGCGGAGCCGGCCCAGCGTGCCAGGTAGCCACCTCCCCGGAGGAGCACCCCACCGGCGTACCAGGTAGCCATCTCTTCGGCTCCCCGCCGGGCTATCCACTCAGCCCCCTCTCTGACCTCGTAACGCCACTTCCAGAGGAGATACTCGTGCATCGCTCGGTACTCGGCGACGAAGGCCGCGTTGGTTTCGGGCGATGACTGAGGACGCTCTATCTGGGCGAATTCCACCCAGCCGAGTGCCTCGGTGTCTTGCGCGCGGTGGGCCAATCTCAGGCGCACAAGCACGGTACGAGGGCCAACTCCCAGAGTAAATGGGAGGAGCACCTGCACAGCATAGGAAGCGAGGAGGGGAGAAACGGGCCGTGGCCGTCCTCCCCTACGAGCAAGTTGAAAGAGGCGCGGGCGCCAACCTTCGATGCGGCCATCTTCAAGTTGCACCTCGACGTCGAGCCAGATCTCACCCTCCGTGGGTACCTCCACGGCCTCGAGCATCTTGCCCAGTCTCTTGGTGCTGTCACGCACCACCTCTGCCGGAAACGCCTTCATGGGCACCGGTAGTAGGCGAGCCTCTGGTGGACGCGGCGCAGCGGAGACGTTGTAGTCCATCGCCCACTTCGCCTGTTCCCGTTGGAGCGTAAGGATGGCTTGTCCAGTATGGCGCTGGGGGTACTCGGCAAGCACGGTGGCCAGAGTGTCGTGTGTCTCGTCATCATCCAGCGCAGCGGCGGCAGGGCCGCTCACCCCTCGCGCCGAGAAGCTTATGAGCGTGAGGGCACCGCGCTCGTTCCAGAAAGTGAAGGAAAGGCGAGCACCTTGGGCATGGGTCGCGTTGGCCACGGCCATCACCTGAGTTACGAGCAGAGCGGCTTCCGCCTCGGTGGCTTCCTCCACTTCATCCACTCGCAGGCCCGGTGGGAGCCCGGTGCTGGCCGTTCCGCTGCCACCCATCTCCCCCTGTGTCGTCGCGCATCCCATGGCTCCCAAGACGAGCCATCCAGACAGCACACCCAGGGCACATCGCCACAAAAGTCCCCTCACGCTCACCACCACTCGGCACCTCCTCGAAGTCATGCCTGGAACGCGACGACGCGCGGAAACCACTACCATCCGTCAGGCGTCGTCTTCCATGCTCCCAACCGCTTGCGCTACCATCGCGCCCTATGGCACGACTTGTCTTCGGGAAGGCATTGTGGACAGAACTCCGTCATGCGGCCCGCAAGAGTCGGAGTATCGCCGCCGCTGTCGCTTTTGTCGGAAAGAACCCCGAGAAGGTTCTGAAATGGCCGAAGGGATCTCGGCTCGTGACGGCGATGACTGA
Source organism: Hyalangium sp. (assembly GCF_035629615.1). Classification (GTDB taxonomy): domain Bacteria; phylum Myxococcota; class Myxococcia; order Myxococcales; family Myxococcaceae; genus Hyalangium. The sequence continues at coordinate 25,169 of NZ_DASPHO010000626.1, read as the reverse complement.
GGAGCGAGTTCGGAGTGGGGCGACCTCGGCCAAAGGCGTGAAGAAGCTCGTCAACCTCGACGTTCGCGTGCGCTCGAACGCCGACCTCCATGCGAAGGTGTACGTGTTTGACCGCGTAGCCTTCGTGGGCTCGGCCAATGCCTCCGAGAGTTCAAGCCGGCTCGAAGAGGCGGCAGTCATTCTCTCGAAGCCAGCGGAGGTCGCCTCAGCCCGAGCATTCGTCAACGCCCTGTGGCACGGGGGGTCACCAACAGACCTCCGAATCCTGACCCATCTCGCGAGGCTCGAACCGAAGAGGGCGTCAGTTCCGCGCCAGCCAGTCTCACATCCGCTTTGGATCAGCGGTGTATGCCCCGGGAAGACCTCTGCACTCGTGGATAAGTTGCAGGAAGATGCCACGCGCCAATTCGTCGCGGACGAGGAAGTGCCGTCCGAGTCTGTGGTCGAGTGGACAACGCTGTCTCGTAGGAACTACCGCGTGATCCCCGAGCAGGACTGGATCTACGTCTGGTGGGCGCCTTCTCCCGGGTCACCGCGCGGACGGCTGGCGGGGCCGCTCCGTTGTCTGGGGGGTATTGACCTCGGTAAGCGCGCCGGTGACGAGCGCTACTCCCGCGCCGAGCACGCCGTCGGTTCGAAGTCCTTCGCGCTTGATGCGGCAGGGCTGAAGCTCCTTGCTCGGCTCACGCCACGCGTTCGGAAGGCCGACGGTTCATTGGCCTTTGCTCAACACCTGCACGAGCGTCTAGCCAGGGAGGACATCCGGCTAACCGACCCAGAAGATCTTCGCGCTTTCGCGCGGATGGTCGAGCGTCTGACATAGCGAACCAACGTCGTCCGCAATTGGCTCATCCCTGACGGGTGATTTTCGGCACGCCAACCCTTCATGATCTTCCCTCCTCTATTCGCAGGCATGGCACCGGCAGCCTCATGCCTCACGCCATGCGCAGGCCGGAGATGTCCTGGCGGCGCACGACGGTGAGGCCGTTGCGGGTCATGAAGAGGCGACAGTCGGCATCGACGAAGGGCTCGGCATCGGGGAACTCGCGCACGGCCTCGAGCCGCCCCTGTCGCAGCTCCACGCGGGTGAGTCCTGTCTCTGTGGCGGCGAAGAGCGCATCCCCCGCCGCACACTTGCCGCGCAGGGAGCCGAGCCACGAGCCATCCCCGGCCTCCGCATGCGCGCTGGCGCGCACAGCCCCGTCCGAGCCCACCACGACGCAGTGGTGCACCGTACGCCCGTTGCTCTCCTCCGCGAGAAAGAGCCAGGCGTTCGGCCCATCGAAGAGGCAGTCCGCGTCCACGAGCTTCCCTGCGGGCCACGGCAGCGCCAGTCCATCCTTGAGGCCAGGCCGTGTGGCGTCGAACACGAAGGCCCCGCGGAGGTTGCCGGCGCGATGGAAGCCGAGCCCGAAGCGTGGCCCCACGAAGAGCCGCGTCTGCCCCTGCAGCACGTCGCCGATGCGCTCGGCCCCGTAGGCGCCATCCCGCCACAGCCCTCCCGCATGAGCCCAGTAGCGGTGGCGCGCGTTGGCAGCGAAGGCGGGGCGGCCCTCAGGGGCATCCACGCCCAGCCGCTCGGGAGGACGGCCCGCGGCCAGCACCACCAGCTCTCCGCCGCGGCCCACCAGCGTCACCTCTCCCTGGAGGGCCCAGTGCAGCGACGGATCCAGCGGGCCATGCAGCACGGGGCGCCCGTCCTCGCGCCGGTAGGCTCCGTCCTCGTGGTAGAGCCAGCGCAGCACTCCCTCCTCGGCGCAGGCGTGGATGAGCACGCCACGCGTGGAGAACAGCCGGGTGGCGGACACCTGCCCCCTGGCTGAAGTGACGGGAGTCGAGGCCGCCGCTGCGTGAGGGCTGCACGTTGGACACGCGAGGCGCGCGTGCTCCACCCCACACGTGGCGCACACGGTGAAGCGCAGGCCGTCGAGCAGCCGCGGCGGGAAGGGTCCGCGCACATCCTCCACGAAGATCCGGTGAAGCTGGTGCAGCACATCGTCCGGGAGCGTGGCCAGCGGCAGCGCGGGCTTCGGGTACTGCACGTCCGGGTGGAAGACGGTGAGGCGCTGGTGGACTCGCACGGCGGGCGTGGCGCGCGGCGTGGGCGGCTGGGGCCGATGGACCCCTCCATAGGGCCCCACGCACAGCAGGCTCTGCATCAGCGCCACGGCGAAGGCGTACCAGTCGCTGTCTGGAGAGGCTGAGCGGCCAGGGCTCAGCGCTGTCACCGCCGTGCCCGTGAGGCGCAGCGGGTCCAGGAACCGCTCGGTGAAGACGGCCGAGAGGAACGAGCCGAACTGGAAGCTGTCCGCGTCGATGAGGTACGCGTCCACGCCGGACACGAGGACATTGAGGTCATTGAAGTCCCCCACCACCACGCCACTGCCATGGACGGCCTCGAGCGTGCGGTGCAGGCCCCGCATCACCTCGGCGACGTGCGCGGAGGTGGCTCCAGCGCGGCGGAAGACCGGGTCGCTGAAGCGGCGCAGGGGCTCGGTGTTGTCCAGCTTGCGCATGGCGTAGCCCAGCACGGTGCTCCCGCGCCGATCCAGGGCCAGCGTCTGCGGCACCACCACTCGGGCGGGCAGCACCTTCGGGAAGGCGCGCAGCTTGCGCTGGTGCTCGTCCAGGCGAGCGCGCGCCGCCGTCTGCTCCTCGGGCAGCCCCTGGTAGTCCGGGTGCTCGGGAGGCTTGAAGACCTTGAGGGCGCGCCCATCGCCCAGGTCGAACACGTCCGCCTCGCCGCCCTTGCCGAGCGCGTGCGTCGGATCCAACCGCACCTTCTTCCCCTCGAGGTAGACGTCCACGGCGTCAGGCCCTCCCCATGCGGCGGCGCAGGACGATGAGCGTGGTGTCGTCCGCGAGCAGCGACGGCGTGCGCACCAGGCGGTGCGCGGTGAAGTCAGCGCGCACGGACTCGCGGCCCAGCAGCGTGAGCCGGCGCCGGAGCGCGTCTGGGTTCTGGAAGTAGCGCTCGTCCGTCCAGTACTGCGAGAGCGGGCCCACGGGCTCGTCCCGCTCGGGCACTCGGGCCTCGGTGAGCTTCGCGAGATCCGCCGCCCCATCCGTGCCGAGCATCAGCGCCATGACTTCATCCGTCGGCACGAGCGCCTGGCGCTCCAGGGGCACGGCGCCCGAGGAGAGCAGCCCATAGGCCAGGTACGGTGGAGCGTTGTTCGGGAAGGGCCCGAGCGGGTGCACCTCTCCATTGAGTGCCCAGAGCCCATCACCCGCGGAGAAGACGAGCGTCCGCGTCGGCGTGACGGCCGCCCCCACGACGGTGAAGAGCAGGTGCTCACCCACGAGCGAGCCGCCGAGCTGCTCGGTGAGGCTGCTCAGGAACTTCAGCACGCGGCTGCGCACGGCCTCGAGGAACTCGGGGGCCTCCACGGACAGGCCCTCACCCGCCACCGCGAGCACGGCCTGGGCCACGCACCGCGCGCCGAGCTGCGCCCCCACCTCGCTGTGAGCTCCGCTGCCGCACCCGTCCGCCACCACGGCGGCGAGCACCTCCCCTTGCGCGAGCAGGCTGAAGGCATCCTGGTTGTTGCGGCCAGCGCGGGCGTGCTCGCGGCCGATGACGGAGGCGGCGGCGATGTCGAACGAGGGAAGCATGGGCACACCTCTCCCGTGCCCTGAGCAGGGCGACGGCACTGCGGGTGGATGGGGCGGCTACAGCTCGAAGTTGAAGCCAGCCTTCTCGAGCTGCTTGTACTTCTTGTGATCGAACCGGTAGAGGCGCGCGGCGCGGTGAGAGACGTCCTGCTCCACCTCGTCGAGCTCCTCCAGCAGATCCATGGAGAGGATCTTCTTGCGGAAGTTCCGCTTGTCGAGCGTGCGCTCCAGGATTATCTCGTACAGGCGCTGGAGCTGGGTGAGGGTGAACTTGGGCGGCAGCAGCTCGAAGCCGATGGGCTGGTAGCGCACCTTGCCCTTGAGCCGCTGGAGCGCGGTGCCCAGAATCTCCGCGTGGTCGAACGCCAGCTTGGGCGTGTCCCAGACGGAGAACCACGCCGCCTCGCGCGCATCCGTCGAGGCGTGGACCCGGTGGTCGCTCAGCTTCACCAGGGCGAAGTACGCCACGGTGACGACGCGGCCGCGCGGGTCCCGCCCCGGCTCTCCGAAGGTGTAGAGCTGCTCCATGTGGCTGGGGCGGATTCCGGCCTCCTCCTCCAGCTCCCGGCGCGCGGCCTCGTCCAGAGACTCCTCCATCCGGACGAAGCCGCCGGGCAGCGCCCACTTGCCAACGAAGGGCTCCAGCCCCCGCTGGATGAGGAGCACCTTCAGGTCCCCCTCGTCCATCCCGAACACCACGCAGTCCACCGTCAAGGCGGGCCGGGGGTACTCGTAGGTGTGGCTCACGGTCGCTCTCCTTCGCGTATCTTCGACACCAACATAGTGTCCATCGAACACCAAGTCAAGGCGTCTCGCACGAGGAGGGCAGCCTACACGGAGGGCCTCGTGAAGAAGACGGTGGTGAGAGGAATTCCGTGGCTCAGGCGCTGACGAGGCTCGAGAGGCGATGCCAGTCGACGAGCTGGACGTGCTCCTCGGCCAGCTCGAACTCCACGGAGCGGCGCAGGCCGAGGAAGTCCCCTCCCAGCTGGAACGGCACCTCGCGGTCGAAGTCCATGCGCACGCGCTCCACGAGGAAGTCGTGCATCTTGGGCATGGGGTGCTGGCCGCGCCACAGCTTGAACATGTTGCGCGTGGCCTCGAGCACGCTGCCGCCGTAGACGCGCACCGAGAGCCGGTTCGGCATGGCCTGGGCGAAGGGGAAGGCCTTGAAGCCGAAGCCCCACTCGGGCGTGGTGGCAGCCCCCGCCACACCTGCAGGGCCGCGGTACAGCAGGGCGCCCGTCTCGCCGTGAGGCAGTGGGCGGATGGCGCGGTGGGCGTCCACGGTGAGGGCCGGAGCCCCGAGGTTGTAGACGGAGACTTGCGGGCCGCCCCCGCCGAACACGTGCCGGGGAATGGTGCGGGTGAACATGGCTCCCAGGTATCCCCGCAGGCCGGCCTGAGCGTTGCGCAGCGGGCCCGAGGAGGCGAGCTGACCCTTGAAGTCCTGGATCATCTCCGCGTCCCAGCCCGTGCCCGCGAAGGGAGCCAAGTGGCCCTCGACGCGGACGAGGCGGAAGGGGCGCAGAGGCGGCAGGCGCTCACCGTAGGCGGCGAGCTGCTTGAGCGCCACGGCGGGGCGGGGTGCGCCCGTGACATGGGCCCACGCATTGCCTGTGCCCATCGGGAGGACGCCGATGGCTGGGAGTGCCAGGCCCTGCGCGCGCATCTCGTTGAGCAGGCCGGTGATGGTGCCGTCGCCGCCCCCGGCGAGCAGGAGCGCGGGCGGGTTGGTCCGGAGCTGCTGATCAATCCAGGTGCGTGCCTCGTCGAGGGATCGGGTGAGCGCCACACGGGCGAGGGGGAGGAAGCGCTGCACGAGGCCTCCCATGACTTCGGAGCCCCTGCGTGCGCGGAGGTTGACGAGGACGGCGATATTCATAGGCGGCTGGACTCTCTCTAGGTCATGTCATGGCACTGTCAGGACAGGCACGAAGGGGTGTGGCATTCCCAACAATGGGTGAGGAGGGCGAGCTCACGCCCCGAGCGCGTTCACGACCTGGAGTCCCAGACGCCGAGCTGCCGCGGTGCGTCGCAGCGAAGCGAGCGTGGCCACAAGGCCGCCAGCGAGCAGGAGTCGCTTGAACCACTGTCGAGCGGGCGAGCGGTAGCCGGCACTTCGACCGATTCCCTGGGACATGGGCCGGAAGAGATTGCCCGAGGTGCGGGGCTGGCGCTGGTGCTCGAAGTGCTTCGCGTCCGTCATGGAGCGGAGGGACTTCTCGGTGAGGGCGGGGAGCAGGCTGTGGAGGACGGTGAAGGCGCGGCGCGAGGGGCCGATGAAGAGCTCGCGGCGGGGATGCGCGAGGACGTGGACGATGGCGCGGGCGACGCGCTCGGGGGAGTAGACGGGCTCGACGGGGCGGGCGCGCCAGCCGGTGTAATTGGCGGTGTGCTGCCAGAGGGGTGTGTCGACGGAGGCGGGCAGGATGGTGCAGACGTGGATGCCGGTGCCCTCGAACTCCTGGCGGATGGAGGCGGAGAAGCCTCGCACGGCGAACTTCGAGGCGGCGTAGGCGCTGACATAGGGCCCGGCAGTGGAGCCGTAGACGGAGGAGACGTTGACGAGGGTGCCGCGGCCCTGGTGACGGAACTGGGCGAGCGCCGCGCGTGAGCCATACACGGTGCCGAAGAAGTTGGTCTCCATCACCTGGCGGAAGGCGTCATCGGGCGTCTCTTCCAGGCGCCCGACGAGATAGACGCCTGCATTGTTCACCCAGCCATCGATGCGTCCGAAGGCATGAAGGGCCTGGGTGGCGAGCGCACGGACGGCGGCGGAGTCCGTGACATCCGTGAGGACGGCCAAGCAGCGGATGCCGAGGGCCTCGCACTGCTGGGCGAGATCATCGAGAGGCTCCTCACGACGGGCAGCGAGGACGAGGTGGGCGCCCTTCTTCGCAAGAGCGAGCGCGGTAGCGCGTCCAATCCCACTGGATGCCCCGGTGATGACGAAGACCTTGTCCTTCCATGCGCGCTTCATGCTGGCGCCTCCCAGGCCGTATCTCCGGTGCCCAAGATGGCCATGACGCGTGTTGGCGCACCTCGTCAAAGACGGTTGCCCGGTGGGCGAGCGGGAGATCAGGCCGTCGCCCGTACCTATCTATAAGGAGGGCGCAGGGAGTCCCTGCTGGCGGACGGCCGTCCGCGCTGGGAGACGGTCCAAGGCCTGGGAGCAGTCCACCGTGAGAGGTAGGACGCCGTCGGGACGCACCAGACCTGAGGGGTCGGCGGATGAAAGGCAAGCCCTGGAAAGAACGAGGTTTCCGAGTCCTGGGAGGGGACAGGTTGTAGGGAGCACGGAGCGGCTGGTATCTCGGGTCCGCCTGTCCGGTGGTCGACGGAACACTCCCTGCAATCCAGGACCTCGCAACGAGCCCCACCACTGACCTGGTGGCATCCCTCCACGACTGCTGAACCCCAGACGCCCATGAACAAGATATTGGTTTGTGTCGGTTTCATTCTTTCCCTTTCAGCGCAGGCGGCGCCGCGTCGGATGGTCGTGGCCAGCGGTGAATGCAAGGACGCCGAGCTGACCAGTCAGGCCAGGGCGTTCCATGCGGCGCTCAAGGCCCGCCAGGACCAGGAGGTGATGAGCCCCGCCGCCTTCAGTGAGCGCATCTTCCCTGCGTCCTCCGGCAGCTTCGAGGACATCCAGCGTCAGCTCGACGCCGCCCAGGACCACTTCTACGAGGCCCGCTACTCCAAGGCCGAGCAGGCCATCAACGATGCCCTCAAGGAGATCTCCCGCCTCCCTGTCGGTGATGCCCACTGGAAGCTGCACGCCAACGCCCACCTCCTCCATGCCCTCAACTACCGCTCCATGGGCAAGGTGAAGGAGAGCGATGCCGCGTTCCGCAACGTCCTGCGCCTCCAGCCTCAGCACAAGCTCGACCCCTCCCTCTACGCTCCCTCCATCCGCCAGGCCTTCGAGAAGGTGCGCAGTGAGCTCGCCAAGGCCAGGAAGGTGAAGCTCTCCGTGAAGTCCACCCTCCCCGCCTCCGAGGTCTACCTCGATGGCCTCAAGGTCGGTCAGACCCCCGTCTCCGTTGATGTCATCGCCGGCACCTACGACATCACCGTCGTGAAGGGCTCTGCTGTCAGCTTCCCTCGTCAGATCCAGGTGCAGGGGACCGACACCCCGGTGCTCGTCGATCTCGCGTACGAGGGCTCCGTCTCGGCGACCCCGTTCCCGTGCCTCGCCTCTGCCGACAGGTCGGATGAGCGCACGCTCAGCCATGCAGTCCGCCTTGGTGGCACGCTCGGCGTCGAAGAGGTCATCGTCGTGCGCCTCGAGACTCCCAGCAGCGGTCCCAAGTGGTTCGCCGCCACCGTGCTCAATGTCGAGGGCGGTCAGAAGGTTCGCGAGGGGGGTTTCAAGACCCAGGGATTGGATGCTCCCCCCGACACCCTCTCCGCCCTCGTGGACTTCGTCACTACCGGCAAGGCCCCGCCCAACCTTGTCGTCCCCAACACCAATGGCAAGGCGCCCTGGTCTCACCAGCCCGCGGCCGACGCGCCTGTCGCCTCCACCTCCTCGTCCAGCCCTGATGTCTCCGCGCCAAACCGGCTCCCCGAGGGGGGCCTCTCCACCTCCGCACTCTCACCGCGCTCCAGCTCGACCCCGGGCCTGCGCGTCGCCTCCTATGTGGCGCTGGGTGCTGGCGCCGCGGCCCTCGCCGGCTCGGGCCTCGTGCGGCTCATGGCCCAGAAGGATCTCGATGCGCTCGAGAAGCGCCTCAACTCCAACGGTCGCATCAATGCCGACGACCAGGAGGCTCTCGAGCTCCGCGACTCGCTCGCCTCCAAGGGCAACCTGCTCACCGGGCTCCTCATCGGCTCCGGAGCCGCGCTCACCACGGGCGCCGTGCTCTTCCTCGTGTCTCCCTCGAGCTCTCCGCCCCCCGTGGACGTGGGTCTCTCGGCCGGCCCCGGTGGCGCCTCGGCTTCTCTCTCGGGATCGTTCTGAGCAGCAACCCAGCGTGAGAGCTAGAGTGCGCCCCCATGCGCTTCCTGCTCGCCCTGCTGGTGGCCACCAGCGCCTCCGCCACCACTCCCCGCACCTTCCGCGTCGACTACTTCCACACCGGGAATGCCTCCGAGGAGCGCTTCAGCCTCGATCGGCTCGTCGTCGAGCCCCTCTCCTGGCCCGGCAACCCCTCGCGTCCCATCGACGAAACCAACCTCGGCAAGTACCTCTTCGAGGTCCGCGACCGCGCCACCAACCGCCTCCTCTACTCGCGCGGCTTCGCCTCCATCTACGGCGAGTGGGAGACCACTCCCGAGGCCAGGGACTCCCACCGCACCTTCCACGAGTCCCTCCGCTTCCCCGCCCCCGAGAAGCCCGTCCAGGTCATCCTCAAGAAGCGCGATGAGCAGAACGCCTTCCGCGAGATCTGGTCCCTCGTCGTCGATCCCAAGGACATGTTCGTCGACCCGTCCGCGCCTCCCTCGCCTGGAGCGCTCCTGCCGGTGCTCAAGAGCGGGCCGTCCGAGCACAAAGTCGACCTGCTCATCCTCGGTGACGGCTACACCGCCCGGGAGCGCGCCAAGTTCGAGAAGGACGCCCGCCGCCTCGCGGACATCCTCTTCACCTTCTCGCCCTTCAAGGAGCGCAAGTCCGACTTCAACGTCTGGGGCCTCATGCCCCCCGCCGCCGAGTCCGGAGTCTCCCGGCCCTCCACCGGCCTCCACCGCCGCTCGCCCGTGGGCGCCACCTATGACGCCTTCGGCAGTGAGCGCTACGTCCTCACGTTCGACAACCGCGCCTTCCGGGACATTGCCTCCTTCGCGCCCTATGACGCCGTCGAGATCCTCGTCAACGGCAACACCTATGGAGGAGGCGGCATCTTCAACCTCTATGGCACCGTGGCCGCCGACAGCCTCTGGTCCCCCTACGTCTTCGTCCACGAGTTCGGTCACCACTTCGCCGGCCTCGCCGACGAGTACTACACCTCCGAGTCCGCCTACCTGCCCGCCGCCTTGGAGCGACTCGAGCCCTGGGAGCGCAACGTCACCGCGCTCAATGAGCCCTCGGAGCTCAAGTGGAAGGCGCTCGTGTCACCCGGCACGCCCGTGCCCACGCCCTGGGACAAGGAGGCCTATGAGACCCACGCGCGCCAGGTGCAGCAGCAGCGCAAGCAGATTCGCGCCCAGCGCCGCCCCGAGTCCGAGATGGACGCCCTCTTCACCTCCCAGCGCGACTGGGAGGAGAAGTTCCTCGGCTCGCAGAAGTTCGCCGGCAAGGTGGGCGCCTTCGAGGGCGCCATGTACGAGGCCCGCGGCTACTACCGCCCCCAGGCGGACTGCGTGATGTTCACCCGCGATCGCGTCCCTTTTTGCTCCGTGTGCCAGCACACCCTCACCGAGGTGATTGACCTGTACGCCGGAAAACCCAGCAGGTCCGGTACGCCCACTCCCTGAAAACCGGCCTTGCTGGTTTCCCTGCGTGACAAGCGGATGGCGCAGGGCGGCATCGGTAGACGACCCTTCCGAGGGAAGTGTAAGGGTACTGGCACCCAGTCAAACCCTTGGAGGGGTGTTCATGTTGATGCGCAACTGGCTCCAGGCGCTCGGCGCCTTCGTGTGCGTTCTGGCGCTCACCGCATGTGGCGACGAATGCGTCGATCAGTTCGACTGTCGAGACGAGAAGGGGCCCGCCCCCGCGGGCAAGGAGTACCAGTGCATCGAGAACACGTGTGAGCTGAGGGACAAGCCCCCCACGGAGATCACCTGCTCGCCCGAGTGCGCCGGCACCGAGTTCTGCGACACCAGCTCGGGCGAGGGCGTGTGCCGCACCTGCTCGGCGACCCAGGGCTGCTCGGCGCCCCTCTTCTGTGACGTCGCGGCCAACAGCGGCAAGGGCCTCTGCCGGGCCTGCTCGGACACTGGCAATGCCACGGACCAGGGCTGCTCCGCGACTGCCCCCGTCTGCGACCCGGCGGCCGGCAATGGCGCGGGCGTGTGCAGGGCCTGTGTCGACTCGGCCCAGGGGGGCAGCACCGACTCGGGGTGCTCCGCGAGCACCCCCATGTGCGACCCGGCGGCCGGCAATGGCGCGGGCGTGTGCAAGGCCTGTGTGAACTCGGCCGAAGGTAACGGCACGGACCTGGGCTGCTCCGCGAGCTCTCCTGTCTGCGACGCCGCGGCGGCCAGCGGCGTGGGCGCGTGCAAGGCCTGCGTGGACTCCGCGCAGGGGACGGACACGGACCTGGGCTGCGCTGACACCGCGCCCATCTGCAACGCCTCCGCGAGCGGCGGCAAGGGTGTGTGCAGGGCCTGCCTCGACACCGCCCAGGGGACCGACATGGACCAGGGCTGCGCCGCGACGGCTCCCATCTGTGACTCCGCGGCCAGCGGTGGCGCGGGCGCGTGCAAGGCCTGTGTGGACTCCGAGACGGGGGATGAGAATGACCTGGGCTGTGGCGGGACCACCCCTCTCTGTGACTCCGCGGCCAGCGGCGGCGCGGGCCTGTGCAGGGCCTGCGTGAACTCCGCGCAGGGCACGGGCACCGATCTGGGCTGCGCAGGTACCGCCCCGATCTGCGACATCGCGGCCAGCAGCGGCGCGGGCGCGTGCCGGGTGTGTGTGGACACCGAGAACCCGGGCAGCAGCACCGCGGACCTGGGCTGCTCCTCGCCGACCTCCCTCTGTGACACGGCGGCCAACAACAGCGCAGGCGCGTGCAAGGTCTGCCTGACGAGCAACGAAGGCTGCGCCGGCAATCAGACGTGCAACGCGGCGGGCTCGGCCTGTGAGGGCTGCCTGAACGACGCGGAGTGCACCAACGCCTCCACTCCGATCTGCAAGCCCCCGCCTCCCGTGGCCATCTGCGTTGAGTGCATCGATGATGCGCAGTGCGCCTCGGCCCGGCCGACATGCGACACGGCGACCAATATCTGCGGCTGCACCGCCGATACGCAGTGCGAGGATGCCCCGGGCAACACCGATTATTGCGACACCACCGTCAGCAACGGCCGCGGTCAGTGCACGGTCTGCCTCACGGATGCCCACTGCGCGGCTCCGACGCCCTTCTGTGACGACCGCATGGCGTGCATCCAGTGCCGCAACAACTCGCACTGCTCGCTGACCCAGGCGTGCAACCCCACCACCAAGGCGTGTGAGGCCGTGCCGGGCGCCGACCCGGCCACCACCAGCAGTCAGATCCAGGCGTTCATCAACAAGCCCATCGGAACGATAGACCCGCCGATCACCATCGAGAACGCGTTCGTTACCTACATCAAGCCCGCCCTGGGCGCCGATGTGGCCGGCTTCTTCCTCCAGGCGGAGCCGGACGGTCCGGCGATGTTCGTGGCGGTCGATGCGACGACGCTCCAGGTGCAGGTGGGCGACCGCGTCACCCTCACCGTGGGCGAGGTCCTGCGGCTCGGCGGCGAGCTGGAGGCTGCCTCCGCCCTCTCCGGCTTCACCCCGGTCGGCCGAGGCTACCCCGTCCAGAACCTCAACACCGCGACGCCCCCCGGCCTTGCCGTCGATCGGTCTGGGGCCAACGATCTGCAGACCCAGCTGCTGACCCAGTACGAGAGCGAGCTCATCTCGCTGACGGGGACGATCGTCTCGGCCCCCGCCGCGTCTGGCGGTGGGCATGTCGCCTTCAACATCACCACCGCGGGCATGACGACGTCCGCCAACACCTTCCGGCTCCGTGTCCCTGACACCCTGCCGGATGCGATCGATCTCGTGCAGACCTGCGGCTTCACGCTCAAGGCGGGCCCCATGTGGCGGTTCACGACGGGCGCGGTGCCGAACCAGACCCACAACGCCCAGCCGTCCGCATACTCCGCGTCGGACCTCATCCTCACCAACTGCCCGGCGCCGAGACTCGTGACGGCGGTGACCAGCTCGCTCACACAGGTGCTCCTGACATTCGACCGTCGCATCGATCCGGCGACGGTCCTGGGCACGGGAGAGCAGTTCACCTTCACGAACGGGCTCACCGCGACGTCGGCTCAGGTCAGTGGCCGGCAGGTCACCCTGAGTACGAGCGATCAGACGCCCGGAGCGGACTACACGGTCACCGCCGCGGCTTCCGTGGAGGACCTGAGCGGTACCGCCGTGTCGGCGACGGCGAACACCGCCAGCTTCCGGGGATACCGGACGCCTGCGGTCCTGCGCATCAACGAGGTCCAGCCCAGCGCCGCGAGCAACATGGATCTCGTGGAGCTGGTCGTGGTCAGCGCGGGTACCGTGGATGGCTTCGTGCTGCAGCAGGACATCAACTCGGCGGTGACGCTGGCCACCTTCCCCAACGCGAGCGTTGCCGCCGGGGACTTCATCGTCGTGCACATCGCCCCGCCTGCGGGGTACACGAGCGAGACGACAGCGAAGGACCAGTTCCCCGCCAGTGGAACCTCCATCAACTACGACACGGCCTGGGACTTCGGAGGAGGTACCACAGGCATCACGTACTCGAGCCGGTTGATCCTGGTGAAGAGCGCCGCGGGCGCCATCCAGGACGGAGTCTCCTTCGGGCGGACTGACGGCACGCCTCCGGGCGCGTTCCCAGGCAACCTCCAGGCGCTCCAGGCCCAGGGCCATTGGCTCCCGGCGGACTGCAACGGGGTGCCGTGCACACTCATCTCGGTGCCCTCGGCCGTGGAAGTGTCGGCCAACTGGACGGGGCTCCCTTCCTCGGCCGCCACTCCGGCGAGCAACACGGTCCGCCGCCTCACTGCGACCGACACCAACACCAAGGATGACTGGGGCACCGGGGCACCGACCTGGGGTCTGCCCAATCCGTAGTCCCAGCATGAGCCGGAAGGCTCAGCGCTGACATGGAGGGGCCGCGGCTCTCATGGGCCGCGGCCCTTCTCTTTGCGGGCCTCTCTTCCCTCCCGAGGGCTCCACCTGGAGCAGTTGGAACCTCTACACTGGGCGCCTTTCATTGTGCGCCGGAGGCTCCGGCTCACGGAGTGGTGCCATGTCCCGCGTGCGTCTCCTCACCGCCCTCTTCCTCTCGACGCTCCTCGCCTGTTCCGACGGCGGTCCGGTCGAGCCGGATCCCCAAGGCCCTGCGCTCCCCTCCGCTTCGCTGGGCGAGAGCACCGTCGGCGCTCCCTTCTCGCGCAGCCTTGCCGCCTCCCGTGGCACCGCGCCGCTCTCCTACTCCGCGCAGGGACTCCCTTCGGGGATTGCGCTCGACTCCCAGACCGGCGCCCTCTCCGGTGCTCCCGCCCAGGCCGGCCCCTTCGACATCGAGGTCTCCGTCACCGATGCCGCCGGCCTCTCGGATCAGCGGCGCTACGCTCTCCTCGTCCTCGATGCTCCCACCTTCGTCACCGCCTCCCTTCCTGCCGCCACCGCCAACGTCGCCTACGCGGTTCGCATCGAGGCCTCCGGCGGCAAGGCGCCCCTCGTCTACAGGCTCAGCGGAGGAGCCTTTCCTCCGGGGCTCTCCCTTGATGCCTCCGGCACCCTCAGCGGCTCTCCCTCCGCTGCAGGCTCCTCCTCCTTCGAGGTCTCCGTCACCGACGCTCATGGCGCCGTGAAGCGCGCCCCCTTCAACCTCGAGGTCCACCCCCCACCGCCCGTCGTCGTCACCACGGAGGTGGCCTCGGCTCATGCCTCGGGCGCCTACCACTTCGCCTTCGCGGCGGAGGGCGGCACCCTGCCCTACTCCTGGAGCAAGGTTGACGGTGCGCTGCCCTCCGGCCTCGTCCTCTCCTCCGCCGGTGAGCTCTCAGGCACGCCCTCCTCTGGTGGCACTTTCTCCTTCACCCTCGAGCTCCGAGACGCTCGCGGCCAGTCCGCCCAGAAGACCTTCTCCCTCATCGTCATCCCCGCCCTTGTCCTCGTTACCTCGACTCTTCCGGACTCCTATACCGATACGCCTTACGCTCAGTCCCTCACCGCTACAGGCGGCCACGGCTCGCTCTCGTGGGCGAACACCGACCCCTTGCCCCAGGGTCTGAGCCTCTCCCCCCAGGGCGTCCTCTCCGGCACACCCACCTCCGTAGGGGGATACACCTTCACCCTTCGTGTCACGGACAGCCTCGGCCGGTCGGACTCTGCCCTCCTGTCCTTCGACATCTACGCGCTCCCCATCGTCGACACGGGCACGCTCGTCGACGCCTACGTCTCCGAGCCCTTCGCCCAGAGCGTCCTGGGCCTGCATGGAAAGCGGCCGTACACCTTCTCCGTGGCTCCGGGCTCGCTGCCCGCTGGGCTCTCGGTCGCCTCCGACGGCCGGATCACCGGCACCCCCACCCGCCCTGGCACCTCCCAGGTCGAAGTCCGGGTGAGCGATGCCAACGGGCGCACCGGCACCCGGACCCTGCCGCTGTCCGTCTACTCGCTGCCCGCCTTCACCACCACCACCCTGCCAGAGCCCGTCCAAGGCCAGCCCTACTCCCAGACCCTGACCGTCTCCGGTGGCAAACCGAGCCTCACCTTCTCGCTGGAGAGCGGCTCCACGCCCGCAGGCATCACGCTCGAAGAAGAGGGGAGCCTCACGGGCACTCCGTCCGGCAGCACCAGCGCCTCCTTCACCGTGCGCGTCTCCGACGCCAATGGCCGCTCCGGCGTGCGCTCGTTCACGCTCTCCGTCTACGCCCCGCCCCGCATCACCACGCCCTCCCTCCCCAACGCCACCCGGAACACCCCCTACTTCGAGACCCTCGGCTACAGCGGCAATCGCGGGCCCTTCACCTGGGGCTACTCGGGCACGCTGCCTCCGGGCCTCTCCTTTGGCTCGGATGGCTCCGTCCTCGGCACCCCCACCACCGCCGGCACCTGGTCCTTCACCGCCACCTTCCAGGACTCCGTCGGCGGACTGGACTCTCGCGTGTTCACGCTGGTCGTGGACCCCTCAGACTCCAGTGGCAATACCCCCTTCAAGGTGGGCCACTGGAACATCGAGTGGTTCGGCAGCGACTCTCTGGGCCCGCCCCGCTCCACCTCGCCCGGAGGCTCGCTGGATGACCTCCAGATCGCCAACGCCAGGGCCCTCATCGACGACGCGGACGTCAATCTCTGGGGCCTCGTCGAGGTGGTCGATACCGCCGACTTCCAGGCCCTCAAGGCCCAGCTCCCCGGATACGACGGCTTCCTCTCCGATGATCCGCGAGTCAACCTCGGCTCCTGGTACTACTCGCCGAGCGAACAGAAGCTGGGCGTGCTCTACGACGGCCGCCTCTCCTTCCAGTCCGCCACCCTCATCCTCACCGAGGCAGCGGCGGACTTTGCCGGCAGGCCCCCGCTGCGTGTGGACTTCGGCACTCACATCCACGGCGTGAACACCGTGCTCACCGTGATCGTCGTCCACATGAAGGCCTTCGATGACTCGGCCTCCTACGACAGGCGCCAGCGCGCAGGCGCCGCGCTCAAGGCCTACCTGGATGGGTTCGTGCCCTTCCACCGCGTGCTCGTCGTGGGCGACTGGAACGATGACGTGGACGTCTCCATCACCGACGATTCCAATGGCAACCCGCTGCCCAGCCCCTACGAGAACTTCCTCGCTGATCCCGATGACTACGCCTTTGTCACACGGCCGCTGTCATTGACCGGCGAGAGCTCGACGATCGGCTACCCGGATCTGATCGACCACACGCTCGTCTCCAACGAGCTGGCGGCGGACTACTTGCCCGCTTCGGCCCACGTGCTGCGCCCCACCTGGATCGCCGACTACGCGGGCACCACCAGCGACCACTACCCCGTGCTCAGCCGGTATGACTTCGGCGCTGTGCCTCCCTAGCTCACGCTCACCCTCACCGGCCCCGCGGGCGCTCACCTTCGTGGACGGCTCGGCCTTCTAGCGGCGCTCGAGGGAGGTAGACGGCGGAGGCACGCGCTGGGGCAGCAGCGTCACCTCGAGCGCCACCCACTCGCCCTGCTGCACATCGTAGGAGACCTGGACCTCCGCCCCCTGCTCCACGGTCCTCCGGCTCACCTCGCGGTCCCCTCGCCGGAAGCGCGTGTCGTCCAGGACTCGCACGTCCCGCTCCACGCCCCCCGTGTCGCGGACGAGCAGCTCGTCGTCCCCCACCCACTCCACCGTTCCAGTGACGCTCGCGGTGAGCCTGCTCTGCCCCGAGCCGCCGTGGCCCAGCTCCTCGCCCTGTCCCAGCTCCGCCTGGAGATCTCTCCGCTGCGCCTGGAGCTCGTTCGGATCCGGCATCCGCTCGCGCGAGGCGATCAGATCCCTCAGCAGCTCCGAGCGGGCCTCGCGCTCCCGAGCGCTCGGCGGCCCGTCCGCATTACCGCAGGCGAACCCCAGCCCCAGGAGCCCCCCCACGGCTCCCGCCACAGCGGCCCATCGACGCAGGCGGTGCATCACACCGGTTCCCCCTTTCGACTCCCAGTGAGAATCCAGCCTTGAACCTCTGTGCGCCCCCGGCTCCTGGGAACTGAGCGGCAGAGACCCCTCCGCTCGCCTGCCCGCTGGCCCTCCTCGTGCTCAGAGCGCTCCCAAAGCCCTCCGGTCCCTTCCAGAAAAATCCAACCTATTGGATACTGTGAATCCTGATGACGGACTCCACCCTTCCCTCATCCCCAGCGTGGGCCGCCTACTCCTCTTTCCTCTGGGAGCAATGGCCTAAACGCACTCTGCGTATGAGTCAGACCGCCCTGGTGGGTAGTCTGATTCTGTTGCTATCGGACACGCTGAGCGTGGGCCTGGGGACTGCCGCAGGCACCCGGTCCCTGCTGACCGTCATGGCGGCCCGCATGGCGTGTCTCCTGCTCCCGGGAGTCGCGATGCTGGCCCTGAGGAACTTCCCGGAGTGGCAGGCAGGGCCCCGGACGGGTGTGGCCCTGGCAAGCCTCTGGCTCCTGAGCAGCCAGATCGTCTTCTACGTCGCGGGGACGCAGCGCACCATGCCCCACACGGCGCTGCTGGTGTGGAGCGTCTTCTTCATCCCCCTGGTGCTGCCGCTGCGCTCCCAGGCCCGCGGCCTCTTCTATGCCTTCACGGTGGGGAGCTACGCGGTGCTGGAGCTGGCCCTGGATCCGGGGTACCCGCTGGCGCAGCGCATGCTGGGCATCGCGGCGCTGGGAGGGGTAACCGGGGGCATCGCCTGGTCCCTCGAGCGCATCCTGCGCGCGCTGCGCCACCACTTCTTCCTCAAGCAGGAGATGACCGCCACGCTGCGGGCGCTGGAGAACTCCCATGCCCGGGTGGGGAAGGCCGCAGAGACGATTGGTGAGCTGGTGGAGAAGCTCCGGGACTCGACGCTGGAGCTGTCCAGCGAGTCCTCCCGCGCTCGCTCGGAGACGGCGCGCATCGCCAACGCGAGCGAGACGGTGGCCCTCATGGCCCAGGCCGCTTCGCATCGCGCCTCGGGCGCTGGCTCCATCGTCTCCCAGGCCACCGGGCACACCCAGCGCATTGACGACGAGATGAACCAGGTGGAGAGCGGGGTAAACAGCATCGGGCAGGCCATCGGCTTGACGGAGGCCAGCCTCCTGGAGCTGGTGACGAGCGCCCGGCAGATCGTCGAGTTCACGCAGACGCTGCAGGAGTTCGCCAACCAGACGGACGTGCTGGCGCTCAACGCCGCCATGGAGGCCGCGCGCGCAGGCGAGGCCGGGCGGAGCTTCTCCGTGGTGGCGCGCGAGGTCCGCCGGCTGGCCGAGGCCTCCAAGGACAGCTCGGTGAAGATCCACGAGGTGGTGCAGGGCACCCGGGCCCAGCTGGAGTCGGCGCTGCAGGGCATGGCCATCATCCGCGACAGCACCCACCAGTTCGAGACCCGCTTCACGGATGCGCGCAAGACGCTGGAGGCCATCCGGCAGATCGTCACGCAGATCGAGTCGCTGATGCGCTCCACGGTGGTGGATGCTCAGGAGCAGGCCCGGGCGACGGGGGGCATCTCCTCGGGAGCAACGCAGCTCCAGCGGCTGATCACCTCGCACGCGCAGATGAGCGAGGACGTGGCCATCACCGCCGACCGGCTGGGGCAGCAGGCCGAGGCCCTGCGTGCGCTCCTGCCGAAGAAGGAGCCGCAGCCCGAGCCCCCCAAGCCTCAGGTGGATCCCACCCCCAGCGGTCCGCTGCCAGGCTCCCACGCCGTCGTGGCCTGACACGCCCAGGGAGCCCCTCTCCCGGCACGAGCCTAGCGAGTCCCTTCGATGGCGTAGATGAGCGTCACCTGTGCCTGGACGGTCTGCTCCTCCGGGATGATGGGCGTGGCCGGGGCGTTGCTCTTGTCCCCCGCCTCCATCATCGCCATGCGGGCCGGATAGACGCGCGGGGGCTCAGCCACCGTGCTGGCATCCAGCACCACGCCGAGCCGCACCCCGAGCGCCGAGGCCAGCACCTCCGCCGTCTTCCTTGCGCGCTCCACCGCCTGCCGCAGCGCCTCGGCACGCACCGCTTCCTCCTTGCTCAGCGCGAAGCGCACGCCGTCCACCCGGTTGGCCCCGGCCGCCAGCGCCCGATCGATGAGATCGCCCAGGCGTGGCAGCTCCCGCACGTGCACGGAGAGGCTGTTGGTGACGCGGTAGCCGCGCAGCTTCGGCTCGACTCGAGGATCCGGCTGCGTGTACTCGGGGTAGACGGAGTAGTTCCGGGTGTCGAGCTCCTTGCGAGGGAGGCCCGCGCCCGTCAGCGCGGCGATGACGCGCTCCATCTTCTTGGCGTTCTCCTCACCAGCGGCCTTGGCGGTGGTGCCCAGGGTCTCCACGGCGAGATCCACCCAGGCCTCATCGGGCTCGGCCTTCGCCTCGCCCATTCCCTCCACGCGCAGGGTGCGGACCGCAGGGTCCACGAAGGGGCGGAAATCGGGACGGGACTCGGGAGGAGTCCGCGGCTGGGCCGCCGCAGTCAAGCCAGCGAGCAGGGCCAGTGCCGTAACGAGTCGGGTGAGCTTCATGGCGACCTCGGCGCAGGGGGCATACGCCCCAAGGGTGGGAGCCCCGGTTCAAGATGGAGGCTCGTCCCTGCGTTGGCTACAGGAGCCCCTCGACCCTTGTCATGACCCGGAAGACCTCGGCTGCCGCTTCCCGCTCTCCATAGGGAGGCTCCCACACTCGCATGGAGGTGAGGAGCGCATCCCGAAGGGCCGCCCCCGAGGCGTAGCGCTGGCCAAGCTCCGGTGCCAGGGCTCTCGCCAGGAGGGCCTTGAGGTGCTCGGGTGCGTGAGGCACCGCCTGCTCGATTGCCCTCTCGGAGAGGGAGGCGGCCTTGCCCTCGAGCGGGTGGGGGCACGCCAGCATCCCCAGGAGGACCCACGCCAGCGAGACCAGGTCCTCACGGGCCTCCGCCAACACGGAGTCCCCAGGTCCCATCGTGGACCAGGCCTTGTACTTCGCGGGCAGACGGCACCAGCGCCTGAGGGTGTGGGACGCGCGATAGGTCCATCGCTCGATCCTGGGCCAGAGCTCCGTTCCCTGCAGCCAGCCCAGGCCCTGCGGAGGGATCTCCCAGGGAGGCAGGGGATCGTGGATCCTGAGCTCGAAGCCGGCCAGCTTCACCCGGCCAAAGCGAGTCAGGCGGATGGTCCGAGCGCTGATGCCCCCATGAGGGATGCAGGAGGATCGCCCATGCTCCCCGGGCAGCTCATGGGCATGCTGGAGCGCGTCGGCCAGCTCGGCCGTGACATGGCAGGCGAAGGCCGCTGACAGCCGCCGACCATACGCGGACGCCAAGCGCAGCACCTTCTCCAGGGAGATCCCGTCCACGTACTCCGTGATCGCATAGAGCTCGCCTCCCCGCCGCGCCAGCTCGTGGAACCTGCAGATGACCGGGTGGCTCAAGCGCCGGACGCGCATGGCCTCTTCGAAGAGGCGCAAGCGGTGGTGCGGCTCCTGGGAGCTGGCCAGCTGCGTGAGGACAACGGGCTCGGCCCTGCCATCCGGCAGGCGGCGCCAGGCGAGCATCCGCTTCTGGCGCCGGTCCGGCTCCCTCAAGGTCCGGATGAGCTCATAGGAGACGCCATCCCGCTCGAAGACGACGCGAGCCTCGGGCATCGCGGGAGGAAAGGGGCACCCTTCCTCCGTGGGATTGCCTTCGAGTGTGCGCACCATGAACGCTCCAGGGCCATGGCGGCTGAGCACGAAACCATGGCGCTCCAACCCTACCCTACGGGTGGGTTGCACGCCAGAGACTCCTACAGGTCGCCAAGGCCCCAACTGCGTCAGCAGCCACAAGCGGACCCAGGCCGACCCGCGCATACGCACGGTGGGCATGCTCCTCTGCTCGGCAGCGCCCCGCGTGCAATACTGCGGGAGGAGGTTGCATGAGAGTGGCACGCCGTTGGGTACATCTGGCAATCCTGCTCCCAGTGTTTTCGGCTCTCGCAGGGTTGGTGGGTTGCCACGGATGTGAGAAGAACGAAGCGGGCTCGCCTGAGGCGCAGCGCGCAGCTAAAATCGAAGAGAGCAACCCGCGGCTTATCGACGTCGAGATCGACCTGCCCATCGCCCAGTTTCCCGAGGGGTTCAGGTTCGAGTTCGGCCCCGCGGATCCAGAGCCCTGGCTGCAGCATGCGGGGATAGTGGACGTCGCGGATCGGTACGCGGCGGCCGTCATGATCGCCCTGAAGGATTCGCCAACCCTGGTAGCTTGCAGCGGTGTCCTCGTCAGTCCGCGCCTGGTGCTGACGGCAGGGAGCTGCGTGTGCGCGCAGAGTCATAGCGAGTCCGCTGTCACGTCCGGAAATGCTCTCGTGTCTTCTTCGTGTGCGGAGCGCGTGTCAGTCACGACGGTTGTCTATGGTGGGAACTCTGGACCTGAGGCCCAAGGGGAGCAACTGTGGTTGCGAACCTACGAGGGAAGCGTGCGTGCCCATCCTGACTTGCAATTCTGGGTGGATCCGCGTGGCCACCTGCGCTCAAGGCGCGCGGATCTGGCTGCCATCTCCCTGAACGAACCTGTCCCGGAGCAGCTGGCGAAAGTGCTCCTATCCGGAAGCGAGGTCCGGCAAGGCGAGGCCCTGATCATGGCTGGCTACGGGCATGATCAGATCCTGGGCGGAGACTTTGGAACCCGGTACTACAGAAAGAACACAGCCACGCGGGCACCTCAAGAGGATGATGACAAGCTTCACTACGAGCAGGAAGGAGCGTACGTCTATGATGGCTTTGCCGGAGGGCCATGTTTCCGCGAGGAGAGAGGAGGCCAGTGGTTGGTTGGGATCGCGGGGGTCGGCTCGGACGCGGCGCTCACGTGCACGAGCACCTTTATCCACCGGGAATGGCTACGTGCTGAAATTCAACGGGCCCGGAGAGAAGGCTCTGCCAGCCCATGAGGAGGCGCCGCTGAGTTCCTGGAGGCTGAGCGCCGCCAGTATCGCGTGCGCCGTCTCGCTCGCTGCATGTGCTGGCGGGGCAGCGAAGGGTGCCGTGAGTCCGGAGTACGCAGAGACAGCATTTGAGCGAGGGGCACATAGCCTGACATCCGATCTCGAATTCTCGATTTCGGGAGGGCAAGTGGATGGCCAGAAACGCTATGAGACAGTGGTTCAAGTCTGGGGCGCACGGGGTCATTGCAGTGGTGTCTTCATCAAACCCCAGCTGGTGTTGACAGCTGCCCATTGCGTGTGTGCACCCGAGGACCCCAAGCTCCAACGGCGGGTCATTGACGGTGCAGATTGCGTGAAGAGCGTGACCATCAGAAGAAGCCTCCACGGCTCGGAGGGTCCGTCAGGAGTAAAGCCTTATGAGTCCAAGGGACAGGTGCAGGTGCATCCGGCCTTCAGGGCTGAGTTGGAGAACGGAAGACTGAAGCTGAACGTCGCGGATCTGGCGGTGGTGCGTCTGAACGAGCCCGTTTCAGGCCTGAAGATCGATTTCAGATTTCCGGAGCAGGAAGTCTCCATCGACGAGCTGCTCACCTTGGTGGGCTTCGGTGAGACCCGCTACAATGGGAAGGATGGTGGCATGCGGAGAGTAGGGCACAACTCCGTCACGGACATCGTTCTCTCGGCGGGAGGTCCTGGCTCCTTCCTGTTTCGCGCTCCCGGAGCACACACGCATGCAGGGGACAGCGGTGGACCCTGTTTCCGCGAGACTCCAGCGGGACGGTGGCTTGTGGGCATCAACAGTGGTCACGCAAACAGTGGCACGGCTTCCTGGTTCACGAGCACGTTCCACTACCGAGCCTGGATCGCGGAGCAGCTCCGGAAAGGAGCCACGGATTAGTACGACAGCAGTCCTTACGGGAAGGTGACCTCTTCCACGCGCAAGACGCTTCCATCATCGCGCTCGAGGATCAGGGTGTAGGTGAGCTTGGCACGGCTCTCGCTGAGGCTCCATTCGAGGACCACCCTGCCCCATTCTGTTGGACGCACGGGACCTGACGTCCAGAAGGTTTGCGGAGGCAGCGCGCTGCCATGCCCGTCCGTGAGGGTGGCTCTTGTGACGGTCCGTTCCTGATCACGCGGCTGCAATTGCAGGGAGACTGCAACATCGCCGGTGTCAGCAAAACGGAAGCTCCAATGCTCCCTGAGTTTCGCAGCTCCCTTGATGGTGTTTGGCAACACCTTCGGGCCCAGCAGCCCTCCCTTGCTTATCTCGCCCTTGGCAAGCAGCCCTGCCAACCCTGCCGGCTGCTCACGGTTCATCTGGGCCCGGCTCAGTTGCTCGCGCAAGTGCGCCACCTCGGCCCGGGCCTCTTGGGTCTCCCGCTGATACGCCTCGGCGGACATGACCTGCCGGAACACCTCCACCTGCCGTGTTGCCAGCGCCGGGTGCCCCACAAGCACAAAGGTCGCCATTGCCGGGGCAGTGCCATCCAAAAATCCAATCGTGAGATTGAATGTCTCGCCAGGGGAGAGGTTGGCCGGAGGAATGAGCATGATGCTCCGGTCTGTCACTGCCACAAAAGCAAAGCGGCTACGCTCCTGTAGCACCAGCGAGTCCGGGTCAATGGGCGAGTTGAGGAGGATGGAGGTTGTCAGGCCGAGACTCACACACACCCTGGGCAGTGCCTCTGACGGCTGGGAGCCGAGCGCCACCCGGGGCGATGCGGACTCGCACTCCAGGTACGCTGAGGATGAAGCTTGAACTGGCCCGCCGAGGAGGGCCAACGCCAGCAGGCCAGGCGCGAAGATGACGGGCATCGGGTCAATTCTACTCGAAGCGGTCCACTATCTTTGCGGATTGAGTTGACAGGATGACATGAGGCTCACCCTCCTTCGCGGTTAGATGATGGACCTGTGCGCAGATTGGGAATGCTTTGCCGTCATACGTGAATGCTTTCGTGAGGCGTATATGAACGCGATCCGGACCGAAGATGATCTTGCCTTCGACCTTTCCCCCTTGCCACTTCCATGTAGTCCTTCTACTCCATGCCTCAGCCGTGAAGGGGCCCTCCTTCACAGGCATAAATACGTTTGGCTCCGGTGGGAGGGCGAAACCGAATTCAAACTCGATGTCCATCCACTCTGCCATCGCCTTGATCGCTCCAGGCGGGCATGGCTCCGCGGGTGGGTCCTGACGCATGATCTGCGGGGCCCCCACGCAACTGGTCAGCGCCGTGCACAACGTGATGACAGCCTTCCTGGCTGCTGAGCTTTTCTTCACATGTGGCTCTTTCTCGCGATACGCCGCCTCAACGGCGGACGCGGGGGTTTTATCCGCGCCGACGCCAGACTGGGGCGGGTACGGCGGGCTTGCCAGTTTTTCGCCCGGCGAGCCTACCTGCCAGGCTACGAAGGGAGGGCCTGCCCCAGCAGGTTGGAGTGAGTTGGAGGGCCCGCCCGGCCAGAGCGCCGGCTCCTCGAAGAGGACCGGCGCCGGTGCGCGCGCCGGCGGCTCACCCAGCACCGAGGATACCTCAGGCCCCAGTACGAGCCCCAGCAAGAGCAGCAGCGTCCAGGAGGCAGCCCGGCGCGCGCCCTGCAGCGCTGGCACGGGCCTACCCCAGGCGGCCGGCGCCGGGACAGCCGCCATGACCGCCGGGAGCTCGGCGATGCGCTGGATGGGGACCGGCGCTGGGACAGGGGCGGGTTCCGGGAGGGGCACGGGAGGTGGAACCGCCAGGAGCCTGGTGGCGGGCAGCTGGATGACTCGCCCCCGCCGAGGCGCTCTGATCAGTGCGAGGAGCAGGTCGATCCCGCCCTCGGCCACGACCGTCACATCGATGTCGGTCGTCCGGCACTCCGGCGCGTCCGGCTGGCCGAGTGGAACGTCCCAGGCGGCCCCATCCACGGCCTTCTCCAGCACCTGGCGCACCGCCCCGCAGAGCTCCTTCAGGTCCGCGTACCGGTCCTCTGGGTTCTTCTCCAGGAGCCGCATGCAGAGTGCCCCTAGCTCGGGCGGCACGCGGGGGTTGACGACGTGGGGCGCCTTGGGCTGCTCCCGGAGCACCCGCCGCGTCATGAGCGGATCCTCACGCCCACCAAAGGCAAGCAAGTCCGTCAGCATCCAATAGAACGTCACCCCCAGCGCCCACTGCTCGTCCTTGGCCGTGGGCCTGTAGTGCTCCTCCTCCTCGCAGGCATGCCTCCACGCTTCCGGGCTGACGTACTCCAGCGTGCCTGTCACCTGTCCGACCCCCATGCTCGACGAGGCCCCCGCCAGCGCTGCAAGCCCGAAGTCGAGCACCACGGGCTCCTCGCTGGGGAGCCGGACCATGATGTTCTCCCGCTTCACG
>NZ_DASPHO010000625.1:0-14859 GCF_035629615.1 Hyalangium sp. | reverse complement strand
GGCGATAGCGATGACCGCGCTGGTCAGCGACGCGGATCGTGAACAAGCGCTCACCGCGGGATTCCAGAGACACCTGGCCAAGCCCCTCGACATCGATCGCCTCATGACGGCCGTGGCAGAGACCTGGGCGAACGCGGCTCCGCGGGGGCAACAGGGGGGAAACGCCCGCTCCATCGAATAACTGACGCAGCCGCTCCGCGCTCCAAGCCTGGAGCGCTTTGCAGGAGAAGGAGAGATACATGAAGAAGGTACTGGCAGGGCTCGTGGCCGCGGTGGCGCTGTTCGCTCCCCCGCTGGCTCAGGCGGAGACGCTCGTCATCGCCTGCGGCAGCGTGGGAATGGAGAAGGACCTGTGCACGCAAGGCGCGCAGGCCTGGGCGAAGAAGACCGGGCACACCGTGCAGGTCATGAGCGCGCCCACGGATACCTCTCAAGAGCTGGCGCAGCTCCAGCAGTTGATGGCGGCGGGCTCGGCAGACCTCGACGTGGCGCGCATTGACATCATCTGGCCGGGCATCGTGGCCAACCACTTCCTCGACCTGAAGCCCTACATCTCCGAAGAGGTGCTGAAGCAGCACTTCCCTTCCATCGTCCAGAACAACCTGGTGAATGGGAAGCTGGTGGCCATGCCCTGGTTCACGGATGCGGGGGTGCTCTACTACCGCAAGGATCTGCTGGAGAAGCACGGGCAGAAGCCGCCCACCACGTGGCAGGAGCTGGCCGCGTCGGCCAAGGTGGTGCTGGACGCGGAGAAGAAGGCGGGCAACGACAAGCTGGTGGGCCTCGTCTTCCAGGGCAAGTCCTATGAGGGCCTGACGTGCACCGCTCTGGAGTGGGTGGACTCCTTCGGCGGGGGAACCATCGTCGACGCCAAGGGCCAGGTCACCCTCAACAACCCGAAGGCGGTGGAGGCCATCGACTTCTTCGCCTCGCTGGTGGGCACCGTGGTGCCCAAGGGCGTGCTGAGCTACGAGGAGGAGGGGGCTCGCGGGGCCTTCCAGTCCGGCAATGCGGTGTTCATGCGCAACTGGCCGTACGCCTGGGCGCTGGCGAACTCCAAGGACAGCATGGTCAAGGACAAGGTGGGGGTGATGGCGCTGCCCAAGGGCGGCCCGGACGGCAAGTCCACGGGCACGCTGGGCGGCTGGCAGCTGGGAGTGCCGAAGTACTCCAAGAACAAGGAGCTCGCGGTGGAGCTGGTGAAGTACCTGACCAGCGCCGAGGAGCAGAAGCGCCGGGCCGTGGTGGGCGCGTTCAACCCCACCATCACGAGCCTCTACCAGGACGAGGAGCTGCTCAAGGCCAACCCCTTCTTCGCCAGCCTCTATGACACCTTCACGAATGCCGTCCCCCGGCCGACCATCACCGGCGCGAAGTACAACCAGGTGAGCACCGAGTTCCGCAACAGCGTCTACGCCACGCTCTCGGGCAAGGGCAAGGCGGCCGCCAACCTCACCAAGGCCGACACGAAGATCAAGAGCCTCAGCAAGAACGGCAAGTGGTAGCCCGAGAGGCCTCATGACGACCCGTCGCGCTTCCTGCAGTTGTGGACAGCTGCACCTCACCTGTGAAGGCGAACCCGTCAGGGTCTCCATGTGCCACTGCTTTGCCTGTCAGCAGCGGACAGGGAGCGTGTTTGGTGTCCAAGCACGCTTCCACCGTGAGCAGGTGACCCGCATCGAAGGCCGCGCCACGCCCTTCGTCCGCAAGGGAGACAGCGGCGATCCTGTCACCCTCCACTTCTGCCCGAGCTGCGGCTCGACCGTCTATTGGGAGCTGAGTGGGATGCCGGAGATGATCGCCGTCGCCGTGGGAGCGTTCGCCGATCCTCACTTCCCTGCCCCTCAGTATTCCGTCTATGAGGCAAGACGGCACCCGTGGGCCCTGATGCCCGACTCCATGGACGTGCAGCACATGGATTGAGAGCGGACGCCAGGGCATCAGCGCCCTCCGACTTGACTGCCATGCATCCCCATCGCGAGAAGATTGCCATCCTGGGCGGAGGCATGGCCTCGCTCTCGGCCGCCTTTGCCCTGACCGAGACAGCCGCACTTCGCGAGCGCTACGAGCTCACCGTCTACCAGGACGGATGGCTGCTCGGTGGGAAGGGCGCGAGCGTCCGCAACCGGGAAGCGCATGGGCGCATCGAGGAGCACGGGCTGCACGTCTGGCTCGGGTACTACGAGAACGCCTTCACCCTGCTGCGCCGCTGCTATGAGGAGCTCGGCCGTCCACCCGGCGCGGCGATGCGAACATTGCGCGACGCCTTTATCAAGCACAGCTCCATCGCTGTCGGGGAGCACACCCCACGCGGCTGGGAGCACTGGAGCGTCACCTTCCCTGAGACCGGCGAGTGGCCAGGAGATGGGCGCCCGCTGCCCACTCCCGCGGAGTCCATCCGCGGCGCCGCGCGACAGGTGCTCCGCTATGCGCTCGGCTGGTGGAACCAGCGACGAGGGCTCCGGCCCGAGCTCGACGACGTGGCCCGTCAGCTCCAGGACTTGCTCAAGCACGCGCTCGCGCTCGAAGCGGCTCTGCTCGTGGGCAAGGCGGGGCGAGCTCTCGCCGATGGCGTCCGATCACTGCTCGAGCGGCTTCGGGTCCTGGCGCGGCGCGACCTCGAGGTCGACACCCACCTGCGGCGTCTGTGGGTCGTCCTCGAGTTCAGCGCCGTCTCCTTGATCGGCATCCTGCGCGATGGCCCCTTCGGGTCGCCCGCTGACTTCGAGGCTCTGGACGAGCTGGAGTTCAGCGACTGGCTCCGCAAGCACGGGGCCTCCGAGCTGACGGTGTCGAGCGGGCTGGTCCGCGCCTTCTACCACCTCGCCTTCTGCGACGGCGCCGGTGCTGGCGCGGGGCTCGCCCTCCTCGGGATGATGCGCATGTTCACGTGCTACCGCGGTGCCATCTTCTACAAGATGCGTGCGGGCATGGGAGAGACCGTCTTCGCGCCGTTGTATGAGGTGCTGCGGCGGCGCGGGGTCCGCTTCGAGTTCTTCCACCGCGTGCAGAGGCTCGAGCTCTCCGGAGACCAGCAGCGCGTCGAGCGGGTCGTCATCGGCCGGCAGGCGACGCCCCGATCCGGCGAGTACCTCCCGCTCATCGACGTGGGCGGCCTGCCGTGCTGGCCCGAGCAGCCTCTCTACAACCAGCTCGTTGAGGGCGAGGAGCTCGCTCGCCACGGCGCGAAGCTCGCCTCTTTCTGGAGCGACTGGCCTGCCGTCGAGCAGCGCACGCTGCAGTCCGGCACTGACTTCCATCATGTCCTGCTGGGGATCTCGATCGGCGCGCTTCCGTTCGTCGCCTCGGAGCTCATTGCGGCGAGCCCGCGGTGGCAGCGCATGGTCGAGCACGTCAAGACGGTCCGCACCGTGTCGCTGCAGCTCTGGGTGGACACGCCCATCGGGCAGGTCGCCTCGAGCACGGATGCGCCCGTCATGACCGCCTACCAGGTGCCGCTCGAGACCTGGGCGGACATGTCGCACCTCCTCCCCATGGAGGGCTGGAAGGAGCGCGATGGCGTGCGAGGGCTCCTCTACGCCTGCGGCCAGCTCGGGCATGGCGACGATCCTGTCTCGGCGAGCGATCCACGCGCCGAGGACCGCGCGGCGCTCGAGGGAGCTGCGCACGACTTCCTCAGTGAGCACCTCGCACACCTCTGGCCGGGCGGTGGGGATGCTCGCGGGAGCCTGCGGTGGGAGGCGCTCGTGGATTCGCAAGGGCGCACTGGGCCCGAGCGCCTGCGCGCCCAATACCTGCGAGTCAACGCGGACCCTTCGGACCGGTACGTGCTGTCCGTGCCAGGATCTCAGAAGCACCGCATCGCCCCGGATGACTCTGGGTTCGAAGGCCTCGTCCTGGCAGGAGACTGGACCCGGACGGGCTATGACATCGGCTGCATCGAGGCGGCCACGATGTCCGGCCTGATGGCGGCGCAGGCGCTGGGGGCGCCGGTCTCTCTCGTCAGCGAGGTTCCGCGGCGACGCACTGAGCCCCGGAGCACGCTGCCGCGCTACATCGACCGCCCCGGGGAGATGTCACTCCGCTCCCCCTACGTGATGGAGGACGTATGGATGACCGCGCTCGTGCTGCGGGCGCGGCAGAGCAACCTCGGCGCGCTGCTCGACCGGTACTTGAACGTGCCCGCGCAGGGGCGCGTCCGGTACGTGCCCGCAGCTCCTTTCGTGGTGCTCGCCGCTGCCTTCTCCGGGCGCGCATTCTCCGGCGATCCGGAGCACCGCCGCCTCGGCCACATGCCCGAGACCGACGTCGCCTTCTGGGTGCCGGCCTGGGCCATGCGCTCCGGGAGGCGGGGACTGATCCCCGACCGACTGGTCTGGTTCCTGCCCCATGTCTTCGTCACCACCGGCGCCGCCGCGGCGGCAGGACGCGAGATCTACGGCTTTCCCAAGAGCGTGGTCGACGTGGAAGTGCGCCGCTCGGGGAGGGCGCTCGACTACCTCTCCGTGGTGGGTGAGGTCCTCACGCGGAACACCCCCGAGACGTGCGGCACCCGGGCCCGCATCCTCGAGGTGACGCGGAGCGACGCCGGCCCGGGCCCGCTGCGCTCCGTGGCCGAGATGATCGGCGATGTCGTCCGGCCGATCGATCCATCGGGCACGTGGGCTTCGTCAATCGCTCGGAGATTCGCCGCGGAGGAGGTGACGATCGCGTTCTTGAAGCAGTTCCGCGACGTGCAGCACACCGATCGCGCCTGCTACCAGGCCATCATCGAGGCGAAGGCGAAGGTCAGCACCCTGCGGGGCTACGGCCCCATTCCTGGCACCTTCCATGTGCGCTGGGGTGATCACGCGAGCCACCCCTTCACGACGGATCTCGGCCTGGAGCCTGGGGGGCAAGAGGCGCTCGCGGCCACCTGGGTGGACTTCGACTTCGTCATGGAGTCGGGACGCGAGCTCTTCCGCGCCGATGGGGAGCACCCTCCGACTCTCAGGTGAAGGCGCTGGGAGCGGCAGGGACCCTCGCTCAGGAAACTGGCCCCGGGGGTATGCTTCCCTTCCCCCCGTGGCAGGCTCCCGAGCAGGAGGACAGCGCACATGCCCAATCACAATGACCTCGTCGCCAACACGCCGACGTTCCTTCGGAACTACGCCTACTGCTCGCACGGGGTCAACAACCTGCAGGTGCTCACCCAGCATGCGACGTTCCTCACGCACAACGGGAACGCCGCTGGGGGGGTGCCGCAGGGCAACATCCCCGCGGTGACACTGCTGGGGGTGACGGCGGTGATCAACGACCTGGCCGCCGAGGTGCTGGCGGTGGGCGGGGGGGGCGGGCATACGTGGTCGTGGTTCAAGGCGGTGAACAACCCCGCCAACAACCCCATGATGTGGGGCTTCCTGCCCGCCCACGTGAAGTCCGACTTTCAGATCCTCGCCAACGATCCCGGAGGCGGCGGCGCCAACACGAGCCGTCGGGCCTACTTTCTTCCTTATCGCCAGAACGGCATCACCCACGTCACGCTCGGCAACGACGCGGATTTCTGCTTCACCGCGCCGCTCGGCGGATGCACCGTCTACATCTGGCGGCCGATCGGAGCCGCTCCGCAGTTCTTCCATGCCAACGCAGGGGACGTGCCGGACGTCCCGGTCGGGAACAAGCAGAGCTACATGGACTACATGTTCCAGGCGGTGACGGGCGTAGCGGCGGGGCACGGGACTGTCACTGCGTACCGCTCCGCGAACATTGGCCTCAACACCATGGTGAACCCGGGCCTCACCACGACGGTGGTCCGCAAGTTCTTCATGGGCCGCCACAACTTCCAGTGGCTCCTCTGCGGCGCCAACGTGATGGGCCGCCGGACGGGGGCCAACGCCTGGACCTTCTATTTCCAGACCGTCCGGGTGCTCGGCTACGATCGATACGCGACGCTCGAGGCCATCCGCGGCTTCACTCAGGGCGAGGCGCCGCGCCCCCTCCACGTGAACAAGCTCAAGACGCTGGCGGTGCACGCCTCTGGCCTGGTGTGACGGCAGCGACGGGGTTGGAGGCTGCCCTCGTCAGAAGGCTCTGGCAGCGGGTTCGATTCCCGCCGCCTCCATTCTCGGAAAGCCCATCATCCTCAACGGGTGGCTGGGCTTCTATGGTCCCGGGGCTTCCTGTAATCTCCGCGCCACTCCTCGCTCCACCAGGCGGATTCATGAGGCTGACGGCCCTCGGGTTGGGATGTATCACCGCCGTGCTTTCGAGCTGTGCGACCGGGGACGGGCGCACCGGGTTTTCCGGTGAGGCAGCCACCTCCTATCGGCAGGAGGTGGGGCCTGCGGTCAGCTCGTTCCCTGCCAGGGAGTCTTCGCCTTCCACCCCTTCGGAGCCTGGGCGCCAGTTCGTCACCCACACCCGGCAAGCAATCCGCAGTGCTATCGACGATGTGGAGCGCTCCAGGGCCGGCATTGCCGGCTCGCTCCACCAGCTCACGGATAACAGGCGCCTCAGCGGCCGGGCCAACGGCGTGTTCATCCGCCATATCGTCTATGGCTCCAACCAGCTGCAATGGCTTCACGGCGCTCTGGGTGGCGTCACCACGCTGGCTGACGTTGCATGGGGGGTGGATGAACCGGACATGGGGCTCGCCCTCCTGCGCCTCACTGGCCCACCGCTCCAGGCGGCCACGTCCGGCGCAACCCTGCTCGCTGCATGGACCGACTTCCTGAACCTCGCTGACGCCGTGCTCCGGCAGTGCCCCTCTTACGGCACCGAGAGGCTCTACGCGGATATGAACCGCGTGCAACAGTTGATCGAGCCCTCCATGAGGGCGCTTTCATCCCTAGAGCCAGCGCAGGTGGAGGCAGCGGCGGCCGCGATGCCCGAGCTGATGGGCCAGCTCACCTGGGAGTTCCACTCCATCCGTGAGGGAGCGCGTGTGGCCACCGAGCGCGCCGATCAGATGATGGCGGCGGCGCAGCTCGTGGAGATGCTCACCCTGGTTTCGGCGCTGAGGATGTCTCTGCCCCGGTTGCCGCCGGCTGCCCCCGCGACGCTCGGCGTGGGCCTCGTGATGGGCTCCAACGGCGTGATGGTGGGTTCACGGCTTGCCGTTTCCGCCGAGTGGGTGGAGCGGATGCGCCGGCTGGTGCAGGCGGGCGTCCTCTCCGTGCCAGCCGTCAGCGCCGCTGTCCGGATTCACGCCGGTCAGGTGATGATGGCGCAAGCACACCAGGAGCTGCCGCGGGGCGTGCGCGAGGCGCTGGGCGACGGGCCCGAGGTTCGCGGCATGCGTGTGACCGGCAAAACGGGGGCTGGCATGGCTGAGTCACCGGAGCATCATGTCCTGCCGGATGAGTTCCGCGAGTGGTTCGAGAAGCGCGGCTTCACTGGCGCCATGAGCATCGACCAGTTCTGCGTCAAATTGGAGCAAGCGCACCACCAGGCGATTCACGGAGGCGGTAACTGGCGCCTGGGACGCCTGTGGCCCAACGAATGGAACCGGATGATCATGGGGGCGTTGCGCGAAGCCGAGATAACGGCTGGCCGGATGTTAACGCGAAACGAGATCCTGAACATCGTTGGAGAGAATATGAAGCTCTACGATATCCCGATGAACTTCATCCCCGGGAGAAGGCGGTGACCGACGGACGTTCCTGGCAGGGCAACTGGAAGGCCCGCTTGTATGAGCGCGTCCGCGAGCGCGGTTACGACTCGCTGACCACCTTTGCCGAGGCCCGTCCTACTGCCTCGCTGGCTGCGTTAGCCGAGGAGCTTGGCAAGGACGACGTCGCTGGGGTGCAGGTGTTGAGCGGGTTGCTTGCCGAGGCGGAGCAGCGCAAGCAAGTCACACGCTTTATGCGCGATGTGCTCGTGCGTCTGTTGTCTCAGAGCATTCCCGACGGCTGGCCGGGCGTGCTGGATGATGCGAACCGTTTCAACGTCGCCAAGGCACTCGGATCGTGGATTGCCTACACTCCAGAGACTCATCAGGAGCGCGCTAGACAGGTCAGGACAGCTCTCCTTGCCACGCCGCCGCCGCCCGGCTGGCGCCCGCTCGGTCCCGACGATGGGCTGCTCCGCACGCTCTTGCCCGACGATGAAGCCTGACCGGCGACGGTGTCCCCGAGAGCCGATGCAAGGACGCCATGTGCCCCCAGTGTGACCCTCCAGCGCGGAATCAGGCGGCACCAGACGGGACAAGACGGGACGGAGCGGGGGAATGCTCCAATGTGAGATCAAGGCGTTAGCTGGTAACAGCGCAACCTGCTTGGGGTTTTCCTTCCGCCTTGATGCGGGTTCGATTCCCGCCGCCTCCCCATGTCTCAAGGCCTCTGGCGCGATCACTCGATCCGAGTTTTCTTTTTCCCTGGCGCGTCGCCGTTCACGGAGAGTCCGCATGGCTTCCAAGAAGAAGAGCCCTTCCAAGAAGATCAGCACGGGGACTCAGCTCCCGCTCCAGGACGAGGTTCAGGCGGCGCTCACCTCGCTGGAGCGCAAGAGCACCTCACGCGACCGCGAGAACCTGGCGCGGTTCGGCATCACCGCAGGCAAGGCGTTTGGCGTGTCGATGGCCAACCTGCTCCAGCTCGCCAAGCGCCTCGGGCGCAATCACCCACTCGCTGCCGCACTCTGGGACACCGGCTGGTACGAGGCCCGCCTGCTAGCAGCCCTGGTTGACGAGCCCGCACGCGTCACGCCCGCGCAGATGGACCGCTGGTGCCGGGACTTCGATAACTGGGGCCTCTGTGACACCGTGTGCTTTCACCTGTTCGACCGCACACCGCACGCGTGGCGCAAGGTCACGCAGTGGAGCACCCGACGTGACGAGTTCGCCAAGCGCGCGGCGTTTGCCCTGCTGGCCTGTCTCGCGCTGCACGACAAGCACACCGGCGACGCGCCGTTTCTCGAGGGCCTCCTGCTCGTGGAGCGCGCCGCCACCGATGAACGGAACTTCGTCAAGAAGTCCGTGAGCTGGGCCCTCCGCGCGGTGGGCGAACGCAGTCCCGCCCTCAACGCCGCCGCTGTAACGGTGGCCCAGCGCCTGGCGGACTCACCGGATCCCACCGCGCGGTGGATGGGGAAGGGCGCGCTCAAGGAGTTCTCCCGTCCCGCCGTGAAGCGGCGGCTCGCGGCCCGGCAGCGCTCCGCGGAGGGATGAGTCCCGCAATGACAGGAGCGTCCGTCTCTTGAATAGCCGGAGACGAGGACGGGCAGCAACCGCGTTCGGGGCTCTCAGTCCTCCCTGCGGAACACCGTCTCGCCTCGCAGCACCGTCTCCACCACACGCGTCTCGAACCGCGTCTCGAGGGGATCCTCCGAGAGGATGACGAGGTCCGCGCGCTTGCCAGGCTCGAGCGTGCCCGTCACGTCCAGGCAGCCGCAGGCCCGCGCGGCCTCTCGCGTGTAGAGCGCGAGCACCGTGGCCGCGTCCAGCGCCTCGTCAGCTCCCAGCGTGTTGCCATCCTGCGTCTGGCGCGTCATGGCCTGGCGCATCTCCTCCAGGGGCATCGCCTCGAGCACGGGCGCGTCGGAGCTGCCGGCGAGCCGGAGCCCGGCGTCGCGCATGGAGCGGAAGGCCAACACCTGGAGGCCTGGCAGGGGTGGCAGTCCCTCCTCGGTGAGGGCTCCGAGGAAGCCGGGCTGGACCACGACGGAGGCACCCACGTCGGCGAGCCGCTGGAGCTGCGTGGGCTCCACCATCATCGCGTGCTCGATGCGCGGGGGCGGCAGGTCCCGATGCCGTGCCCGTACCTCCTCCAAGGCCTCGAGCGCGAGCCCGAGCCCTTCGTTTCCCATCGCGTGGATGGCGAGACCGAAGCCGCGCTCGACGGCCCGGCGAGCCATCTCGCGGGCCCCCGCCGCATCCCGGTAGTACGTCACCCCGGAGTGGAGGCGCAGGTCCCGTCCCAACCGGAGCCGGCCACGACGGGCGGCCCGGAAGGGAGCGAGGCTGCGCTGGGCCACGGCGCGCGCGAGGGTCTGGAGCGAGGCGGAGAGGACCTGCCCCGCGGACATGCACACCGCGCAGTTGTCCCCGCCATCCATGAACAGCTTCAGCGGTCCCACCCGGAGCTCCTCGGGCCCTTCCCCCGTGGGAATCCCGTCGAGCCGCTCCCAGGGGTGGACCAGGTAGCCGCCCTCGCAAATCGGCATCATCAGCACGGGTATCCGCATGCGGCCCGCCGCGTGAATCTCTCGGTAGAGCCGCTCGAACCCCGGGCTCACCGTGGGGTCGGCCACCCGGGTAATGCCTCGGGCGAAGAGCCGGTCTTCGTAGGTCCGGAGCCGGGCGGCGAAGGCCTCCGTGTCCCTCGCCAGGAGGGACTGTCGCGCCAAGGTCTCGACGGGGGAGAGGGCCGTCTCCCGCAGGTGTCCCGTCGGCTCTCCCCTGCGACCGCGCACGATGTATCCGGCCGGAGGGTCCGGGGTGCTCCGCCCGATGCCGGCGAGCTCGAGCGCCTGGGAGTTCGCCACGCACTCGTGAAACGAGAAGTGCATGAGGAGCACCGGGTGATGGGGACACGCGGCATCCAGCTCCTCCCGAGTGGGGTGCCGACGCTCCGCGAGCTGCCAGACGTCATAGCCGGAGCCCACCACCCACGCTCCTGGAGGCACCGTGGCCGCGGTCGCCTGGAGGCGCGCCAGGAGGTCCACCAGGGTGGGGGCCACTGTGCCCCGGCAGTCCACTGTCCCCTGGTAGAGGACCGCGAGGGCCAGGTGGTGGTGGGCATCGACGAAGCCGGGCACCACCGTTCGTCCGTCCAGGTCCACCACCTGGGCCCCGGGGCCTGCGGCCGCGAGCACCGCCTCCTCTCGCCCGACAGCCACCAGCCGGCCCCGCTCGTACGCGAGCGCCTCGGCCTCGGGGGCCTGGTCCACGAGGGTCCGGATACGCCCATGGAGAAGAACGCGCATCTGCACACTGTACGTGAAAGGGACGGGCGCGAGGATAGACTCACCGAGCGCGAGATCAGCGACCTCTTGAACCGCTGGCATGTGTTCGGCGATCACGCCGTGCTGCGCCTGAGGCAGAAGATCAGCAACAGCAGCGCCCAGAGCGCCGGATGCGGAGAGGCAGAGGCGCAGCTCGGCGTGTAGTAGCTCTTGCGACTGGCGACGGTGAAGCCGACGAGAGCAGGCTCGCTGGTGTTGCCGGCCCGATCCGTCGCGGTGGCCAGGACGGTGTGGTTGCCGAGTGCGAGCTCCTGAGCAGGACCGAACCTCCAGCTCCCCTGCTCGTCGACTTCCAGCGTCGCGATCTCGGCGTCGTCCAGGAGCAACCTCACCGTGCTGCCCGGCTCCGCCGTGCCGGCGATGTCCGGCCTCCGCGTGTCGAACAAGGAGGCCCCCTCCACAGGAGCCGTTACCCGCGGCGCCTCTGGCGTGAGGGAGTCCACGGTGAAGGCCCGCGACAGGGAGGCCGGCCCCTCGTTCTCCGCCGAGTCCAGGGCGACGGCGGCGACCTCGTGAGGCCCCTGCGCCAGCGCCGCCCCCGGAGTGAAGCTCCAGGCTCCGGCCGCATCCACCGCGACCTGCGTCTGGGCGACCCCCCCCAGCAGCACCCGCACCGTACCGCCTGGCTCCGCGGTGCCAGAGAAGGTGGGCCGGCTGTTGTTGAGCAGGGCGCCACTGGCGGGAGCCGTCACCTCCGGCGCGCCGGGCGCCGTGGCATCCACCCGCAGCACCTGACCGCTGGCAAGGCCGTTCACCACCACCGTGAGCAGGTAGTAGCCCTCCTCGAGGGTCGGTAGCGTGACGGTGACCTCCGCGTCCGAGAAGTCCCGCCCTGTGAGGCGCAGCGGCCTCTCTCCTTCCAGTGTCCTCAAGCTCACCAGCGGGAGGCCCGTCGCCGAGCCCTGGCTGTTGCCACCATGCGCCTCCGAGCGGCCTCGCAGGCCGCTCCCGGTGATCCGGAGTGCCGCGCCCGGCTTGCGCACGGCCAGCGTGTGGATGACCGGACGCCAGACCCCGGGTATCTCGACGCCCGGGTACACCTGCGAGGTGGCAATCCGGTCCAGCCCCCCCACCACCAGCACCCCGCCCCCGGGCAGGAGCGTCTCCGTGTGCAGGGCGCGCCCCGTCGCCATCCCCCCTGTCGTGCTCCAGCTCCCAGTGGCCGGATCAAAGATCTCTGCGCTGACCACGGGCTCGAGGAAGCCCTTCCACCCCCCCGTCACCAGCGCCAGCCCTGAGGGCAGCAGCGTCGCCGTGTGGAAGTGACGGGCCACGCTCATCGCTCCCGTCGCGCTCCAGGAGTTCGTCACCGGGTCGTACACCTCGGCGCCGGCCTCGGGCAGGCCCACGATGCCCCCCACCACCAACACTCTTCCATCGGGCAGCAACGTCGCCGTGTGATCGCGGCGAGCCACGCTCATCGAGCCCGCGGGGCTCCAGCTCTCGGTGGCCGGTTGTAGAGCTCCGCTTCACTCAGGTGGATGCTGGAATCCCCCATGCCGCCCACCACCAGCACCCGGCCATCGGGCATCATCGTCGCGGTGTGCCAGGCTCGCGCCAGGGCCATCGCCCCCACCGTGCGCCAGGGGGAGAAGGTGTCTTCGAGCACCTCGGCGCTGGCCAGGGGCTCGGAGGGAGACACCACTCCCCCTGCTACCAGCACCTGGCCACCCGGCAGGCGCGTCGCCGTATGCCCGTACCGCGCTGTGGCCAATGGATAGGGCAGCTCGATCCAGCCGCCCATCCCCGGGAGGTACCACTCCACGCTGGCCAGCGGCGTACTCGCGACGCCCCCCACTACCAGCACATCGCCTGAGGACAGCAGCGTGGCCGTGTGATCGTAGCGCGCCGCCTTCAGGTCACCTCTCACACTCCAGCGGCCCGTGGAGGGCTCGTATAGCTCCGTGCTGGCCAGGGTCGTCCCCGCGTTGCCGCCCGCCACCAGCACCTGACCCGTCTGCAGCAGCGTCGCCGTGTGCCAGGCCCTGCCCACGGCCATCGAGCCTCCGGCGCTCCAGGCCGCCGCAACGGGATCATACAGCTCGGCACGGGACGCGACTCCGCCCGGGTGGGATCCGCCGACGATCAACACCCGGCCCGTGGGTAGCAGCGTCGCCGTCGCATCCTGGCTGCCCGTGGTGAGTGCGTTCGCCGCGCTCCAACCACTGGCCGGAGCGAAGACCTCCGAGCTGATCATTCCTCCATTGCCGCGGGTCCCGCCCGCCACCAGCACCTCGCCCCCAGGCAGCAACGTCGCCGTGTGCTGGGAGCGCTTCATGGCGGGTACTCCCGTCGTGCCCCAGAGTCCCGGGACCGGCTCATACAGCTCGGCGCTGGCCAGAGCGCCGCTGGCGTTGGAGCCGCCCACCACCAGCACCCGGCCGTCGTACAGCCGCGTCGCCGTGTGACGGGAGCGAGCCGTGGCCAGCGCGCCCGTCGCGCTCCAGCGCCCCTGGGCCGGATCATACAGCTCGGCGCTGGCCAGAGCGCCGCTGGCGTTGGAGCCGCCCACCACCAGCACCTTGCCATCCGGCAACAGCGTCGCGGTGTGCTCAGAGCGGGCCGTGGCCATGGCCTCTGTCGCGCTCCAGGTGCCCGTGGTCGGTGAGTACAGCTCGGCACTGGCCAGGGGGCCGTTGGCGTCGGAGCCACCCACCACCAGCACCCGGCCGTCGGGCAGCAACGTCGCCGTGTGACGGGAGCGCCCCGCGGACAGGGCTCCCGTTGCGCTCCAGGTGCCCGGGATCGGTGAGTACAGCTCGGCG
Organism: Hyalangium sp.; assembly: GCF_035629615.1. Lineage (GTDB taxonomy): Bacteria > Myxococcota > Myxococcia > Myxococcales > Myxococcaceae > Hyalangium. The sequence goes on along the minus strand of NZ_DASPHO010000625.1, from coordinate 1,192 downwards.
CTGGCCAGGGGGCCGCTGGCGTTGGAGCCACCCACCACCAGCACCCGGCCCGAGGGCAGCAGCGTCGCCGTGTGGCGGGAGCGCTGCACGGACAGGGCTCCCGTTGCGCTCCAGGTGCCCGGGGTCGGCGAGTACAGTTCGGCGCTGGCCAGAGGGCCGCTGCCGCCAGAGCCTCCCACGACCAGCACCCGACCCGTCGGTAACAGCGTCGCCGTGTGCTCGGTCCGCGCCGTGCTCAGCGCGCTCGTCGTGTGCCACGATCCTGCGGTCGGCTCATACAGCTCGGTGCTGGCCAGGGGACTACTGGATCGGGTGCCTCCCACCACCAGCACCCGACCCGAGGGCAGCAGCGTCGTCGTGTGGGAATGACGCTCCACAGCCAGCGCCTCCGTCGTGGTCCAGGTGCCCGAGTCCGGAGCGTAGAGCTCCACGCTGGCCAGCGCTCCGGCTTGCTGGCCCCCGGCCACCAGCACTTGCCCCGAGGGCAGCAACGTCGCCGCATGGTCCCGGCGCCCCTCGGCCAGTGCGCCCGAGGCGCTCCAGAGCCGCGTGTCCACGTCATAGAGCTCCGCGCCCACGAGGACTCCGACACCCGGCTCTTCGCCTCCGACCACCAGGACGCGGCCCGAGGGCAGCAACGTCGCCGTGTGCCTGATGCGGTTCCTGGCCGGCGTGCCCGCAACGCTCCAGGTGCCTGTGGCCGGGTCGTAGCTTTCCGCACCGCGGCCGATCACCAGCACCCGGCCGTCGCGCAGCAGCGTCGCCGTGTGGAGGTGCTGGGCCCGAGTCATCGCGCCCGTCGCGCGCCAGGTGCTCGTGGCCGGCTCATAGAGCTCCGCGCCATCCAGCTCGTTGTCGCCCGAGCCGCGGCCTCCCGCCACCAGCACCTGTCCAGTGGCCAGCAGCGTCGCCGTGTGCCAGCGGCGGGCCGTGGCGAGCCCTCCTGTCAGGCTCCACGTCCCCCTCACCGGATCGTACACCTCTGCGCTCGCCTGGATCCCGCTTGTGCTGAAGCCACCCGCCACCAGGACCTGGCCCGAGGGCAGCAGCGTCGCCGTGTGCCACTGACGAGCGATGGCCATCCCGCCCGTGGCGCTCCACGCCCCGGTGACTGGGTCGTACACTTCCGCGCTCGCGAGAGTCTCCCCCTCGTTGCCCCCGGCGACCAACACCCGGCCCGAGGGCAGCAGCG
>NZ_DASPHO010000624.1:0-23867 GCF_035629615.1 Hyalangium sp. | reverse complement strand
GCGCGCGGGGAGATCGTCTTTGCCGTCGGGGATGGCCGGGTGGATGCCTACCTGGGAGAGACGGGCCGGCTCCTCTGGTCGCACAGCCTGGGGGAACGGGCAGGCAGGGCCCCGGTGTTGGCCCGAGGCATGCTCATCGTCCCCAACCAGCGCGCGCTGCTCTTCATGGATCCCCAGACGGGACAGGCCCGGATGGCGTGGAACCCGGGAGAGGGCGTCAGCGCCGCGCCGCGCGTGGAGGGTTCCACCGCGTACGTCCTGTCGAACAACGGCTACCTGTACTCCCTGCAGCTGCACGGGGGCGGCGGTTGACGGGTGGGGTGCCGAGAACGGTCCGGGTGGTAGCGGCTTTGATGGCCCAGCCTGGCGATGGCTCCCGGTTCCTGGTGCAGCAGCGCCTCCCGGGTGGCAGCCGCGCGCTGCTCTGGGAGTTCCCCGGCGGCAAGGTGGAGGCCGGGGAGTCGGACGAGGCCGCGCTGGCCCGCGAGTGCCGCGAGGAGCTGGACGTGGAGCTCGAGGTGGGCCGGCGGCTCTGGGAGGGCCGGCACACGTATCCCGATCTGACGGTGGAGCTGGTGCTGTACGCGGCCCGGCTGGTGTCGGGTGAGCCCCGGCCGCTGGGAGCGCATGCGCTGCGGTTCCTGACGCCCGCGGAGATGACGGCGCTCCCGTTCTGCGAGGCGGACATTCCGCTGCTGGACGATCTGGTGGCGGGAAGGATGGAGCTGTCGCGGTGATGTTGCAGCGGACGTTCCAGCACATTCCCGGCGTGGGGCCTTTTCGCGAGAAGGATCTGTGGGCCCAGGGCATCCGGACGTGGGATGACTTCCCAGCGGCGGGTACCGGCGCGCCAGCCATCAGCAAGAAGTCGGATGACCAGGCCCGCGAGTACATCGCCAAGGCCCGGGAGGCGCTGGCGAGCCGGAATCTGCGCGCGCTGGCGGGGCTGGTGCCGTCGCGGGAGCACTGGCGGCTGTACCCGGAGTTCGCCCAGGACGCGATGTACTTCGACATCGAGACGGACGGGAACGAGAACCAGGTTCCCACAGTGGTGAGCCTGTTCGACAGCAAGGGCCTGCACGTGTTCCTGCACGGCCGGAACATGGACGAGCTGCCGGAGGCGATGGCGGCGCGGCGGTTGTGGGTGTCCTTCAACGGCACGTGCTTCGACGCGCCAGTCCTGCGGAACTACTTCGGCGCAGACCGGTTTCCGACGCCGGACGCGCACATCGATCTGCGCTTCGTGACGAAGCGGCTGCGAATGAGCGGCGGGCTGAAGGAGATCGAGGACAACCTGGGCGTGGGCCGGCCGCCGCACCTGCGGGGCGTGAACGGGTGGGACGCGGTGCTGCTGTGGCGCGCGTACAAGGCTCGGGGCGACGTGGAGGCTCTGCGGTTCCTGGTGGAGTACAACCTCTATGACTCGTTCCAGCTCCGGACGTTGATGGACGTGGCGTACAACCGCGGCGTGGACGAGCTGAACCAGGACGTGCCCCGGCTGTCGGTGTTCCACCGGGGGGACGTGCTGTACGACGTGAGCAAGATCATCCTGGAGCTGGGGCCCACTGAGCGGGACATGGAGACACTGGCACGGGTGCGGAGCCAGGACCGGAATCTGCGCGAGCTCTGAGCGGCGGGTCACCGGCGCTTCTTCTTGTCGTTCTTCCTGGGCGGAGGTGCCGGGGCTTCCTTTTCGCCAGCGATCTGGAACTGGAAGCGGAGGTCCTCGATCTCACGGCCCAGGGAATCGGTGAAGGCCGTTCCGGTCTGCGCATCGAGCACGAGCGTGTATTTGTGGCCGGACTTGAGAGGGGTCGGCACGGCGATCCGGTAGACGACGCCGTTCGGAGTCTCATCGGCGGAGTCATCTGAGACCATGGCGCGTTCGACCTCGTCGAAGAGCCGGATCCGGTAGTTGCGCAGGCCCATCGAGCTTCGAAGTTCGATGACGGAAGTGGACTCGATGGTCGGCCGTTCCTCGAGGGCCAGGGGGATGGACTCCATGCCGCCATTGGCGAGCTGGTACTGGACCGTGAAGGACGTGGGAGGGGGCGTGGAGGGGCCAGCATCCTCGGGAGCTTCAACGATGCCGCCATCCACGGGAGCGGCGGGCTGCTTGTCCGGGCATCCAGCCAGAAGGGTCGATGCGCAAAGCGCGATGAGGCCGCAGCGGAGAAGACGCATAGGCCGGGCACGGTACGTCCCATGGGTGGCAGGGAGAAGCGCGAAGGCAGGCTCGAACGGCGGGCCGTTGGCGGGAAAACGTGGCGCACGGCAGGCCGATTTCTTCCCTGGCTCCCTCTGACATTGAGTCTGATAAGACTTCAGAATTACGTAAACTTATCCTTCGTTGGGAGGGTTTAGACTTATTCCCCTCGGGGAACAGGCCTCCTCTGGTACTCGATTGAGCCCAGACACACCCCACAACGGCACCGCGACCTGCCCTGGCTCAGGCAGGCTCCGACACGTGCCCGAAGGAGGGCGTGTCACGTCCATCTGGGTCCCAGGGCGCCTCTGCTAGCAGGTCATCAGGGGGCCAACCCTTCGGACCAACCAGAACCTCCGCAACGGGGCCAACCGTGGCGGGGTAGGGCGCTGGGTTGAGGGGCCTTCGACCCTCCCCAGCTCCCCCCTTCGGGGGGTATGTGCGGGTGAGACTAGGCAGGCAGGCCCCCCGCATCAAGTCCCTTTCCGCCAGGACTGTAGGCCGTACACTCCTGCGGGCATGCCTTGGCCCTCCCACCGTGCTCGTTCCCGCCCCTGCCGGCTGGATGGGTGTGGAGCTCGCTCCTGGAGGCGTTGCAGGGTCTGTGGGCGGCCCGTGTGCCGGGGGCACCGCTTCGGGTCAGCCCAGTGGTTTCGGTGCTTCCAGTGCCCAGCGGAGGGCCTCAGGCAGGCCCGTCAACTCTGGGAGGAGCAGGTCCTCGAGGAGAAGAAGCTCGAGCGGGCCCGGCCGGTGGACCCGCTCACTGTGGTGCCCGAGGCGGTGATCGCCACCCTGCTGCTTCACCCGCGCTCACAGCTGGCCTGGGAGTTCCGCCAGCGCTGGCCCATCGTCCTCAGTTTGTGTCTCGGATGACGTACACCGCTGCCGAGAGACAAACACAACCGCGTCAGGGAGTCGGGGGCTGAGTCGGCGTGCTGCAGGCGCGGGCGCGTTGCGCCTCGAGCTCCGCCGTCAGGTACATCTGCAGGAGGGGCCAGCTGAGCGTGGCGCCCGTCCACAGCGTGCAGCTCGCCGGCGAGGCCTGCGCCGGCGGTGGCGGCGCGGGAGGGTGTTGGTGGCGCCAGGTGCTGCAGCCGGTGAGGAGCCAGAGCCAGAGCAGGGCGACACGGCGAGGGGTGAGCATCAGCGCACCACGCCCATGCGGGTGAGGATCCGGAGCGTCGCGGCCCGCCAGCGGCCGCGGATGACTGGTCCGACGTCGTCCCAGCATGGCATCTGCTTGCCGTCGTAGGTCTTCCAGCCAGCCTCATCGCCATAGGCGTTGAAGCCGTCACGGGCCAAGTCCTCGAGCTTCTTCTCGTCCATTCGGTGCCTCGGTGGTTGGTGAAGCGTCACACCCGGCGGATGCCCAGGTGCACGTGGTCGTAGTGGCCATCGACGCGCCACAGGAGCTGCAGGCGAAAGGCCTTGCCGGCGATCTCCACCTGGTGGTGCTGGAAAGTCCCGAGCTTCTCCCGGGGGAAGCCGTACGCCTGGGCCAGGGCCTGGGCGAGCTCGTCACCGCGGGCACCGGCAACGCCAAAGTCCACCGCGTAGGCGGTGAGGTTGCCGGTGTAGTGGTCCGAGGCCGTGGTTGAGCCGACACGCTGGGTGTCTGCGAGGCTTCTCTTCTCGCTCGTCACAGGGATGCCCATGCGGGCCGCCACAGCCTTGGCTGCGTCAGCGACAGCTGCAGAGCCTCCCCAGGCCGCACCCCTCACGAGGCGGCAGAGGAGCCAAAGCGCCAGCGCACCGCCCGCCACGACTGCGGCTGTCTTCACGTGGCGAGGGTGCATGGTGTCAGCGCGTGGTGGGCTGAGCGGGGAGGGCGCTGGGCAGGCCGACGTGGCGCCGCACCTGCTGCACGTTCGTCTCGAGCACAGCCACACGGGCCTGTGTGTCATCTGCCTGGTCCTCGACGGCGGCGAGGCGCTGGAGGGGTCTCTCGATCTCCTCCATCACAACGTGCCGGGCCTCGTCAGCGATGACGTCGCGCAGAGCCTTCAGCGCTTGCCGCGCGAGGGTGGGCAGCTGCAGGCGGATGCGCCACACCAGGAGGAGCCCGCCGAGGAAGGCGCCGGCGAGGCCTGCGGCGAGCTGCAGCGCTTCAGGTGTAGAGACGTTCATCATGGTCAGCCTCGGAATGCGCGGGCGATGGTTGCGACGTTGGAGATGGTGACGACGACGACGCCCGCCACACCGACTGCTGCCAACACTTTGGCCCAGGTGGGCCACTGGCTCGGTGGCGGAAGCGAGGGGGGCGTGGTGAGGCTGTCCTTGATGACTGTGAAGAGGTCAGCGTTGTAGAGGGCCCCCGTGTACGTCTTGAGGGCGCTGGCAATGTCGTTGCCAATCCTGAGCCAGAACGTGACTGCGTAGCCTCGGCCTGTCGGATCGACGCCGGCGATGGCCCAACTCCTCCACACGTTGCGCCAGGTGTTGAAGCGAGTCCGCTCGTCCGCCACATTCTTCAGCACCGAGCGCTGGGCGTCGGTGACGAACCACCCGCTGGCTATGTCCTCGGCGTACTTCTCAGCGGCCCGAAGCTGGGCCTCGAGCCCCGAGAGCGCCCGAGCCATCTGCGTCTGCTCTGCAGCGGTGGCGGCGGCCATGACTAGGGGATGCCCCACAAGTCGAAGTAGACGGCGCCGTCGAAGTCCACCTCGCCCGCCCCGCCGATGACGAGCCTCGGGGAGACGTAGGGGAAGCGGCTGGGGAAGGAGCCCCAGTGGTCTCCTTCGGCCTCGGGGCTGTCAGCGCCCACCTGGATCCACGCGAGGCCTCCGCCCGTCGCCGCCAGGTCATTGGAGCTGCCCGCGGCCACCGTCTCGTAGTTCTCGACGCCCCCCACACCGTTGAGGCCTGGCCAGAGATCGAGGAAGAGGCTGAACGTGGGCGTATCCGTGAGCGTCAGGTTGCCGGCGCTGCAGGTGAACAGGACGTTGCGGAAGCGCCGCACGTCATAGAGGACGCGGGTGGCGGAATCGGTGCTGAACGCCGGGATGTAGTAGGTGCCTGGCGTGTATGCGCCGGCCTGGACGATCTGCGGGACCAGCCGCTGCATGGGGCCTGGACGGTTGAGAGGTCCGAACGCCTCACCCTCTGCCTCGGCCGTGTAGACGAGCCATTGGCTCTTCGCCGTGGCGCCCCAGAACTCCACGTCGGTGAAGGACAGGAAAAGAGGACGCTCCTCGTCGAGGCGCTCGAAGCGGCTGACGTTCCCGTTGACGTGGACCTCGAGCGGGAAGACCGCTCCCTTGTCAAAGGGGATGACGAGGAAGCCCTGTCCAGCACCGATGCTGAACTTGCCATCGGTGTTTGCTGTCGCAATGGTGATGCGCATGTGGAGTGTCTCCAGTGATAGGTGGAGCTGCAGCTAGAAGAGGCTCTTGGTCTGGTTGAAGAGGTTCTCGAGCGAGCCGTACACCTGCTTGCCCTTGACGAGGCCGGCCTGGGCGTCATTGAGCACGCCCTGAAGGCCTCCGCCCGTTGATGCTCGAGGAGTGCCCCCAGGCAGATCCGGGAGGAACCGCGCGAGCGTGTCGCGCGTCTGCCCCAGGGCGGCCGCTACGGCCAGCTGCTCTGGCGTGGTGGCAAAGCCTCCAGCAATGGGCATCGCCGGCGGGCGCGTGACGACGTACACGACAGCGGCTGTGAGGAGGACGGCAGCAGCAGTGAGAGCGATGGCGGTTGAGTTCATGGTGTCCTCAGAAGATCTTGCCCAGTCCCTTGATGATGCTGGCGACGGGCTTGACGATGACGGTGTTAGCGACGCTGCCGGGCTTCGTCGGGTCGAGTTGGCTCACGGCGCCGCGGACGGCTTGCTCTACCTTCTCGCCGGCGATGGCCTTGATGCCGAAGGAGCCGAGCTCACCAAAGCCCTTGGCGATGATTCCAGGGACGCCTACGAGGGCGGCAGCGCCCACCGTGATGGCGGTGTGCTTGGCAACTGACTCCGGTACGCCAATCTGAGCGAGCACCTTCTCCGTGCCCACCTTGGCGAGGATGGCGGGCGCGAAGGTGACGTTGATGCGGGCCACGTCCCCAGCTCCTCCACCTGCCACCTTCTCCACCACGTTGCCCACCGCGTTGTTGGCGTTGATGCCGGCGAGGACGGTGCCGATCAGGTTGCCCGGCTTGGGTGCGGAGGGCGGCGCGCCGACAGCTGCAGGGGGCGCCACCGGAGGAGCGAAGTCGCCGGCGGACTTGACGGCGAAGTCAGCCGGCGGCGCGGCTGCAGCTGCAGGAGGTGGAGCACCCTTTCGGGTGAGGAGCAGCGCGGCCGTCACTGTGATGGCAGCCGCTCCGGCGATGACGAGTGGATTCATGGGTGCACTCCTGCAGCGTCAGGTGCTCGGGGCCTCGAGCGAGAGCCCCGAGCGTGGGTGAGGGGTGTCAGCGAGCGATGACGCCGCTCACCTGATCGAGGACGACGGAGCCACGCTGAGCGAAGCCCTCGACGTCCTGGATGGCGGCGGGCACGGCGAGCGCGACGCGCCGCCTCACGCCCTCGGCGTTGAACACCTCGCCCTTGAGTGCGTACTGGGCGATGAGCTCGCGGGAGTTGTCGACCACCGAGGCGGGGATGTACGGGTCCACCGCGGCCGTGTCTCCTTCGCCCACCAGGCCCGGGAAGCGGGAGAACTCCGCCGTCTGCCCGTCGACCAGGACGAAGCCCGCGTAGGCGTGGTGCGTCTCCGGCCAGTCCATGCCCATGACGACAGCGGCGTTGATGGCCTTGAGAGGCTTGTTACGGCCCTTCTTCCCGGAGGCCTCCTGCACGTCAGCGCGCACCTCGTTGTCATCGGGGATGGGCAGGTAGAGGCCGCGGAGCTTGAAGGTGGCGAGGTTCTTGGTGATCTGGTCCACCTCCACCCGGCCCACGGGCAGGTCCTGGAACTCGCGATCCTGCGTCCACTGGTAGAGCACCGTCTCCCTGTCGGAGACGTCCGCCTCGCTGGGCACGTTGGTAAGCTGCAGCGTGGGGATGTAGGCCGAGTTCGGGTCGATGCCCGTGTAAATCACCTCGCGGCCGATGCGCAGCTCGATGTTCGTGAGCGTGGTCGAGGTGAGGATGGCCGTCTCCTCCGCCGTGTACAGGTGGAGCCCCGTGGGGCCCTTGGCCACCTTGTCCGTCTCGTCCACCTCGTACCACTCGGGCAGGTAGAAGAAGTGGTCGTGCGGCTGGGACACCGTCTGCGGGTAGAGCGTGGCCGTGACGTTGCCGGAGACGGTGACGCCGGTGGGCAGGGTGTCCGCCTCGCGGACCATCTCCAGCTCCATCGTCGCGGCCTGGGTGCGGCCCACGGCCATCACCTTGGCGATGCCCTTGTGGTGCCACATGAGCGAGGTGGGCACGAGGGCCCAGAAGGTAACGGCCGTGGTGGCGCTGTCGGGCAGGGAGCGGGCCAGGCCCGTGGTGGTGCTCGCGTAGCCCTCCCAGTCCTGGCCGATGAGGAAGCGGCTGATCCGCTGCAGCCTCGTGAAGAGCATCGAGTTGTAGGGCTTGCGCTTGTTGCCCTTGCCGTAGTTGAGCGTCATGCGCCAGCCGGAGAGGAAGGCCTGCCGCTGGGTGTCCGTCATGGCCACCGCGCCGCCCGAGGCGTTGGCGAGAGGTACGGTGAACTTGCAGAGGATGCCGGCGAGCACCTTGCCCTTCTCGACGATGAGCTTGCCCCGCTCGAGCTTGTCGCGGGCGCCGACGTTGGACCACGTGAAGCTGGAAATCGCCTTCATGGCTTGGACTCCTGTGGTGGCGCGCGTGACGCCGAGTGGTTCGGCCAGGCGCGGGCTCTTCACCCGCGCTGGCCTGGGGTTGGGGTGGGTGGCCTCAGCCGACCATCGCGTGCAGCTGCGGCGCGGCGCGCTTCAGGAGGGCGAGGGTTGCCAGGGTGGCGGCGACGGAGATGGCGACGGTGATGACACTCTTCATGGCTTGCGGTTCCTCTTGGTGGGGCGGGGGCTCGTGGCTCCCGTGTCTGTCCAGTGACACCACTGGAAGGCTCCGAGCTGGGAGACGGCATCCGCGTAGTCCTGGCCCGCCACCTCGGCGAGCGCATCCAGGTCCTGCGGCTCTGTCTGCAGCCCGCTGTTGATGTGCGTGGCCTGGGAGCGCGTGGTGAGCGAGATCTTCTTCGCGCGCTGGCCCACCAGTGCGAGGGGCACGGTGTTGTGGCGGCTGTTGCAGGCGAGCGTGTCGAGCTGCTCCTGGCAGAACGGGCCCCACGTTGGCACCTCGTCCGCGGCGAGGAGCGTCTTTCCGCGCTCGGTGACGAGCTCCATCACTCGCGCGAACCCCTCGGCCACTGCGCGCGGGTCTCGGGTGGAAGGCACGACAGCCGCACAGAGTCGCTTGGGCCTGAGGATGACGTCCGGATCCGCCAGCACCTGCCAGAGCTCGAGGCGCTGGGTGAGCGGGCCGAGCGTCACCTGGTCCGTGTCGTGCCCGTGCTTGCTCCACTCGTCGTGATAGTCGAGGGCTACGACGTTCCAGCCGGCGCGCATGCAGCGGCGCACGAGGTCCTTGGCGCGCGTCGATTTTCCAGTGCCGCGCTTGCCCACGTAGAGGGCGACGTCGGCCCCCTCGAGCACCTTGGGCTCGGCCGCCATGCGGTAGGGGCAGCTCATGCGCTGGCCCCTCCTGAAGCTGCGACGCCGGCCCCTTCCACCTTGTGGGCGGCCTGCTCGGCAGCGGCCTTGGCCATCACAGCCTCGGCGATGCACACCGAGGCGACGGTGAGCAGGGTGCAGCCCAGCACGCCCAGTGGGGTGTTCATGAAGTCGGGCACATAGAGAGCCACCACGGGCGCGGCGGCCTCGGTGAGCATGTCGGTGAACACCACGGGCTTCTGGCCCGGGACGAGCTCACGCGGCTTGGAGAGGTCCACGTTGGCGAGGCCCGCGGCGAGCTGCATCGCCTGCACAGCCATCATCGCCAGCGGCATGGCGCGCGCTGTCGCCTCCGCGGTGGGCCAGCCTGGGAGCGGGGCCGGAGCGCCAGGTGCTGCAGCTGCAGGAGCGGGCGTGGTGGACGCCGCCGGCGGCGTCTCTTCCTTGGTGAGGGTTCCTCCCTGGAGTGCAGCCGCGGCGCGCTCGATGGCCTCAGGGTCCCCCTCGGAGAAGAGGGCCTCGAGGCGCCGGCTGATGGCCTGGCGAGCGGTGGCCTTGCGTCGCTGTTCCTCGGTGAGGGGCTTGCGCTCCCTCTTCCCGCGGGCTTTGCGCGCCACCTCACCCTCGCTCGAGGGCGTCGGCGGTGTGGCGCCAGGCGTGGTGTCGCTCGGGGGTGTGGTGGTGTCCATGGGTGGGTGGCGCTCGTATCAACCCGTGGCGCTACGACTGCCTGAAGTAGGTGCCGGCGAGTTTCGCCTCGAGCTCGGCGATGCGCTGTGCCTGGGCGCGCTCCCTCTCGCGGCGCTCCTTCTCGGCCGCGGCCGCCACGGTGGCCTCGCCGGCCTTCCGGTCCAGCTCTTCCTTCTGCAGTCGGTGGTAGCGCTCGCTGTGCGTCTCAGCCATGGCGTGTGTCTCCGTCGTGTGGTGACGACGGTGCAGCGGTCCGTTGGCGCGTGGGTGGTCACCTCTTTTGAGGTCCGAAGTCCTCGCGGGCGGTGTCGCTGCCCGTCGACGGGACAAGAGGTCTCACGCTTCAGAAGCTGCGCCGAGTGGCCAGAATCCGCCGGGTTGTGGTGCCACACGGCTGGATGCCTGTTCTTGTGGGTACTTCCGGGCGTGTGGGGCCACGGCGGTACACTCACCCTCACTCATGGCGTGTAACCAGTGGATGCACCTGAAGGCGGCAGCGGAGCGCGCGGGGATGGATGAGGAAACGCTTCGCGAGCACTGCCGGAGGGGCTGGGTGCACGCTCACAAGGCAGCGGGAGGGCACGGCCCGTGGCGTGTCGAGGTCACCGCGGAGGGGTTTCCCGCGGACGCGCCAGAGGAGTGCAGCTGCGTCACTCCACAGCTTGGTGTGGAGGATCCGCCACTGGTGTCTTCGGGTCCTCTGGCACAGGCCGGAAGCAGCCCCCGCGGTGCTCAAACGTCCGCCCGCACGGAGGCTGCTTCGCCAGCCTCACCCAGCAGCCACCGTTGACGAGCTCTTCCCCGTCCTCGGGGTCACACTGCTTTCGCTTCTGTCCCTGAAGAGGCTCGGCTGGGATGGTGCGGCGGCGACTCTTCCCCGCTGTTGGCACCACCTGGATGAAGGTGGTCGCGTCGGTGCTCTGGTGTGATGCCACCTGTGGCGCATCCTGTGATGGCAACGCCGAGAGCACGGCCGCCACCACGACAAGCACCACAACTGCCACAACGCCACGGCGCGCAACGAGCCGTGCACGGCGATCGGCGTCAAACCAATTCCAGTTGGGGCAGGGGCTCACGGGGCAACCTCGCTAGGGAGGCAGGATACCAGCACCCCCGACACCTCAGCCCTGCAGGGCGAGCGGTGCTTCGCAAGGCTCCGCCCCTCCCTAACCCGGACAGCTAGCGGGCAGGGCCGTCGTCGTCAGCAACAGCGCTCGTTTCTCGGCTGTTGGGCTTCCTGAAGCGCGTCCTCCGCCACTGGGCGGAGGGCGCACCGCCCCCTCTTGGTGGGTCTGGGCCCGCCTCAACACGCAGGGGGGGGCTAAATACCTTCAAGATCGAGAGTTGGACGTCTCTAGGGGTGAACTCTCTCTGGAAAGCGAGAGCAAGTCGTGCCCGGAGTCGTCTGTAGAGGGGGGCCAGGCGCCGGTAGAGGTCCTCCTGCATGGGGGAGCGCCGGAGCTTCGGTACTCGGCCAGGACGAGGGCGGCCGTGCGGCCTGGCGCGGCGGCGCAAGGCACGCACGCCCATCACGGTGGGGTGCCAGCGTGCACGCAGGTCCAGCCAGTCGTGCAGCTTGCCGGAGCTGTCGAGCCACTTGTCGAGGCGCGCTGCAGCCGGCACCTCACGTTGGAGGGCGCGATAGAGGCGGATCCTCGGGTGTCGCTGCAGGTACGCGGTACCGCCCCCCGTCGACGGGCGCGGCGCCGGCGGGGCGTCCTTGCCGCGGGCCTTCATGAGGCCGGCGGAGATCCGCCACCACGCGAGCTCACGGCGGTGAGAAGCCCACGGATCCAATCGGTTGGTGAGTGCCTGCACCCACCGCTCGGAGACTCCCACCTTGCGAGCCAGCCACTGAGCAGAGGCGCACAGGCTGCCAGCAGTCATCCGGGCGGACTTGCGGGCCGGTGGACGCATCCCGAAGCACCACTCAAGGATCATGAGAAGTGGCACTGCCGCCGGCGGCACGCCGATGCGGGCTGCAAGGCGCTCGCACTCCTCCGGCCACCACGAGCCCCAACCATCCGGGAGGACGTCCTCGAGGTCCTCCTGCAGCACGTCGAGCTGGGCGTTGTGGCGCTTGTAGGGGGGCAGGGTGGGGCCGCGAGGCAGCCGCTCGAGCCGGGCCCGGAGCTCCTCCTCACGCTGGACTGCCTTGCGCTTCCGCTCGCCCTTCTCCTGGCGGGCGCGGAACTCCTCCACCTCGGCGGCCCGCTGCTGCCGCGCCTGGTGCAGCTGCTGCCCCAGCTCGAGCAGCAGCTGCTCCTGCTCCTGGCGCACCGCCCCCCGCCCCTGCGCCGGCTGAGCGGCGGGGGAGGGGGGTGGCACTGCGGGGGGAATGCCGCCAGGGCTTCTCACCTCGAGGTGAGCCCTCCTGCGATGGCACAGGCATGGCACCACGCTGCCCTCGCAGCGTGGTGGTAGCTCACGCTCGGGTGCCGGCGGCCACAGTGCTCGCACTTCTCACCGTCGTCCGCCGTCACCTCGAGCAGGGAGAGCTGGGTTGGCTGCGAGGCGGCCGCGAGCTTGGCGTCACGGTGCGGAGTGGTGCTGTCCTCAGCCACGTTTGCCTCGCTTCGCTTTGCGGGCGTGCAGCGAGGCTGTGAACCCTGCGGCAGCCACTTCCCGGAAGGTGCACTGAGGGCAGATGCCGGCGAGCTCGCCCGCGAGGCTGAGGAGGCGGGCTGAGAGCACCTCCATCCCTTCCGTGCGCCAGGCCGGTAGCGAGTTGGTGATGCAGGCAGCAGCCTCCCGGATTGCCGCGTACGAGCGAGCCTTCCTCCCACAGCCCCTGGAGCACAGCTCAGGCATTGGGCACCACCAGGTGCTCAGCGCTGGCAACGAGGACGATGGCGCACGCCTCGCACTGCTCCGAGAGCTCAAAGCCGTACTGGCTCAGGCAGCAACGGAGCACACGGAGGTACAGCGGGTGAAGGTGATCGGGGCCCCCATGGCGCTTCACCTCGGCGGCCGTGGCGTGCAGCCCGTTCACCACCTGGCGGAGTGAGCGTGTGGGGTGCCCGCAGGGGACTGCCGTGGTGGCTTGGAACACCGTGACGTGCAGGTGCAGCGCGCACGCCTCGCAGACGCCGGACAACTCAAAGGCGAGGCGCACGAAGCGGTCCCGCAGCCACAGCTTCTTTGGCTCCTCACGTACCCCAGAGAGAAGCTCGCTCGTTGCGAGCACCTCCCGGAGGATGAGGGACTTCGGCCTCTCGATCCGCTGGCAGCCTTGCCAGCCGCAGCGCTCAAGCATTGGCCACCTCCTGCTTCCGCCCATCCAGCCGCAGGAGCGCGACGTAGGCACACGTCGAGCACAGGCCAGACAGCTCGAACTGGAAGCGGGTGAGGCGGCGCGAGAGGAGCCGGCGGGCGAGCCTGTCCACAGCCGCGGCGCCGGGCACCCTGGAGGCCTCTGTGAACTCCACCGTGGCGGCCGTCCTCAGGTCCTCCTGGATCTCCGCGTATGCGCGGGGCGCCCGCCCGCACGCGGTGGTGCACGTGTCACCCACGGCCCACCTCCTGGAGGACGAAAGAGCGGTGGCCACGCAGCTGCAGGCGCGTGCACCGGGCCTGCGTCACGAGCATGCCGAGCGCCTCACGCTGCCAGTCCGCCATGTCCTTGCGGGCAGAGAGCAGTGCATCGAGCTCGTGCTCGAGCATCTGCGCCACACCCTCAGCGGTGGTGAGGCGCTGAGCAACGTCGAGCGCGGCCGCCACTGCAACGGGCGGCAGCACGGTGTCCACGTTGGGGCGTGGCGTCCGCTCGCGGGTGGGCTTACCCATGGGTGGTCACCTCGACAACGGCAACGGCATGGGACGCGAGCGACGTGGGCAGCGTGGCGATGCGCCGTACGTCTTCAACAGTTGACCCTTGAGTGACCTCGAAAAAGTCGTGGATGACCCTTCGTGTTGACAACTCCACCTGGTCGCCAGGACCGAACGTCCTCAGTGTCTCCGCGACGGCGACAAGCCGAGCGCGACCTCTCTCCTTTTCCCAGAGGACGATGCCGTAGCGAATCGTCTCAGCCATGGTTCACCTCAAGCCGGACTCGGGTGGCGATGACTGAGAGGACCTGGGCGACGGGAGAGAGGACCGCACGCGCATGCTTCAACGCGACCTGGTCCTCTGCCGTGATCTCCGGGAAGTTGTCGCCTGCCTTGAGGTGTGCCTTCAAGGCGTCCTCACCCATGGCGCACCTCAGCGTGGCCGCGGGTGGCGTCGAACACGCCGCGCCAGGTGCCGGCGCGCGTGCTCGAGCAGCCCTGGTGCAGCTGCCCAGCCATGGTGACGGGCAGCGCGGGCGGCACGGCCAGACGGCCGTGCGGCGACGCGGGCACCCGCACGAGGCACCGATCGCACCGGAGCTGCACGAGGCGGGCGCCTGGGAGCGGCTCGCGGGTGCAGCGGCCGATCATGTCCCCGTAGATGCGGGCATGCAGGGCGTTGACCTGGGCGAAGCCGGAGAGCTGCCCGGCATCGCTCAGCGTGAGCCGGAAGTCATCCAGCGCCAGCTTGGCGACACGCTCGAGCAGCTCCACCTGGCGCTCGGCCATGCGCTGGACGGTGCCGAGGATGTTGGGCAGGAAGCGGGCCTTGTGCTCGGCGATGGTGGCAGGGCTGACGTTGGGCAGGGCCTGCAGGAAGTCGCCGAGGGCGCGGGCCGAGGCCTGGAACTCGATGGCGAGCTCCAGGAGGCCGGCCCCCAAGTCTGTGGCCTCGATGCGGCCATCGATGTCCGCGAGCTCGCTGGCCTCGGTGGTGATGGCGGCGGCGTTCTCCATGAGCGCCACGCCGACGCCCAGCAAGTCCTCGAGCGTCTCCGTGGGGGGCGTGTCGGGGAACTCAACCGCGCTGCTCAGCCGCTGGCAGGTGCAGGCGGCCGAGGTGCAGCGGCAGCCGATGCAGGCCTGGCCACCGCCCACCTCGAGGTTGCGGCCGCAGCT
The DNA here is from genome assembly GCF_035629615.1 of Hyalangium sp. Lineage (GTDB taxonomy): Bacteria > Myxococcota > Myxococcia > Myxococcales > Myxococcaceae > Hyalangium. The sequence goes on along the minus strand of NZ_DASPHO010000624.1, from coordinate 9,415 downwards.
GCAGCCCCCAACGAGGACAGGGGCCAGGAAGACGTGCTCAGTGACGTTGGCGTGCTCGGTGGCCTCTGAGTCACTGCACGTGGTGAATGTGCACTCCTTGCAGCGGAGGACGGGCTCGAGCTTGGAGGCAGGACGGACTTCTCCCGTCCGCGGCGTTGGCCGCGGCGGGTGGTGGACGTGGGACATTGGCAGGCTCCAGCGCGGTGGGAGAACTGCACCGGCCGGCCGCCGGCACTATGCCGACGACCGACCGGTCGGGCCTGCCAAGGCCGCGCGCCCCCTGGCAGGAACTACGGCGCCGGGCCTGGCTGAACGAGCTGCAGGCTCCAGCGACAGCCGCACGGAGGGCCCACCTGGTTATCGAGGGGGCTATTAGTTCCGTTGCGTCTGATAAGATGCGTTATGTAAACTATCTGGGCGCTGCTTTTCGGGCCCTTCCGGCGGCGTTCTCATCCAAATTGACGGGCCAGGACCAGGCGGCTAAACGCTCAGGTCCCTTCTGCTCGGGAGCCGCCCCATCAAGACGATTCTCACTGGCGATCGCCCTACCGGCCCGCTCCATCTCGGGCACTACGTCGGCTCGCTCAGGAACCGCGTCCAGCTCCAGAACCAGTACCGCACCTTCATCCTGGTGGCGGACATGCAGGCGCTGACCGACAACGCCGACAATCCGGCCAAGGTGCGTCAGAACGTCACGGAGGTCGTCCTTGACTACCTGGCCGTCGGGCTCGATCCCACGGTCGCCACGTTCTGCGTCCAGTCCATGCTGCCTGAGATCGCCGAGCTCACCACCTACTACCTGAACCTCGTCACCGTCGCCCGGCTGCAGCGCAACCCCACGGTCAAGGAAGAGATGCGCCAGAAGGACTTCGAGGTGCAGGTCCCCGCCGGGTTTCTCTGCTACCCGGTCAGCCAGGCTGCGGACATCACCGCCTTCAAGGCCCACCTCGTCCCCGTTGGCGAGGACCAGAAGCCGATGATCGAGCAGACCGTCGAGATCGTCCGCAGCTTCAACCGCCTCTACGGTGAGGTCCTCGTGGAGCCCGAGGCCCTCATCCCGCAGCTCGCCCGCCTGCCCGGAACGGATGGCCAGAGCAAGATGGGCAAGTCCCTGGGCAACGCCATCTTCCTCTCGGATCCGGCGGACGCCGTCGCCAAGAAGATCCGCGGCATGTTCACCGACCCCAAGCACCTGCGCGTGGAGGATCCCGGCACCGTCGAGGGCAACCCTGTCTTCACCTACCTGGATGCCTTCGATCCGGAGGTGGAGAAGGTCCAGGCGCTCAAGGAGCACTACCAGCGCGGCGGCCTGGGCGACACCGTGGTCAAGCGCCGCCTCGCCGAGGTGCTCGAGGCGTTCCTCGGGCCCATCCGCAAGCGCCGCGAGGACTACGCCAAGGATCCCGCCGAGGTCATGCGCCTGCTCAAGGAAGGCACCGACCGCGCACGCCAGGTCACCTCGAGCACGCTCGCGCAGGTCCGCAAGGCCATGCACCTGGACTACTGGCCCTAGCCACACGGCTCCCGCAGTCCTCGCCACACTGCGTCATGGCCCACCCCTCGAATTCAGCGCGAGGGGCCGGGGTTCCAAGAATCCACAGGGCTCGGAAATCAAAAGCTCGGCTGCTCGTTCAGGGGCCGGGAATGACTCCCTGCTTGACCGAGACCGGGGCTTCCCGCAGAACGCGCCGCACCCCGGCTCCCGGAAAGGAACCTTTCAATGAAGCGTCTGGTCATCTTGGCTGCCCTGGTGGGCGCCCTCCCCGCGCTCGCCGATGAAGGCATGTGGACGTACAACAACTTCCCCTCTGCCAAGGTGAAGGCCAAGTACGGCTTCGAGCCCTCTCAGCAGTGGCTCGACAGCGTGCGTCTGTCGTCGGCCCGGCTGGCGGGCGGCTGCTCGGCCAGCTTCGTCTCCCCCAATGGCCTGGTGATGACCAATCACCACTGCGCTCGCGGCTGCATCGAGCAGCTCTCCACCGCCGAGAAGGACTACATCGCCAGCGGCTTCTACGCGAAGGCCGAGGCCGAGGAGCTCAAGTGCCCGGCCATGGAGATCAACCAGCTCAGCGACATCACCGACGTCACCGAGCAGCTCAACAAGGCCACCCAGGGGCTCTCTGGCAAGCAGTACTCGGACACCCTGAAGGCGGAGATGTCCAAGCTCGAGAAGGAGTGCGCCACCAGCGATCAGGTCCGCTGTGACGTGGTGACGCTGTACCAGGGCGGCAAGTACAACCTCTACAAGTACCGCCGCTTCCAGGACGTGCGCCTCGTCTTCGCCCCTGAGCACGCCATCGCCTTCTTCGGCGGCGATCCGGACAACTTCGAGTTCCCCCGCTACGATCTGGACGTCTCCTTCGTGCGCGTCTACCAGGACGGCAAGCCGGCGCAGATCCCCAACTACTTCAAGTGGTCCAAGGGCGGCGCCAAGGAGGGCGAGCTCACCTTCATCTCCGGGCACCCGGGCCGCACCTCGCGCGGGCTCACGGTGGCGGAGCTGGAGTACCAGCGGGACGTGGTCATGCCCAAGATGCTGATGACCCTGGCCGAGGTCCGCGGCATGATCACCGAGTTCCAGAAGCGCGGCCCCGAGCAGGAACGCATCTCCAACAACGTCCGGTTCGGCGTGGAGAATGGGTTCAAGGCCATCAAGGGCCGGCACGAGACGCTGCTGGACAAGAAGTTCTTCGCCAGCAAGGTCGCCGCCGAGCAGGAGCTGCGCCAGAAGGTCGACGCCAACCCCGAGCTGAAGAAGAAGTACGGCGCGGCGTGGGACGAGATCGCCAAGGCCCAGGAGCAGCTCAAGAGCGTCCGCAAGGAGCTGGGCTACATGGAGCAGGGTCAGGGCTTCGGCTCGAAGCTCTACGGCATCGCCCATGCGCTGGTGCGCGCCGCGGACGAGCTGCCCAAGGAGAACGGCCAGCGCCTGCGCGAGTTCAATGAGGCGGGCCTGCCGGCTTTCAAGGCCCAGCTGTTCAGCCCCGCCCCCATCTACCCGGAGCTGGAGATCGCCCGGCTGGAGTTCACGCTCACCAAGCTGCGTGAGGAGCTCGGCCCGGATCACCCCTTCGTGAAGAAGGTGCTCGGCAAGGAGTCCCCGGGGAAGCTGGCCGCCCGCCTGGTGAACGGCACCCAGCTGCGGGACGTGAAGGTGCGCCAGAGCCTCCTCGAGGGGGGCAAGAAGGCCATCTCCGCCTCGCAGGATCCGATGATCAAGCTGGCCGCGCTGGTGGATCCGGACGCGCGCGCCGTCCGCAAGAACTTCGAGGAGAACATCGACTCGGTCATCAAGAAGAACAGCGAGCTGGTGGCCAAGGCGAAGTTCGAGGTGTACGGCACCAACGTGTACCCGGACGCGACCTTCAGCCTGCGCCTGTCCTACGGCGCCGTGCAGGGCTACATGGAGGACGGCAAGAAGGTGAACCCCATCACCCAGATGGCCGGCACCTTTGAGCGCCACACGGGCGAGGAGCCGTTCGCCCTGCCGAAGAGCTGGCTGGACTCCAAGGGCAAGCTCAAGCTCTCCACCCCGATGAACTTCGTGTCCACCAACGACATCATTGGCGGCAACTCCGGCTCACCCGTCATCAACAAGGACGGGGAGATCGTCGGCCTGGTGTTCGACGGCAACATCCAGTCGCTCGGCGGTGACTTCGGCTTCGACGAGACCGTCAACCGCGCCGTCTCCGTCCACAGCGATGCCATCCTCGAGTCTCTGCAGAAGATCTACGGTGCCACGCGCGTGCTGGAGGAGCTGCGCCCCGGTAAGCAGCCTCCGGTGAAGGCCAAGCCCGCGGGCTGAACCCCCTGGCGTAACCCCTGGAAGTTAGAGAGGCTGGCGGTCGCAATGAACTGCCCAGCCTGCAAGTCCAAGACCGTCGAGCAGGGTTTCGAGGGGGCGCGTGGAGCGAAAGTCCTGCTGGACGTGTGCTCCACCTGCCACGGCCTGTGGTTCGACCAGCGCGAGAGCATCCAGCTCTCGTCGAACGGTGTCCTCCGGCTCTTCCGCCAGATGCATGGGCGGAAGGACGAGCACTACCGCCTGAAGGAGCCGCTGGCGTGCCCCCGGTGCCGGGCGACTCTGGCGCGAACTCAGGATCTGGCCCGCGGCAACCGCTTCCAGTACTTCCTCTGCCCCAACAGGCACGGGCACTTCATCACCTTCTTCCAGCTCCTGCGGGAGAAGGGGATCGTCCGGAGCCTCTCCCCCCAGGAGCTCACGGAGCTGAGGAAGCACGTCCAGCAGATTCAGTGCTCGGACTGTGGGGATCCCATCTCGCTGGAGCGCGACTCGGCCTGCCCCCGCTGCCGTGCCCCCGTGTGCATCCTGGATCCCAAGGCCCTGGGGTCGACGCTCGAGGGACTGAAGCCAGCGGCCGTGGCTGCGGGCGCCGTCGTGGCCCCCGCGGTGGCTGCACAGATTCTCATGGATCAGATGGGGATCGACGGCTTCTTCCGGAGAGTCGACTCCCAGGTGCAAGCGATCTCACAGCTCGGCTCGCACGTTCCTGGCGCCGGGGATCCGGGGCGCACGGACCGTGTGAAGGGTGTGGTGGAGGGAACAGCAGAGGCTGTGGTGGAGGGCGTCGTCGAGGTGGGAGTCGAGGCGGGGGTGGAAGGTGTCGTCGAGGGGGGCGTGGACCTCATTGACCTCGGCGTGGAATTCTTCCTCGACATCGCCAGCGGCATCGGCGACCTCTTCTGAGCGCCCATGTCCACGATCCTCGACAGCCTTCCAGCGCTGTACCGAAGTGTCTTCCCCTCCTTCTTCCAGAGCTCCATCCCTCCCGAGACCAAGGCCACGTGCTCCTCGTGCGCCATGTGCGAGTCCGCCAATCCGATCCGCATCGAGTCCGTGGATGGGGTGAACCGGTTCTTCCGGCCGGACACCAAGTGCTGCACCTACCACCCTCGCCTGCCGAACTACCTGGTGGGCGCGATCCTCTCCGATGAAGACGCCGGCATGGCCGAGGGCCGGCGGCGCATCCAGGAGAAGATCGCCCACGGCGTCGGTGTGAACCCTCAGTGGATCAAGGCCCCCACCCGGTACAACCTCCTCTATGCGAGCGCGAGGCAGGCGTTCGGCCGGACCCAGTCGCTGCGCTGCCCCTACTACGAGCCGCAGGGGGGCCTGTGCACCATCTGGCGCTACCGCGAGGCGGTGTGCTCGACGTACTTCTGCAAGTACGTGGCGGGCGCGGACGGCCGGAAGTTCTGGATGACCCTGAAGACGTGGCTCACGCTCTCCGAGATCCAGCTGTCGCGCTACGCCCTGCTCCAGCTGCTGCCGGACTACGTGCTGCTCGGCAAGGACAAGGCCGATTCCTCGGGCGGGCCGCTGACGGTCGAGGATCTGGACGACAAGCCTCTTCCCCAGAAGGACTACGCCGAGCTCTGGCACCCCTGGGTGGGCCGCGAGGAAGAGTTCTACCGGCGCTGCTACGAGAGTGTTTGGGCCTTGTCCTCCGAGGAGTTCGAGAACCTGCTGGGCATCGATGGGCTCGTCGAGCTGTCCATCCTCAAGCGGCTCCACGGGGCCGCCGTCACCGCCAGCCTGCCGAAGATGCTCAAGCTCAACCCCAGCGCCACCTTGCAGTGGCTGCCGGACGGGAGCCTCGCCCTGGCCTCGTACAGCGAGTTTGACGCGGTGGCCCTCCCCGGGGCCGCCTACGAGCTGCTGGTGGCATTCACCGGGAAGGAGCCCGTGGAGACGGTGCGCCAGCGGCTCCGGGACGAGAAGCAGGCGGATCTGCACGACGACATCCTGGTCGAGCTCTACCGGCACCGCATCCTGATCGATGCCACGAAGCCGCAGCAGTAGCGACGCCGCCCGAAACTCTCCTCTACTGGCGCGTCAGGACCTTGGCCGCCTTCTGCTGCTGATCCACAACCACGAACATGGGCGCCCCTCCCCCATTGGGAAACAGGGGACGAAACGCCTGCTCCACGGAGGCATGGGGCTCATTGCCTACCATCCTGCGCACCCGGACGGAGAGGTTGGACGCCGAGGCCCCCTTCTCCCAGGCCACCCAGGGTGCGCCTGTCGAGTCAAAGCCGAGCGAGGGCCACCGGGTGTCCGGGCCATCCAGCAACTGAGGGCTGGACCAGCCCGCGTCTCCGAACCGTGAGAAGTACACTTCGACCGAGCTGCTCGTCCCTGGGGTGTTGAGCTCGAAGGCCAGGGCCGGCTTGCCCTGGGGATCCAGCGCGAGCGAGGTCCGGTGCACCGAGGCATTTGCGCTCGCCGAGGCCGGACGGAGGCTCGAGCCGATCTGCTCCCAGGTCGCGGCATTCAAGCGCCACACGACTGCCTCGCCGACGAAGGGGCTCGAGCCCTGCTCGGTGACGGCCACGACGGGCCGGTTCTCGCCGTCGATCCCCAGCGAGGCAAAGAGCGCGTTCGCACTGTTGGATCGCGCCTGGAGAGGAGTGGCCACAGCGTCCCAGCGTGAGCCACTCCAGCGATAGACGTACACGCGGGCTTGCTGGACGGAGTCCACCTCCGTCCAGGCCACCGCGGGCTGCTCCGTGTTCCCAGTGGCGAGCGTCAGATCCCTCGCATTGGACGAGGTGATGGGGTTCGGAACGCCCGCCAGCTCCTCCCAGCTCGTTCCATTCCAGCGGCGCACGAACACCTTGAGCTCGCCCGCGGCGCGCTCGGTCCACGCCACCACGGGCCGATCCAGGGAGTCCACGGCCACTTGCACCTCCTCGACCCAGGAGTCACCGTCAGGGAGCGCGCTGAGCGGCCCCCCGAGCTGCGTGGTTCCGCTCGTCCCGGAGCGGTGCACGTACACATCCGCTGCGCCGGTGGCCTGCGTGTACTCGAACCAGGCGACCACGGAGCGTCCCATGCGATCCCGGGCGAACGCGGGGGGCTCCAGAGAGGAGAGACCCGCCCCGTATTTCGGGAGGCGCCAGTTGTGGATGAACGTGGGGATGGTCCAGGACCACTCCTTGGGGGCGTTCGCCGCGAGCGGATTGCCCGCAAGGTCCTGGAACCCCTCCTCGTGCAGGATGAGCAGGAAGGACTGCGGAGGGAAGATCGGCTCCACGGGCGTCACGGTGAGGACCTTCTGATCCGTGGACCAGGACAGGACCTTCGTTGCAGTCACCAGGCTGATGTGGGCCGCGGTCACCTGGCTGCTCCGGATGGGCTCGGAGAACGTGATGCGGATGGGCGCATCCTTGGCGATCTCGGTCTCGCTCTCCAGGAAGGGGCCGGAGACGACGGTGGGCAGGGTGCGATCGACCACGATCTGCTGGGGCTGGCTGGTGAAGGCATACCCTCGGATGTTGGCTCGAACGCTGATCGAGTAGGAGCCCTCGGCCTTGGTGGCACAGTCGAACGAGTAGTGGAAGGGGGCCGCCGAGAGCGAGGTCGTGGTCTTTCCATCCACGAGCACCTCGGCGTTGTCAGGCACTCCCCCCGTGACAGTGGCCTGGATGGGCACGGCGTTGGTGCCGCAGTAGACCGTGGACGTGCTCGCGAGGTCCACGGTCAGCACTGGAGGCGGCGGAGGAGGCAGCTCCTCTTCACCACAAGCCGACACCACGACGAGAAGGAGGAGCGCCAGGAGGCAGGATCGCGGAGTTGCCATACCCCAAGCTGTAACAGTTTTTCCCGGGGTGATGCGAGCCCACCCATTCACTCTTCGCGGAACGTGGCCAGCACCGCGTGGTGATCGGAGGCCTCCCCTACGTCTACCACCTCGGCCCCGATGAGCCGCTCGGCCATCCGGGGCGAGGCGAGGATGTAGTCGGTGCGGTAGTCGATCTGCACGCCGTTGTTCTGGCGCCGCGCCGTCACCCACTCGGCGGGCGGCCCTCGGTGGTAGAGCGTGTCAACCCAGCCAAACGACTCCAGGGTCTCCAGCACCGAGAAGCGCGGTGGGTGGCCGTACTTGTCCGTCCCTGCTGCGCGCACTCGACCCGCGAAGTCCGGGGGATAGGGATCCCTGCGTGACAGGGAGTTGAGATCACCGGCCAGCAGGTACAGGCCCTCGCGGAAGGTGATCGGGTCGAGCAGATCGCATAGGTACCGGGCCTCGACGAGCCGCGGATCCTCATGGTGCGCGTCATAGTGAGTGCCGAAGAAAGTCACAGGCTCCCTGCTGTCGAACTGGCTCTGGATCAGGCAGTGGCCAATCTGGCGCGGATCGTTGTGGAGGTGGATCGCTCGCAAGGGGCGGCGGCTGGCGAGCGCCACGTGGTAGCGCCGGCCACTGCCTCGCGGACGTGCGGTTCCCAGGTGGACGTGGGAGGCATCGGCCGGCACACCCAGGACCTCGGCGACCTGATGCAGGCGGTCGCCTGCCTCCCACCAGAGGCACTCCTGAAGCACGAGCACGTCCGGCCGCGTCCGGTCCAGAACTCCGAGGATGGCCTCGAACCGATCCTGCCCCCCGAAGAGCACGTTGAACGTCATCACCTTCAGGGTCACGACTGCCTCCTGGCCTCGACGCGCTGGCTGAGCATAGCAACATGGAGCTTGTAGGGCCTTTCAGGTAGACCCCGCCCATGAGCCATGAAGTGCAGCTGGAGACGCGCGGCCCGATCGGGCTGGTGACCCTGGATCGAGCCCGGGCCCTCAACGCACTTGGTCTGGGGATGATTCGCGCCATCCACCCGCAGCTGGATGCCTGGGCGCGGACGCCCGAGGTGAAGGCAGTGGTGATTCGCGGCGCGGGCGGTAAGGCCTTCTGCGCTGGAGGGGACGTGCGCGCGGTGGCCCTCTCGCTGGGAAAGCCCGTGCCCCCGGGCGAGGAGCCCCTGGCACGCGCCTACTTCCGAGCGGAGTACGCGCTCGACCACCGCATCCACCACTACGAGAAGCCGTTCATCGCGCTCGTGGACGGCATCAGCATGGGGGGCGGGCTGGGGCTCTCCCTCCACGGCTCGCACCGCGTCGTCACCGAGCGGCTCGTGTTCTCCATGCCGGAGACGGCCATTGGCTTCTTCCCGGATGTGGGCGCTGGGTGGTTCCTTCCGCGCTTCCCCGGCGAGGTGGGGACCTACCTGGCGCTCACCGGCGCGAGAGGAAACGCCGCGGACGCCATGTGGGTGGGCTACGGGACGCAGCACGTGGAGCACACCCGGCTCGACGCGCTGCTGGAGGCCCTGGTGAAGGCGGACTGGAGCGCGGAGGCTTCGCGGGAGGTGGCAACCCGGGTCCTGTCCTCTTTCGCCACGGACGCCGGGCCTGCGCCCCTCCGAGTGCACCAGGAAGCCATCGACCGGTGCTTCAAGGGGGACCGGGTGGAGGGCATCCTCGAGGCCCTCGCGGCCGAGGGCACCGAGTGGGCCGAGACAACTCGAGCCACCCTGGCGCGCATGTCGCCTACCAGCCTGAAGGTGGCGCTGCGCCAGCTCCGGCGGTTCCGCTCCCTTCCTTATACGGAGGTCGCGGCCC
>NZ_DASPHO010000623.1:0-2908 GCF_035629615.1 Hyalangium sp. | reverse complement strand
ATCCCCATGAAGCTGCACGCGGTCACGTCCAGCTGGAAGCCGGACGCCCTCTTCGCGCACTTCGTCGAGCAGTTCAAGAAGGCTGGCTTCTTCATTCCCCCCCCCAGCGGGCAGACCGCGGTGCACGGGGCGATCTCGCTGACCGCGCTGGATGTGGACCGGCTGCTGGCCTACTCCGTCATCATGCGGCCCAACCCGGACGGCAAGACGACGAAGGTGCTGCTGGGCACGGCCAACGTGGGGCAGATCCGCAAGCCCGAGGACTCGGCCTTCCTGCCGGTGTACCCGGGGGCCGAGAACCTCGTCACCGTCAACGTCGAGGTGGGCAAGTCGCTCTCGTACATCACGAAGGCCACGCAGCAGGAACTGCAGGACTTCTACCGTGAGGCGATGCCGAAGAAGGGTTACACGGAGAAGAAGCCGGGGCTCTTCCGCAAGGGCAACGAGGCGGTGGAGGTGCTGAGCCGCCCCCGCGAGGGCGGTGGGCTGTCGGTCATCGTCATGGGCCGCAACGGTTCTGATGACGATCTCCTCGACGAGACACGCTGAGGCGCTGCGCTCCCGGAGGCCCCGGAAGCCTCGCATGGCAGTGGGGTTGTGGGCGCTCCTGGGCCTGCTGGGACACCTGGTGCTGCTCGAGGAGGCCCGGGCGGAGGACGGGGTTCGCGCCGAGCCGGGCACGCCCTGGGCAGCTGGCTCCTATGCCCAGGTGAAGGACGCGGCAGGGCTGGTGCTGCGGCCCGGGCGCGGTGCGCTGGTGAAGGTGCCCGCGGGGGCTCGGGTCCGGGTGGATGGGACGGCCGGCAAGGGCCGCTACCGCATCACCTACGCGGGGCAGCAGGGCGAGGCACGTGCGGCTCAGCTCCAGCCCGCCCCCGTGCCCACCAACTGCGACTGACACTGCCAGCCCGGCGCGCATTGATGGGCCTGGAGGGGCATGCTACGGCCCGCCCTTCATGAGCGACGCCGGCGCGCCTCCGAAGGACTTCCAGGACACCCTGAACCTCCCGCGGACGGAGTTTCCCCTCCACGGTGACCCGGCACGGCTGGAGCCTCGGTTGCTGGCGTGGTGGCATGAGCGACGCATCTGGGCGCGGATGCTGGAGAAGAACGCGGGCGCCGAGCCCTTCGTGCTGCCAGATGGGCCGCTGGAGGCCGTGGGCCCCCTCCACTTGGGGCACGCGCTCAACAAGGTGCTCAAGGACATCGTGGTGAAGTACCGCAACCTGAGCGGGCGGCGGTGCGACTTCATCCCTGGCTGGGACACGCACGGCCTGTCGATCGAGCGGGCCGTGGAGGAGCGGCTGAAGGAGCGGAAGATCGACAAGCGCATGCTGTCCCGGGAGGCGTTCCTGGAGCACTGCCAGGCGTACGCGCTGGAGATCATCGAACTCCAGAAGGCGGAGCTCCAGCGGCTGGGTGTGTTCGGGAGCTGGGAGGCGGCATACCGGACGCTCGATCCCGCATACGCGGCGCAGGAGCTGCGCGAGCTGGCCACGCTCACGCGGCGCGGGTTGCTCTACCGGCGGAAGGAGCCGGTGTTCTGGTGTCCGCATGATCAGACGGTGCTGGAGGAGGCGGAGGTGGAGCATGCGCCGCGCACGAGCCCCTCGGCCTACGTGGCCTTCCGCGCGGGGCCGGAGGTGGCGGAGAGGTTCTCCTCTCTGAAGGGGCGCGAGGTCTTCTTCGTCATCTGGACTCCGACTCCGTGGACACTGCCAGCCAACCTGGTCATCACGGTGCATGCGGACTCCGAGTACGTCTTCTATGAAGCGGGCGAGCGCGTCCTCTGCGTGGCCAAGGTGCTGCTGGCCAAGGTGCTCTCCGAGGTCAAGGCGGACGAGCTCGTGATGAAGAACGCGCGGCTGCCGGGTGGGGATGTGGAGACGGTGGCGTTCGACGATCTGCGGAAGATCCTCGTGTACGCGAGCGGCGAGGAGCTGGAGCACCTCAGCTACCAGCACCCGTTCCTGGAGAGGACGGGGCGGGTGGTGCTGGGCGGGCCCGTGACGTTGGAGGCGGGCACGGGACTGGTGCACACAGTGGGCGAGCCGCTCCAGGGGCTGGCGGTGTTCGAGGCCAACCCAGCCATCGTCGAGCTGCTGGCTCAGCGGGGCGCGCTGCTGAACGCGAAGCAGGACACGGTGGAGCACAGCCAGCCGCACTGCCGGCATTGCCACCACCCGGTCATCCTCTCGGCGACTTCCCAGTGGTTTATCGGCCTGGACAAGCCGCTCACCGGGGAGAGGACGGTCCGCCAGCAGGTGCTGGAAGAGGTGGAGCAGGTGAAGTGGATGCCCGAGCAGGGGCGCAGCCGCATTCGAGACATCCTGGAAGGACGGGGGGACTGGTGCATCAGCCGGCAGCGGAGCTGGGGGGTACCTCTTCCCATCGGCTACTGCGAGGGCTGCGGAGAGGCCGTCGTGTCTCCGGAGGTGATGGAGCGCGTGGCGGCGGCGGTGGAGAGGGACGGCGCGGGCGTGTGGCACCGAGCGCCGGTGGAGGAGTTCCTGGGAGCGGACTTCCGGTGTGCCTCCTGCGGCGGGAGCAGGTTCCGGCGCGAGACGGACATCCTGGAGAAGGGGTTCGACTCGGCGTGCATGTTCTCGGCGGTGCTCGAGCGGCGGCAGCGCCTCCCAGCGGACCTGTGCCTGGAGGGGAGTGATCAGCAGCGCGATTGGCTCTCCGCGTCGATGATGGTGTCCGTGGGCACTCGGGACGTGTCGCCCTTCCAGGCCTGCCTCACGCACGGCTTCGTGCTCGACGGGCAGGGCGAGAAGATGTCCAGGAGCCAGGGCAACGCCGTCGCCCCGCAGAAGATCACCCAGCAGTACGGCGCGGAGGTGCTGCGGCTGTGGGTGGCCGCCAGCGACTCCCGGAACGACGTGCGTCTGTCGGACCCGATCCT
>NZ_DASPHO010000622.1:0-2783 GCF_035629615.1 Hyalangium sp. | reverse complement strand
CGATCTGCTCATCGTCACGGGGGCGCTGGTGGGCGCCAGCGGCGCGATCCTGTCCATCATCATGTGCCGGGCGATGAACCGCTCCATCCTCAACGTGGTGTTCGGCGGCTTCGGCACGGGGGACGTGAAGACCTCCGAGATCCCTCGCTCGGGCGAGGTGAGGGAGCTCTCCGCGGACGAGACGGCGGCCCGGCTGAGCGCGGCGAAGAGCGTCATCATCGTGCCGGGCTACGGCATGGCGGTGGCGCGCGCGCAGAGTGCGGTGGAGCAGCTCACCCGCGAGCTGCGCAGCAAGGGGATCAACGTCCGCTTCGCCATCCACCCGGTGGCGGGCCGTCTGCCGGGGCACATGAACGTGCTGCTGGCCGAGGCCGGCGTGCAGTACGACATCGTGATGGAGATGGAGCACATCAACCACGACTTCGCGAGCACGGACGTGGTGCTCGTGATCGGCGCCAACGACATCGTCAACCCGGGCGCGCTGGATGATGCCTCCAGCCCCATCTACGGGATGCCGGTGCTGGAGGTGTGGAAGGCCAAGCTGGTGGTGGTGCTCAAGCGCGGCATGGCGGCTGGTTACGCAGGCGTGGACAACCCGCTCTTCCTGCTGGACAACACGCGCATGCTGTTCGGCGATGCGCGCAAGTCCATCGAGGCGCTGCTGGCCGCCGTGAGCAAGAAGCTGGCGGCCTGACAAGCCGGCTCCAAGGCACCCGGACGGGGCGCTCTGGCCGAACCTGTCTGCTTGTATGACAGGTTTGCCGGGCGCGCCCGTCCTCATCCTCCCAGCTCTGGGAGCCCACTACGAGCAGCGGCTAGCCCTCCGCGTCCTCAGGATCCGGGTACTCCTCCAGATCCTCGTCCTCGGTCTCCACGTGCGCCGCTGCGCGCTTCGAGTGCCCACCGCGCGCTGGGGGGGTGGCCGCCTCCGGCGACACCACATACCACTGCCGGCCCTGCTGCTGCCGCTTCAGCAGTCCCTCCTGCTCCATGGCCTCGAGCATCCGGGCGAGGGAGGGGAAGCCATGATCGCGCTCATCGAAGTCCGGCTCCTTGCGGACGATGGTCTCCTTGATGAGCGAGGGATTCAGGGGACCCGTCGCGCTCCCGAGCAGCCGCTTCACCACCGAGCGGGCGATCTCCGGTACCTTGTGCTTGGCCTTGGCCTCTTGCTCGGCTGCCTTGCCGCCATGTCCCTTGCCTCGGTGCCCGGAGCGCGAGGCGGTGGAGGTTTCCTCCTCGGCGGCGATCGAGTCCCGCTTGTCCTTGTCCCCGCGGGCCTGCTTGGGGCGCAGGTAGAGGAACTCGTCACAGGCCTTCACGAACAGGGGCGAGGTCGAGCCCTTCACCGCCAGGCCGATCACGGTGCGGCCATTCTCGCGCAGCTTGTAGGCCAGCGGGCAGAAGTCGCTGTCTCCCGAGGCGATGACAAAAGTATCGATGTGCTCGCGCGCGTAGCACAGCTCCAGCGCGTCGATCACCAGGCGCATGTCTGCGCCATTCTTCCCCGCGCGTGTCGAGGGCGGCACATCCAGCAGCTCCACCCCGTAGTCGTGCAGGCGCGTCTTGGCTTCCTGGAAGCGCGACCAGTCACAGTAGGCGCGGCGGAAGACCACCTTGCCCTTCTCCAGCAGCCGATCCAGCGAGGGCTGCAGGTCGAAGTTCGTGGAGCTGATGCCGGTGTTGGTGACCAGGTTCTCGAAGTCGAGGAAGAGGGCGATGCGGTGCTCGGTCTGTCCGTTCAAGGGCCGTCTCTGAGATGGCGAGAGCCGCCAGGCTGGCGGGGCTCGGGTGAGCTAGATGCTCTAGAGCTGAACGCTCTACTCCCCCACCCTACTCCCTCGGGATGGCCGTGTCGTCTCTCTTGCCGACGGATGAGGGCGCCTTTCTGGAGCGCCGCCACATCGCCACCCCGAGCCCGATCACCAGCGCCGCGAGCACGAGCACGCTGGCGATATCCTTCCCGAGCGCGAAGGTCATGTCGCCACCGAACTCCTCCACCTTGATCGTGAGTGGGAGCTTCAGCGTGGAGATCACCTGCTCGCCCACGGCCCGGGCCTCCGCCAGGTCCCGCTGATGGGTGTTGATCGAGAGGACGTCAAGCGTGTCTCGCGAAGGGATGAGGTAGACCACCGCGCTGGCCGTGTTCGCCCGCTCATCTTCCTCGGGCAGCTCCGTCGTGTACTCCCAACGGGCCACGGGAACACCCCTCACCTGCTGAACGGTGTACGGCTTCTCCGAGTCCTCCACGGCGCGTGCGGTGGCGCCGAAGTCCTCGGTCAGCCGCTTCAGCGTGCCCTCGATGAAGCCGCGGATGTTCTGATCGTACATCTGGCCGATCTCCGGCCTCTTGATGCTCGCCACCGTCAGGATGAACACCTGCTCGGGTTGTCGCAGGATCACCAGCGCGCGCACGCTCTGGTCTTCTCCCTCTCGAGCCGAGGCCTCCTTCTGGGGAATCCCCGCACACGCCTGAGCGTCGTACCGCTTCTCTGGCACGAGGATGCAGGTGGTGGCGCCCTTCGCGCTGAACTCCAGGGAGAGCTCCGTCTCCGGGTTGACCGTGACGGGCTCCGCGAGCGCCAGGGGAGCCACGAGCAGAAAGAAGATCTGTACGAGGCGGGGGACTGCCCACCAGGCAGGGGCCTTCACGCTCCAGGGGGTCTGGATCATCGGCCCACCATACCCCGGAGGCTCACACTCGGAAGTCCCCGCTCCTCAGGCCACGTCCGGCCCCAGCCCGTCCATCCACTGGTCCCACAGCCCCAGGAGCATGAGCGGGA
>NZ_DASPHO010000621.1:0-18523 GCF_035629615.1 Hyalangium sp. | reverse complement strand
ATTCCGCTCTCCCCGTGCCGGCGGCAGGCGGACCGTGCTGACGCGGACGAGGAGATCGGCGGCGAAGTCCAGGAAGGCCCGGAGGAGGGGCTCGGGGGCCCAGATCCGCAGCGGGTCCTCCGTGCGGAGGGACCGAGTGCGCTTGCGTGCCGGGCTGGGGCTGTCCGCGTCGTCGTCGTCGGGCACGGCGTGGGCGGCCAGCGGGAAGGCCTTGGCCAACGCGGTGACCCGCTCCATGTCGGTGGGCAGCGAGAGCGCGACGACCGAGCGAGCCTGCGTCTCACTGTCCACGGAGAGGATGCGGGGCACGAGGCGCTCGTGCCCGATGAGCTCCAGAGCCAGCTTCGCGGCGAAGCTCCAGACGGCCCAGGAGGCGGAGAGCCGCTCCAACTCATGGGTGCTCAACGCCGCCAGCCGGGGGAGTGCCCCCAGGAGGGGGACGGCCATGCCCTCGAACTCGCGGGCGTGCAGGTGCTCGTCCACGAGCAGGGCCTTGCCCGGCATGCCGGCAGGAGCGAGCGCCGAGGTCTGGGCCTTCGCTCCCCACACGAAGAAGCGGGGAGACGCGCGGTCAGGCAGGAAGACGAGGTGGGTCTCCACGCCGGGCGAGGGAGCCGCGCTGGCCGGCAGCGAACCTTCCTCTACAGGTAGTGTCTCTGCTGAGTGACTCATCAGGTAGACACATTGCCATGTGGGTTGCGCCGCGCAAGCTTCTCTTGAGAGAAGCGGCAGATCTCAGGAGGCGCTCGCTCGCTGTCTTAGAGCGCCGCCAACTCGTCCACCAAGGATTGGAGGCTGGGGTTGGAGGAGAGCACAGTGGCGCGCAAGGAAGCATCGCGGGCGATCTGCCCGAGAAGCAGTGGCCCGTGGATGGCCTTGTCGTACTTGCGGTGCTTGGTGCGGCGGAGAAGTTCCCTGACGGTCTCGAAGGCCTGCCGCTCTCCGTAGACATCCTCTACGGCATCGCCCAGTCCGAGCTTGTCGGCGACAGGAAGGATGAGGGACTCGCGCTCCCAAACGAGCACATGGGGGTGGAAGCCAGCCGAGATGCGTGCCCACTCGTCGTCGTTGCGTCGCTCCCGAGCCATGACCGCCATCTCCTTCTTGACGCTCTCGAGGAGAGGCACGAGTGACTTGTGGAGAGGAGGCTCTGGGGCGCTGACACCCAGCTGCTTCAAATGCCAGACGTTGCGCGCATCGATGACGTAGAAGACATGGTCAAAGCGGGGTGGGTAGTGGAACCGGTACAGCTCGTATTTCGCGCACTCCTTGAGGAGTTGCGCTGCTCCGTCGACGTTGCCTGGCTTGCGAGGGAACCTCAGGGGTTCTCGCCCCTCTTGGGCCCGCCGGGCTTGGACGCTGGCGCGGATGACTTCGTCCAGTCCGCCACCGGTCCTGTCTTCAGTGATGAGCTGGACGTGGATCACGACTCGGGGTCCCAGCTTTCGAGATCACGGCGCATCTCACGCAGGCTGAAGTTCTTGAGCCACTCCTGGAGTTGCGCCAGGTCGGGGCGCACCAACAGCGCACCTTCCGGGCCTCGGTTGGCGACGACGACGGACTCTGGAGACTCATCGAGCAGGCCGATGAGCGTGTCCGATTGGGTGGTGAAGAGGATGGGCTGACGATCCGAGAGGGAGCGCGCGGCTCCCACGAGCCTCCGCAGCGCATCTGGATGGAGGTGTTGCTCGGGCTCATCCACGGCGATGAGCGCGCTGCCTGGTTGGAAGATGGCGCAGAGGATGGCCAGGAAGCTCAGCGTGCCATCTGATAGCTCCGACGCATCGAACGATTGCCCAGAGTCTTCATCCCAGAAGAGCTGCACGGTGCCTCGGCTGACCGCAGGCATGCGCAGGTCCTTCAATTGCGGGAAGGCGAGACGGACGATCCCCAGGTACTCCTCCCAGTCCTCGGGACGCTCATCGCGCATCGAGGAGAGCACCGCGGCCAGGTTGTCGCCCGAGCGGGCCAACCGCGCTCCAGGCTCCAGACGTACCGGCCGGCGCATGGGGACTGCGTCGGGATCTGCCCAGGCGGCACCGGTGCGGAAGTAAGGGTAGATGGCAATCGCCGCCAGCGAGAGGCGGATGGCTTCGATGACGGGGTGTGCCATGCCCAGCTGCGAGAGCATCGACTCGCGCTCGTTGGGGACGGCGAGGGTGACGCCCGCGAGGGTGGCCTGGGCGCCCCGCCGGGTCAGCAGTGGCTCCCATTGGTGGTTCACTTGCTGAGAGAGGTGCTCGTCGGCGATGGCGAAGTCATAGGCCCCCAAGGGGCTCACGGAGAGCAGGTAGCGCAGCGCAGGCGCCTGGGGAGTACTCAGCTCTGCCTCGAGGGTGACCGTTGTACTCTGTCCACCCCTCGTCAGGAGTGCGCCAAGCCCTCCTCGTCGAACCAGTGCCTCAGACAGCTCGCCTCTCGCGGCTTCCGAGAGGAGCTGGAGCGCCTCCAGGACGGAGCTCTTCCCGCTCTGGTTGGGGCCGACAATCACGGTGAAGGGCGGTCGCAGCTCGAGTTCAGCCGATTGGAGCAACCGGAAGCCAGACACGCGAAGCTTCGTCAGATGCGTCCCCTCCGGTGCCTCGACACGCCGACCCTCGGGGTGGGAACGAGAGAACATTTTAAGCCAGCCCGGAGCCCTGGGGGACGCCTGCAAGGGTAGCTGCTCGTGCTGGACTTCGGCGCGAAGCAGCACGTCGGGAACGCCGGTGATGTAGAGGTTGACGGCCGTGGGCCCGAGGTCCCGAGCGTCGATGCGGGTGGTGTACGTCGCTCTCTCTGCCGCTGCCGCGGGAGCTGCTTGCCAGCGCAGGTCAGAAGCATCGAACCTGCGATCTGCGCGGCGCCCCTCCACATTCAGGATGAACCGAGAGGGATCCAGTCCCGTGAGTGCTTCCGTGTCTACCCGGAGGGAGGTGCCATCGCTGCCCGCCGAGAGCGAGTGAATGGGCCATGGCGCGACGAACTCGATCTTGCTCTTTTGGTTGGACCAACTCGAGCGATCAAGGGAGAAATCCGTGAACGCCCTGGTGACTCGCGAGAGTGACGAGTAGGTGTAGTTCGACTCTCGGGCGATGAGGGCATCCACCGACTCGTCGTGGCCCACGGCCTCCTTGAGAATGAGTCCGCTGGCTGTCACTTTGGAGCAGCGGCCAGGGTCCTCATGGGCATCGCGAGCGTAATACCAGTCTGAAGGGCCTCTCAGTTGGGGATGCACCTGCAGGGTCAGAGGAAGCAAGACGACCCGGCCCTGAGGATCTCGCCACTGTTGGAGTTCCCCCAGATCCAGTCGCTGGAGGATGTACTCAAGCTCTGTGATCGGAATGTCGCTCTGAAACGCGGTGACAGGACCCGCAGTGAGCATCGCCAGCGCAGGGGGCGCTGTCCTACGGCGGATCAGCCTCGCGTTCAGGGCGACGATGAGGTTCGGCTTGGCCGTCGTGACAACGGCGCCCAACCGGATGTGGTCGAAGCCCACCACATCCACAAGCTGCCTGGTCGCTGTGAGGAACTGCTCCAGAGCTGGATTCACAGTCATTGGACGCTACCACGCGCCCTCCTGCCTACCATGTGCTACTTGCGCGTGGAGGTGAGGTAGCGCTCCATCAGCGCGCGGGCCTCGGACAGCTTGGCGTCTACGAAGCGGTCCTCCTCGTCGGGCTCCGGAGGCTGGGGAGGCTGCTCGGCCGCTGCCTGAGCGTCCTCGCCGAAGTCCACCGCCGCCGCCAGCAGGTTGCGCGCCGGGTTGTTGCCCAGCAGCCGGGCGAGCACCGTCGTCTCCACCTCCAGCCACTTCGCCGACTGCCGCAGCACATCCAGGAACTCGCCCTCCAGCGTCTTCGAGGGCCGCCCCGGGCCGCCCACACACACCCGCGCGTAGCTGTTGCCCCTGTCCGCGTACAGCCCCACTGCGCGATCCCGGAAGTCCTGCGCCAGCGCCTGCGTCAGCTTCTCCAGGTGCTCCTCCAGGTGGCCCTCGCGGGGCTTCCGGGCCGTGGGCACCGTGACTTCCGCCACGTGCCAACCTGCATCCGCCAACGCGCTGTGGCTCTGGGTCCACTTCACTTCGGGCGTAGGCTGGCCGATCTCCTCACAGATGCGTCGCAGCGTCTGGCGCAGGGCGGTGAGGTTACCTTCGACATCGGACAGGAACAGGATGAGGCGAGGGTGTGACAAAGAGGTCTCCTTGGTGAGCACCCTTCAAAGCTCGTGCGCTGCCTTAGAATTTCCCCGAGGGCGCGCGCCTGCCTGCTCCTCGGGGAGGCTCGTCCGGCCTTACAAGGGGATGTTGCCGTGCTTGCGAGGCAGGTTCTCCTGCCGCTTGTCCTTCAGCATCTCCAGCGCCTGGATGACCCGGGCCCGCGTCTGCTCCGGACGGATCACCTCGTCGATGTAGCCCAGCTCCGCCGCCTTGAAGGGGTTGGCGAACTTGTCCCGGTACTCGTTCACCAGCCGCGTCCGCTCCGCGTTGGCCTCCGCGGCCTTGCCCAGCTCGTTGCGGAAGATGATGTTCACCGCGCCCTCCGGCCCCATCACCGCGATCTCCGCCGAGGGGTATGCGTAGTTGATGTCCGCGCGGATGTGCTTGGACGCCATCACGTCATACGCCCCGCCGTAGGCCTTGCGCGTAATCACCGTCACCTTGGGCACCGTGGCCTCGGCGAACGCATACAGGAGCTTCGCCCCGTGGGTGATGATGCCGCCCCACTCCTGGTCCGTGCCCGGCAGGAAGCCCGGCACGTCCACGAAGGTGACGAGCGGGATGTTGAAGCAGTCGCAGAAGCGCACGAAGCGCGCCGCCTTCACGCTCGCGTCGATGTCCAGGCACCCCGCCAGCACCGCCGGCTGGTTGGCCACCACGCCCACGGGCCGCCCGTTCATCCGCGCGAAGCCCACCACGATGTTCTTCGCGAAGTGCTCCTGCACCTCGAAGAAGTGCTTGTGGTCCACGACGGCCCGGATGATCTCCTTGATGTCGTAGGGCTTGTTCGGGTTGCTGGGGACGATGTCCTTCAGGCTCTCCTCGGCCCGGAACGGATCGTCATCACACGGCTGGACGGGCGGATCCTCCTGGTTGTTGGAGGGCAGGAACGAGAGCAGCTCGCGCGTCATGAGGATGGAGGCCTGCTCGTTCTCCGCGGCGAAGTGCGCCACGCCGGACTTCTGGTTGTGCGTGAGCGCGCCGCCCAGCGCCTCCTTCGTCACCTCCTCGTGCGTCACCGTCTTGATGACGTCCGGGCCGGTGATGAACATGTACGAGGTGTCCTTCACCATGAGGATGAAGTCGGTGATCGCCGGCGAGTACACCGCGCCGCCCGCGCACGGGCCCAGGATGAGAGAGAGCTGCGGCACCACGCCCGAGGCCAGCGTGTTGCGCAGGAAGATGTCCGCGTAGCCGGCCAGGCTCTCCACGCCCTCCTGGATGCGCGCGCCGCCCGAGTCGTTCAGGCCGATGACGGGCGCGCCCACCCGCGTGGCCAGATCCATGATCTTGCAGATCTTCTGCGCGTACGCGCCCGACAGCGAGCCGCCAAACACGGTGAAGTCCTGCGCGAAGACGAACACCTTGCGCCCCTCCACCGTGCCGTAGCCCGTGACGACGCCGTCCCCGAGGATCTTCTTGTCCCCCATGCCGAAGTCGCTCGAGCGGTGGGTGACGAACTTGTCCAGCTCGCAGAAGGAGCCGGGATCCAGCAGCAGGTCGATGCGCTCGCGCGCGGTGAGCTTGCCGGACTCGTGCTGCTTGGCGATGCGGTCCGTGCCGCCGCCCAGCTCGGCCTGCTTCTCCATCTGCTCGAGCCGTGCGCGAAGAGGGTCCTTCTCGGGAGTTCCGTCCATGGGCATGGGCCGCCCCTCTAGCACGATTGGGCAACGGGCGGCAGCAACGCCTCCACGGCCGCCACCTCCAGTCCGAAGCTCGCCCGCACCTCCGCCAGCGGTCTCTCCCACATCCGCGCCCAGGCCGCTCCGAAGAGGAGCCGGGCGCGCTTGCCGAGGAGCCACCCGCGGACGATGGCGCGCATGCGCACGTCCCGCTCAGGGAAGGCGAAGAGCAGGGTGTTGGCCAGCCCCCCGGTGAGGATGCCCGCGGCGAAGGGGCTGCCCAGCTGCGCCAGGCTGAAGGCCTGCAGGCCCAGCTCCCCGGCCACCTGGGTGGAGAAGCCCGTGAGCACGTGCCAGACGTCATGCACCTCCAGCATGTGGGCGCGGAAGTACTCCGCGTCTGTCCGGGCCGGCAGGCGGGGCAGCGCGGCCAGGTCCAATCCGTTGTCCAGCAGATGGTCCCCGAAGGCCCGGCCGAGCGTTCCGGGGGGCAGGGTGCGCAGGGCCGCCACATCCACAGGTCCGATCCGCGGGCGCTCCCGCAGCGCCTCGGCGGCCGAGGGGATGCTCCGGAGGCCTTCCGTGATGCGCCCCAGCGCCCGGGGGGGAGCGAGCACTCCCGCCAGCTCCACGATGTCCTCCAGCCGCTCGGGATCCCGGATGGTTCGCACCACCTGATACGCGGCCTTCACCATGCTCCATGGGTGCCTCATGACCCTGCCTCCAACCCCCCCACAGAGGAGGAAGGTAGGCAGGAGGAGTCCGGGCGGCCAGTCAGCCCCTTCCCAGCCACGTGCTTCCCACCCCGGCAGGACGGAGCTTCTCCAAGGACTGGAGTTCTCCGAGGAGGTGGTGATGCGCAGCACGCGAGGGGCGTTCCAGGTGGCCTCGTTCCGAGGCATCCCCATCCGCATCCACTTCTCCCTCATCCTCGCGCTGCCGCTGCTCGCCTTCATGTTCGGAGGCGTGGTCCGTCAAGCCGCGCGGCTGGCAGAGGTTCCGCCAGAGCTCGTGGGAGGGGCTCCTGTCCTCTGGGGGCTCGCTGTGGCGGTGGGGCTGTTCGCCTCCGTGCTCCTCCACGAGCTGGCCCACGTTGTCTATGCGCTGCGCACCGGAGGCCAGGTGCGCTCCATCACCTTGATGATCGTCGGCGGCGTGTCGGAGGTGACAGAGCTGCCCCGGCGCCACCGGGACGAGGACCTCATGGCGCTCGTCGGTCCGCTGACGAGCATCGGCCTGGGGGCCCTGCTCCTCGCGGCTCTGGCGCTGCTGCCCGAGTCGCGCTCCTTCAGCCCGCGGTTCGCCGTCTCGTATCTGGCGGGCCTCAACCTCTTCCTCGGGGTCTTCAACCTGGTCCCGGCCTTTCCCATGGATGGCGGGCGCATCCTGCGCGGGCTGCTCGCGGGGCGGCTGGGCATGGTGCGCGCCACGCGCGTGGCCGCGACGGTGGGCAAGGGCTTCGCGCTGATCTTCTTCCTCGTGGGGTTGTTCACGCTCAACCCCTTCCTCTTCCTCATCGCCCTGCTCGTCCTCACCGGCGCCGAGGGGGAGGCCCGGCAGGTGCGGATCCGCGCCGTGCTCGAGAAGCTGCGGGTGGAGCAGGTGATGACACCCCGGTTCCACGGCGTGGAGCTCGACACCTCCGTGGAGGAGGCCCTGGGGGATCTTCGCCGCGCCAGGCGGGTGGCACTCCCCGCCACCGAGCAGGACCAGCCGGTGGGGTGGGTGGCGCTCGGAGATCTGCTGAAGGTCCCCGAGCCCGAGCGTCCGCGCCTCACCGTCCGCGAGCGCGTGCAGCCGGCGGTGGAGGTGAGGCCCGGAGACGACGCCTGGTCCGCGATGCAGCGGATGGTGGAAGCACAACCGCCCTTGCTCCTGGTGCTGGAGCAAGGGCGGCTGGTGGGAACCGTGGATGGCAATGACTTCAACGCGGCCTTGCTGCTCCACATGTCCTCCGAGGAGGACCGGCAGGGCGGGTGGCCGCGCTGGCGCCAGGAACGTCCGGCCTGACGCCAGTGGGGGGGAGCTACTTCTTGGTCTCCACGCCCACCGCGCTCCAGCTCTCCTTCACCTTGGCCACCTCCACCGAGTCGGCCCCGTACAGGTCCGTGGCCGCCTTGATGGTGGCGTCACGCGCCTCGGCGAAGGTGGTCCGCGGCGTCATGTAGTTGGTCAGGGCGCGGCCGTAGATCTTCAGGCCCTTCTCGATCCCGATGCCGCCCTCCACCGTCGCCTTCGAGGTCTTGTTCGTACCGCCGTTGGACAGCAGGTAGAACGCGTTGTTGGCGATGCCGCTGGAGCCGTGGACCTCGGTCTGCTTCGGGTAGTTGCTGTAGTGATCGACCGAGTAGTTGTCCTTCGTCGGGTCGTTCATGTAGCGCAGGGCGTCCGTCGGGTCGCCGTTGTTCGGCGTCCAGGCGTCCTCTCCTACGGCCCAGTCGAACTTCACCGCCTCGTTCTTCTGGGAGGCGTACCACTCCACGCCGGTGCCCATGATGTCGCTGAAGGCCTCGTTCAGGCCGCCGGACTCGCCGCTGTAGACGAGGCCCGCGGTGCGCTCGGTGAGGCCGTGGGTGATCTCGTGGCCGGCGATGTCCAGCGTGGTCAGCGGACCGGCCGTCTTGCCGTCGCCGTCGCCGTAGTTCATCTGCGAGCCGTCCCAGTAGGCGTTCACGTAGTTGTTGCGGATGTGGACGTTGGACTGGAGCTTCTCGCCCTTGCCGTCCAGCGAGTCGCGGCCGAGCACGTTCTTGTAGAAGTCGTACGTCATCTGCGCGCCGTAGTGCGCGTCCACCGCGGCCTTGGTGCGTGAGTCGTCGCCGGCCTCACCCCAGGTGTTGTTGGCGTCCTTGAAGGCCACCGGGTTGCTCGCCTGCTGCTTGTTCTGCGCGTCCAGCGTCACCACGCCCTTGCCGCGCGAGGCGTCATCCAGGCTGAAGCTCCCGTCCGCGTTCTGCTTCGTGTTCAGATCCACCTTGCCGCTGTAGATCGAGGCGTCGTCCCCGCTGCCCACGGGAGGAGGAGGAGGAGGAGGCTGGTCCGCCTTCGGGGTGGCCGTGAGGCTCCAGTTCTTCAGGGTGCCCGTGTCGCGGCGGGCCTTGTCCTCCACGGTGAGCGTCCACTCGCCCGCGGTCTTCTCGCCGGCGAACTGGGTGGACAGGTCGAACGAGCCCTTGAGGTCGTCCGCGCTGCCGCCCGCGCGGTCGCTGATCACCGCCGACTTGCCCGAGGGGCTCGTCAGCGTCACCTTCAGGTCACCCCGGTACGTGTGGGCCAGGTCCAGGTCCAGCTTCAGCTTGTCGATCGTCGCGTCCTGGCCGAGCGTGATCTTCGAGGTGGTGGTGGCCATGTCCTTGATCTCGGCGTTCGGAGTGGCCGAGCCCGTCACCGGCGTGGGCTCCGTCACGTTCCGCCCGGGGATCTCGATGCCGCCCATCTGGTTCCACTTCTCGTGGACCTTCCCGGTGTCACCGTCGATCAGGTAGTTCTGCCGCTGCGGGCGCGCGTCCTTGTTGGTGGTGTTGGTCAGCTCCACGTGGTAGCCGGTGTGGTACTTGCCCTCGGCGTCCTGGAAGACGACCTTCTCCATCGTCGGCTTGCGGTCCGTCTTGCCCGCGAAGTCCTTCTGCGCGATGGCCAGCGCATCCTTGGCGGAGAGCTTCGTCTCCTTGGAGCCCAGGCCCGCGGGGATCTCCGAGGCGTTCCCCGTGACGCTGTCCACCTGGCCCTCGCGGTCCAGGTGGCTGATCACCTGCTCGCCGAAGACCTTCGTGCCCTCGTGCATGCGGTCCAGGCGCACGTGCGTCATGCCCAGCTCGTCCCGCTCGATGGTGCGCGGGGTGAAGGCCTTGGACGCGTCGAAGGCGGGGCCGAGCAGCGTCTGGGGGGACTGCTTGTTGAGGTAGTCGAGCGAGGTCTGCACCGCGGCCTGGCCCTCGCGGCTCGAGGGCGACACCGGCCCGGGCAGGGGAACCTCGCGGGCCGCCGTGCCAGTCAGCTCGGTGGGGCCGCGGCGCGCCTGGGTGAAGCCGGACTGCTCCACCGACGGCTGCGCGCGGGCGGGCGTGGCGGCCGGGGTCTTCACGGTGTTGGCAGCCTGGGACTCCGTGCTGCGGGTGGTGGGGACAACGGGGGGCTGACCATCAAGGCGGCGGATCGTCACGGTGGGCCTCGCGAAAGTTGGTGTGGGAATGTGTGAGGGACAACCTGATTATCGACGTGGCGTGAAAGGTGTTGCGTCGTGCGATTAAATAGGTGGAGGTAGGTGTGAGTCGGTGCGGTGTCTACCCTGTGATCAAGGGCTTGGCAGGGGCCTCGCGCCGGAGTTTCCAGCGGAGACGCAGTTTTCCGGGATGCTAGCACCCCCTGGCTGGCGGATCAGCAGGGGGGCTCGATTTATTGGAAGGAGGGAGCGCGATCAGGGCTTGCCGGTGGAGGCCGGCAGCGTCCAGGTGAGGGAGAAGCGGTGCCCCCCGCCCGGCGCGCTGTCGAGCCACCCGGAGATGCGCTCACTGTTGGAGAGCAGGGAGCCCGCCTCGGCGCTCATGGCGAAGAGGCCCACGAGCTGCTGGTTGGACATGATGTCGATCAGCGACACCTGGGAGAGCCCTCGCGCCACCTTCTTGGGGTCCGCGGTGAAGTCCACGGCATGGGGCAGCTTCGCGCCCTTCTCCGAGAGCGAGTCGAGCAGGGTCTTCACCACCGCCTCGTCGTTGCCGAGGATGAGCTGCTGTCCCTTCTGGAGCACGAAGACGGTGCCGCCCTTGAGGGCGAGCGAGTACCCATTCTCCAGCGCCTGGGCTCCGGGGAAGCGCGCAAGGGGGGCGAGCGCCTCCTTGAGCTTCGCCGCGTCCTTCACCTGCGCGGCCACCGCCTGGCGTGGGGCGAAGAAGCGGCCCTCGGGCGTGCGCAGCGAGGCCTTCACCTGCACGCTGTCCACGAGCATGAGCAGGTGTCCCGTGAGCTGCTGCGTCACCGCCTGCGCCACGGCTTGCACCTGCTCGGGCTGGCACGAGGCGCAGATCTGCTGAATGCTGTACCGCACGGCGCCCACGGCCTGGGACAGGCCCGCGGGGGCCACCTGCGCGCGGCTGAAGAGGAGGCCCTCCAGCTTCATGGCTCCATAGGGGCTGGAGCCCGAGGTCTGGAAGGGGGGGAGCGGGAGCCGGGTGGCCGTGCCCTCTGCCTGCAGTCCGTCAGCGGTGCCGTCCAGGCCCACCACGGTGGGGCCCTGGAGGACGTAGACGGCGCCGGGCAGCTTGCCGAGCCGCGCATCCGGCGCGGGGGCCTTGCCCATCAGCTTCACCGTGTCCTTCAACAGATCATCGTCGTCATAGCGGGTGGCGAAGGAGCACGCCTCCTGTCCCTTGAGGACGTAGCCGGCGCGGCCGGTGCCGCGAGGGGCGCTGGCGGTCGTCAGGCCCTTGGCGGTGGCCGTCTTGACGGGGGTGGTGGAGGTCAGCGCCTCGTTCGCCTTGGCCTGGAAGGCCTTGGGGTCCGCCAGCCGCGAGCAGGACACCTCGCCGCTCCGAATGAAGGAGAGGGTGGTAGGACCGGCCGGGTCGATGCCCACGGCGGTGAGGGTCTCCGGGCGCAGGGGGTCCAGCGCGAGGAAGGGGTGGAACTCGGGGATCCAGGTGGAGGGGCGTAGCAGGGCGGCGTAGGTTCCCGCGCGCGACATGAAGGCATGGAGGCCGGAGAGCTTGTCCAGCTGGGGGATGTGGACGGCGGTGGTCGCCGAGTCAAGGGCGCGGGGGGCGGGAGCCGCCGCGAGCGTGGTGGCCAGGAGGAGCGAGAGCATGGACCCAGGTGAGAGCAGCCACGCTCCCACCCTGTCAAGCGGGCAGAACGTGCTCTCACCTCAGCGCACGAAGAGCGTGCGCTCCACGTAGCTGATGTCCTCCGGGTCGTAGAACCGTTGCCACCACGGCTTCGCGCCCTTCTCGAGCTTCGAGCCCTGGAGGATCAGCGGCTGGGTCTGGCTCGCGCCCTGGACCGAGTCGCGGAACTCGTAGTGGTCCACCAGCCGGATGCCCTCCACCGCGTACGCCTGGACGATTGCCCGATCGTAGATGGCCAGCAGGTTGTCGCCGTTGGCCTCCTCGCCGCCCTCGGCCAGGTTGGACGAGCCCGCGAACACCACCGGATCCGCGTCATTGAAGTCCACCACCGCGAACTTGTGGTGGATCACCTGCCCCATGCCCCCGCTCCACTCTTCATGGAAGGACGGTGGCATGTGCCCCTTGAGGGCCTCGAAGCCCACCAGCACGCCGTTCTTGTGGCCTGGCCGGTAGAGGGACAGGCCCTTCGAGTGTTGCGTCACGCCGTAGCTGAACAGGCGATCCTTCTTCGGCAGGCCGCGCAGCTCCTCGAGCACCTTCCCGCCGCCGTCCAGCTCCATGACGGCGTAGATGACCGAGCTCCGCGCCTTCGCGATCGACTTGCTCACCCGATCCAGCGAGAGGGTCCCATCCGCGTGCGGAGAGAACGCCACCCCGAACCGGGGCAGCCCCGGCTTCTCGAAGTCGAACCACTGCTGGGAGATGGGCGTCTTCGCGAAGCCCTTCATGTTGGTGAACGCCGTCTCGAAGGCCTCCTCGTACTTCTCCGCCACGTCCGGATCCTGGAAGTGCAGCACCGAGTTCGCCTGTACGTACAGTCCCCGCAGCGAGAAGTTGGCCGAGCCCGTGAGCACGCTGTGCGGCTTGCCGTTCACCTTGCGGATGAAGATCTTGTTGTGCGCGAAGCGCTTGAAGTTGCCGGAGACGACGTTCTTCTCTCCCGCGGACGCTCTCAGGCGCTTGAGGACCTCGATCTCCATCGCGCCCGGCTTGGTGTGCAGGGAGGCGTCGTCCAGCACCGCCCGCAGCCGGCCCTTGAGCGCCTCCAGCTGCTTCACGATGCGCGGCTCGTCGATGTCGTACGCGAAGAGATCCAGCGTGGAGTGCGGGTCCTTCACGCAGGTGTCGATGAAGTCGACCATCATCTTGCGCGCGTGGAACCCGAGCCACACGTACTTCTCCTCGAAGGAGGCGTAGTCGTAGTCCAGGGACTTCGGCGTCGGCCCGAAGGGGAGATCCTTTCCCCACTTGTCCATGTACGCCTGGGAGGAGAGGTTCCCGCGGGTGAAGCCCAGCTCGAAGGGCCCGGGCTTCGGCTGGATCTCCAGCGCCACCGTGACGGAGGGCCCCGGCTCCGGCTTCGTCTTCCCCGGGGGCAGGTACATCGCAGTCACTTTGTACCGGTACTCGCCCGCCTCCACGTCGTGGG
The DNA here is from genome assembly GCF_035629615.1 of Hyalangium sp. Lineage (GTDB taxonomy): Bacteria > Myxococcota > Myxococcia > Myxococcales > Myxococcaceae > Hyalangium. Next base: position 5,431 of record NZ_DASPHO010000621.1, on the reverse strand, counting down.
GCGCGTGGAACCAGCGGAACTTCTGGAAGGGCGCCTCATGGGACGGCGTGAACGGGTGATCCGCCGCCGCCGTCTGGCTGTGGACGCCCTGCTCGTAGTTGAGCCGGTTGCGCAGGGACTCGGACTTTCCGTCCGGCGAGGTGACCTGGACGGCGAAGCCCGTCAGGTCCTTCGTCAGGTGGGAATCGAGATCGAAAGCGAGCAGGGCCGCGCGGTCTCCGCGGATGGCTTTCACGGTGAGGCCTTGGTGGACACCTTGAGCATGCAGCACCTGAGTCATGACGGTTCTCCCTTGGAAATGCGTGGTTGCGTTAGCCCTTCGGCTCCGTCAGCTCCAGGAGCCGCTCTGCCTCGTCCCGCACCTCATCCGGCGGTTTCACGGAAGGGCTCGGGTTGTCCCAGAAGAAGTCGTACACCGCGCTCATGTGCGACTTCTCGAAGCCGAGCTTGTCGGCGAAGGCCTGGGCCTCCGGGGACTTGCGCTCCTTCCGGAGCTGCTTCAGCGCCAGGTAGATGAGCCGAGCGCCCGGGAAGCTGTGCTCCGCGGAGTCCGTGCCGGCGACGAACTCGGTGACCTCCGGCCGGAGGAGCGAGGGATCCGTGGCGACCTGCGCCTTCGCCTCTCCCAGGGCGGCGCGGACCGAGGGGAACTCGGACTCGCTGAAGGCGCTCTTCTGCAGCAGCCCCGCCGTCACCTTGGGATCCATGCCCCAGTTCTGCAGCTCGAACGTCGCCTGCGCCAGACCGAGCGCGGAGGCCGCAGAGACGGCCGCGAAGTTGGCCTTCAGCTTCGAGTCCACATGCTGCAGCGAGGCGACCAGGCGGAACCCGGAGAACTCTCCTCGCATGCGCGAGACTCCATCCTGGAGGCTCGTCCCCTGGAGCGCCTTCCGGAGGAAGAGCTCGTAGACGAGCTTGGACGTGTCTCCCGAGCCGTCCACCGAGGTGATGTCTCCGAAGCCGAGCTTCTGTGCCGTCGTCGACGCCACGGACTGTGAGCGGAGCACGATCCGGTCATAGTCGGTGTCGCTGGCGCTCCCAGCGCCGTCGGCGGAGACGGGCTGCCCCAGGGTGTAGCGGCGGCCGATCGCCCGGGACAGCGGGTCCTGGGCCTCCGAGTCATCGAGCCACATCCTGGCGGTCTGCCGGGCCAGCTTGAACGCATCCGAGCCAGGGGCGCCGGTCGCCTGCCACACGTCGTAGACCCGGGCCACCTCCGCCACCAGGATGCGCTCTCCCGCGGCCTTGGCCTTCGCCAGCGCGGCCTCCTTCGTGAGGTTCTTGGCGATGGAGCTCACCGCGAAGGCCACCGAGAGCGCCTTGTTCACCGCGAGCCGGGCATAGGGCCCTTGGAACTGGACGGACAGCGGCACGGGGCGGACCTTCAGGTCCGGATCGGGAGCGAGCAGCGCCTTGGAGACGGTGTCGCGGATGTGGGTATCGAGGCTGAGGACGGTCTGGGCATCGAAGACGCCGGGGGTGGGGAGCCACTCCAGGGCCGCCGGCTCCGAGAGCCCGAACATCTCGATGGCGTAGGACACCTGGGAGAGCCCCAACTCCGAGGCCCACGCGATGGGCAGCCGGTCGGTGAGCTGCACCTTGCTGTCGAGCTTGCTGTTCTGGACGTGGATCCGGAAGCCGACGCCCCACCGGAGCGTGTAGCCTGTCTTTCCCTCCGCCTTCGCGACGGTGTCGTGGGTGTTGACGAAGTCCCACGAGCGCTCGTCCCAGTGGGTCTTTCCATCCGTGTCGGCCATCCCGAACAGGCCGACGGAGAACGTCGAGTCCACGGTGGTGTTGAGCGCACCTGAGACGGCATCGGTCAGGTCCTTGGCTCTCGGCCGCTCAGGCAGCGGCGCGAGCTCCCCTTTGTCCGCGAAGTCGATGAGGGGGAGCACGAAGGCCCCCGCCTCCACATCCAGACTGATCGGCACCCACTGGGCCATGACTCCCTCCTCTGGGGATGGCGAGGGGGCGCAGCGGCTCGCCCTCGGTTGGCTGGTTCCTCGACACTGCAAGGCATGCGCCGAGCGGCGGAGGAGCCCTCGGTGCTCGGAGAACCCTCGTAGAGCGCGGGAGAAGGACGCGAGCGCGGCCTGCGGCGGCTGCGGAAAGCGCAGGGCCTGGGTGCGGATTCCGCAGTGGGGGCCGCCGTTCGGTGGAGGGAGCTCGAATAAACGGCCCTGCAGTCCGTCCGTGTCTCGCACACGGAGGGGCGCAGCTGACCCCTCACACAACCCGCCTTCTCGGACACGCACCATGAACCGACTCTCTTCTGCCCTTGTGGTTCTCTCCCTCTTCCTCGCGGGCGCTGCGCACGCCCAGGACTGGCGCAACCGCTCGGAGCGCACGCAAGACCGCCGCGAGGTGCACCAGGACAAGCGCGAGATGCGCGACGACCGGTGGGATATGGCCCAGCTCCAGGCCCTGCTGACGCGCTTCGATCAGGCGTGGGCCCAGAGGAGCGAGAGGGGGATGGCCGCGGTGGAGGCCCAGCTGGGCGAGCTGCTCCGCGCGGAGCTGGCCGAGGGCCGAGCGGAGCTGGCGCGTGACAAGGCCGAGGTCCGCAGGGACAACCGGGAGGTGCAGGGAAGCCGGCGGGAGCTCGGCCGCGACGAGCTCTGGGGAAGGCCGGGAGCGTACGCGGATGATCGCCGGGATCTGAAGGATGACCGCCGCGACCGGCGCGATGACGTCCGGGACGCTCGGGCGGAGGCGGCTTCGCTGAGGACGAAGGTGGCGATTGCGCGGGAGCTGTCCACCCTGATGGGCAGCCGGAGGCCCGGGGACCTGCAGCGGATGCGCTCGATCATCGTGGAGCTCATGCAGCTCGGCCAGAAGGAGCTGCGCGAGAACCAGAAGGAGCTGAAGGAGGATCGGCGCGAGCAGCACGAGGACCGCCGCGAGCGGCGCGAGGCTCCTCGCCGGCACTTCTGAGGAGCGCCGTCACGGAGAGCTGGCGGGCACCCCCGCGAGCTCTCCGTGCTCCCCGTTGGCGGCAGTGAGGCTCAGGGCTCGAGCTGCAGAACCGTGGATTGCCACCTCGCGGTGCCCTCTTCGGCGCCGCGGGCGACCGTCAGGATCGTGGGTGTCCTGAGCCCATGCCAGCCGAGCGACGCGCCAATGACATCGTCTTCCTCGTAGTCGGTCTCGCCGCCCGCCTGACCGGACTGTGACTGACCGCTGGCGAAGACCAGCGTGCGCGACGGATCCACGGCGGTGATGGGCATGTCGACCTCTGAGGTGCTCGAGTCCATCGTCACATGGACGTGCTGTGCTGACGCGCGCGCACCGAAGTCGATGAGCTCCCAGGAGATGGCGTCGATGTCCGCGTCCGTGCAACCCGTAGCATTCGCGCCGCGCGTGAAGGTGATGGCGTTGGGTGAGAGCACTCCCCGCAGGACCCGGTCACAGATGATCGAGTCGTCGGTCTCAGAGGCCCGGTAGGTGAAGAGCAGCGCGGAGGAGCTGAGGTTCACCCCCGACGGGACGGAGACGGTGAGCGAGGTGCCGCTCATGGGGCCTGTCACGCCACGCGTGACGGTAGCGCCGGTGAGCTCCACCACCTGGAGCGAGGCCCTCCAGCTCGGGGTGCAAGGGGTGGAGAACTGGAGGTCCACGCGGTTCGTCGCGGCGAGCGAAGCGGTATAGAAGTCATCGTCCCCCTGGGTGCTGCCGTCCTGCTCGGAGCTCACCAGCAGGAAGGTGCTCTGCGGGCTCGCGACGGGCTGGATGGTGACCTGCCGGAGGGCAGCACCCCCGCAGGTGGTCTGCAGGTGCTGGACCTTCAGCCCGGAAGGAAGCTCGGCCGTCTGCCACACGATATCGATCTCCGGCTCGTCGTCGCCTTCGTCGCCGTCATTGCGGCTGCACGTGAGGGTGTCCAGGGCCGTGAGCGAGCAGCGCAAGCTCGCGGTGTCGGGAGAGTCGTCGTCGGAGCTGGCCTGGAACATCAGCAGCGTCTTCGACAGGTCGAGCTGCGGAGGGGAGATGGGGCACGTCACCGAGCGGGCGCCGAGCGGCAGGGTGCAGAGGTCGGTGCGCACCGCAGGGAGGATCGTCTCGTCCTGGCTCGCCGGGGAGAGGCCCGAGACCGTGGCGGTGAGGGGGAAGGTGCCGCGGGTCTTTCCCTTGAAGTAGAAGCGGGTCCGCGCGGAGCCCGCGGAGAACACCGCCTCGGAGGTAGAGGCGGTGCACGCCGCGTCCGTGAAGAAGGAGAAGCCCGCGGAGGCCTGCGCGAACAGCGCCACCCTCGTTTGCGAGGAGAACGGGGAGGGGTTGCCGTAGGCGTCGCGGGCCTCGAGCTCCACCAGGGAAGAGCAGCCTCCCGCTGGGAGTGTCTGGGAAGAGGTGATGAAGGACACGATCGCCGGTGCAGCGGGGGTAATGGTCTCGTTCTGGAGTGGGGGGAGCATCCCGCTGATCAGCACGGTGATCCGGACGGACTGCGCCACGGTCCCTCGGAAATAGAAGGTGGCGCGGCTGCTCCCGGCTGGCAGCGTCAGGACGAAGGCGGAGGTGCTGCAGGCCGCGTCTCGGTAGAAGCCGAAGCCTGTGTTCGGCTGTGCGCTCAGGACGAGGTTCGTATTCGCGTCCACGGGAGCGGCTCTCCCCATCGAGTCTTGCGTCTCGACCACCACTGCCCCCGAGCACTGTCCTGCCACCATCGTCTGAGCGGGGGTGATGAAGTTGAGCTGGGTGGGCTGGGGAGGGCTCCCCCCATCCGGCGTGCCCGCGTCCGCTCCGCCATCCGTTCCACCCCCATCTGCCGTCCCCCCGTCACTTCCTCCGTCGCTCCCCCCATCCGGCCCGCCGTCGCTTCCCCCATCCGTCGGGCCGCCGTCCGTTGGGCCGCCGTCCGTTGGGCCGCCATCCGGTGTCCCCGCGTCCGTCCCACCATCCGGCGGGTCCACGGGGCCTCCCTCGGGCTGGCACACGCCCTCGAGGCAGACAAAGCCCAAAGTGCACTCGGTGTCCTGGGTGCACGGGTAACGTCGCGTGTCGGCACCCGTGGAGCCGCAGTCGCATCCCGGCAACGAGACCAGGAGTGTCAGCACCAGCGCGGAGAGCCAGGACAGGATGCGTGACTGAGAGGACTGGCTCATGGGAACTCACCTCCGACTGTCACCCCCGCCGGGGTGGCGGAGACCGTTACAGGCGCACCGAGCACCCAGAGCGTTCCTCCCGCGATGGCCGAGGCGCCCGCGACGCCAAAGAGGACGTTCGCGAGCCGGGCGCTCGAGCGGGCCCGTTCATCCAGAGCGAGGGCTTCACGCTGCGTCAGGCCCGTGGTGAGGCCTCGCTCATCCACCGGGGCCCCTTCCACCTCCGTCCGGGCACTGCGCGAGCGCAACCCGAAGTACCCACCTGCCGCCCCTGTCCCCACCGCTACCCCCAGGCTCACGTATGCCGCGGTGCGCAAAGGCGAGCC
>NZ_DASPHO010000620.1:0-9611 GCF_035629615.1 Hyalangium sp. | reverse complement strand
CGCGCAAGCTGCCGCTGTATGCGCAGCACGGCGTGTCCTACGCCTGGTTCATCGATCCGGAGGCGCGCACGCTCGAGGTGTTCCAGCGCCTCAAGCGCGGCTGGCTCTTCGCAGCCAGCTACGAGGGGGACGCCCTGGTGCGCGCCGAGCCCTTCACCCACGTGCCGATGGAGCTTGGCTCGCTCTGGCTGCCCGCGGAGGCGGACGCTCCGCTGGCACTGGCGGTGGGGCGGTAGCGCCCGGCGATCTCAAGCTGCGCGCGAGAAGGGATCGCTCCCCAGCCGCAGCAGCCGGCGCACCGCGCGCAGCAGCAGCTCTGGATCCACCGGGGCCGCGAGGAAGCCCAGCGCTCCCACGGCCTGCGAGCGCCTCAGCTCCAGCTCTGGCGCCTTGCCCGCCACCAGCACCCGTGCGGCCACGCGCTGGCCGAGCGCCTCCAGGGACGGCAGCGGCGCGACCACCACGGTGTCCTCGCTTGCGCCGCGGACCTCGGCCGCGCTCGCCTCCCGGGTGGGAATCCCCGCCTCGTTCAGCACGCGAAGGAGCCCCACGGTCGCAGTGGCGCCCCAGCCGTAGACGAGCACCCGCTCCGTCTGCTCCCAGGGCACCAGCGGCATCGGCTCACCCAGGATCGCCGTGGCCACCGGCACGAGCTGGGAGGGCACCGGCTCCAGCTCCAGGGGCGAGAGCAGCGGCAGGCCGTCCTGCTCCAGCGTGGGCGCCTGCGCCGAGTCCTCCTCGTAGAGGGCGTCGTCGATGACCACGTCCTCGATCATGCAGTTCGCCATGAAGGCCATCACTTCCTCGGCCTCGGGCAGCTCGACGGACCGTGGATCCGCCAGCTTCGACACCTCGTACAGCTCACCGCGGTACAGCCGGGCAATCGCCCGGCGGATGGCCATATCCGTGGCGAGCCGCGCAACCACCCGCGCCTTGCCCGACACGCTCTGGACGACGTCCAGCGCATCCAGGTTCGCCGGCGCCGCGATGGCCACCACCAGCGTCGTCTCTCGCAGGCCCTCCAGCCACAGCGGAACCACCCGGTAGGACTCCGCCACCTTCAGCGGCACCAGCCGCGCCAGCCGCGGCTCCAGCACCTGCGCATCCAGCTCCACCGCGGCGATGCCCGTCTGCTCCTCCAGTGCGGAGAACACCTGCTCGGCGGGCGCGAAGCCTTGATCCACCACCACCTGACCCAGGGGCAGGCCCCACTGGCGCTGGAACGCCAACGCTGATTGGAGCTGCAACGAGTCCACCACCCCACGCGCCAGCAAGATGTCGCCCAGTCGCTTCTTCATGGTCCGTGCCTCACTGCCGCCCCCGGCGGTCCATGGCGGGAAAGGAGTCAACGCTCTTACCGGCCTCTCGCCTGCCTGGCTTCTTCACGGGCGCCAGAGTGTTCAGCCCGGGCGCCACAACCCTGCGATTTCCCAGGGTTTTCCCCGGATATCTCCGAGAAGGCGGGCTGTCCTGAGCTCCAAGCGCGCGGGGCCGTGGGGCCTGTGAGCCCAGGAGTGTTCAGTGAGGGAGAGGTAGGTGGTAGTGCGAGAACACCGTGTCCATCTTCCCGGCGTGTACGAGGCATCCTTGGAAGAGGTGCTCCGGTGTCTTCGGCAGGAAGTCCACGGAGCCAGCGGGGCGATGAAGGTCGGCAAGCGGCTGGAAGGGGTGCGCGTGCAACCCCAGTCGCTGGGGCCCTTCCTCCACTTTCGGCGAGGCCGCTACACGCGCAACCTCGTCTATCGAGACTCGCGCCTCGAGGTGGTGGTGAACTGCTGGGCTGCTGGCACCTCCTCGCCCATCCATGATCACTCCCAGCAAGAGTGCTGGTTCAGCATCCAGGCAGGCACCTTCCAGCTGGAGGACTACCCGCTGCTGGCCGGGGGCCTCGAGCCGGGGTACGCCCTGCTGGGCTCACCGAGCCTCACCGAGGCGGTGGGGGCTGGCCACGTGGACTACCGCGGTCCTTTGGACTCCATCCATCGCGTCACCGCGCTGCAGGGCCCCGCCGTCACCCTGCACGTGTACGCGGCGCCGGTCGAGCGCTGCCTCGTGTTCGACGTGCGCCGCCGGCGCTGTAGCTGTCGGCAGCTCAGCTACCACTCCGTCTTCGGCCGCCCGGTGGAAGCTCGCCCAGGCAGCGAGCTGCTCAGTCGGCTATAGGGTCCAAGGTACGCGCGCGGGGCACTGTCACCGTGGGCCGGTAGCCTGCGCGCGTCACCTGCTCCCAGGGGTTCAGAACACCTGGGGCGCGCGCCACCTCCTCTGAAGTCGGGCCGGAAGGGTGGGGCGTCAGCGGCCGTTCTGCCGCCGCGTCCGCGCGGGAGACTTGGGAGGTTGCAATGAAGATGCAGGGTTGGATGCTGGGAGGAGCGCTGGCGATGGGGGTGTGGCTCTCCGCCACGCCGGCAGGTGCCCAGGACCGGCGCCGCGAGCCTCAGCGGTGCGAGGATCGCTGCGATGACGAGTCCCAGCGCTGCCGGGAGATCTGCAAGAAGTACGCGGGCAACGACAACGACGCGTGCTTCAAGGCGTGCAGCGAGGAGGAAAAGCGCTGCACGCAGCAATGCAAGGAGGCCTCGCGATAGTGGGCCTGCGGAGCCCGCGCGAGCCGCCTACCACTGGGTGTCGGGCACCGGGGCGCTGAGCGCCTCCTGCTTCGCACCGACGAGCCCCAGCCGCGCGCCGAGCCGGTACAGCGCCTGGGTTTGCTCCAGCACCGGAGTCCACGGAGCCACCGCGGAGATGCGGGCGTTGGCCTCGTCCTCGCTGTTCTCGCCCTCGCCGCCGCCGAGCATCTCGGAGAGGATCTCCGCCGTCTCCTTCTTGCGCGGGTACGTCTGGAGGCGCACCTCGGCGTCCTTGGGCAGCTTCGCCGCCTCCTTGGCCAGCTCCAGCGCCTTGGGGAAGCCGCCGAGCTCGTCCACCAGCTTGTTCGCCTTCGCGTCCTCGCCCGTCCACACCCGGCCCTTGGCTAGGGACTGGAGCTGCTCGAGCGGCAGGTTGCGCCCCTTGGCCGCCTTCTCCGTGAAGTCCACGTAGATGCGGTCCAGCATCGCGTCGTTCTTGGCCAGCTGCTCCGGGGTGAAGTCGCTGTCCGTGTTGTAGAGGGCAGCGTCCTTGCCCAGGGCGATCGTCTCCCAGTTGATGCCCAGCTTGGACCAGAACTCCGCCGTCACCATCTTCCCGCCGAACACGCCGATGCTGCCGGTGAGGGTGCCCGGCTGGGCGACGATTTTGTCCGCGTCCATGGAGACGAAGTAGCCGCCGCTGGCCGCATAGGTGGCCATGGAGATGATGACGGGCTTGCCCTTCTCGCGGGCGCGCTGCACCTCGCGGCGCACGGTGTCGCTGGCCACGTAGCTGCCGCCCGGGCTGTCCACGCGGAAGAGGATGGCCTTCACCTTCGAGTCATCCGCCGCCTTGCGCAGCGCCAGCGCCACGCTGTCGCCGCCGAACGCCTGCTCGCCGCTGAAGGGGTTGGACTCGCTCTTGCCACGCGAGATGCCGCCCACGCCGTACACCAGGGCAATCGTCGCGTCGCCGCTGGTGTTCGGCCGGCCCGCACGCTCCACGTACTTGTCCACGAAGAGCAACTTCGCCCCGTCGCCCGCCTCCTTCTTCACCTTCGCCAGCACCTCGTCACGGTAGAGCAGCCCGTCCACCAGCTTCGCGTCCAGCGCGGCCTGGCCCAGCAGCGGCGCGCGATCGATGAGGGCCTTCACCTCGTCCTCGCTGAGCTTGCGGTCCTCGGCGATGCCCCGAACGATCTGCCCGTAGAGGCTGCCGAGCAGCTTCTCCATGGCCTCGCGGTGCGGGGCGGTGAAGGACTGCTCGGTGTAGGTGTTGACGGCGTTCTTGTACTCGTAGCGCTGGCCGATGCGCGGCTGCACGCCGAGCTTGGCAAAGGCGTCTCGCGCGAAAGGAGTCTCGAACGCCAGGCCGGTGAGGTTCACGTCGCCCGAGGGCTGGATGTAGACCTCATCGAAAGCAGAGGCGAGGTAGTAGGCGCCGGTGGCGTTGCCCGCCTCGCCGAAGCTGTCCGTGAAGGCGATGGCCTTCTTGCCGCTGGCACGGAAGGCCTTCACCGCGTCCCGCAGCTCCTGTGCCGCGGCGAGGCTGCCGACCTGCTCCACGCGCACCAGGAGCGCCTTCACGCGGTCATCCTTGGCGCCCTCCTCCAGCGCGTCCAGCACGTCGCGCATGGTGGTGTCCTTGTTGCCGAAGGCGCCCGCGAACGAGTCCTCCGGCACCTGCTCGGGCAGGGGGTTGGCCAGATCCAGCTCGAGCACGAGGGAGCTCGGCACGCCAGGCTTGCTCGAGGCGGCGATGACGATCAGGAAGATGAAGCCGAAGAAGCTCAGGACCGACAGGGCGCCGATGGTGGCCAGGGCGCCGACGATGAAGCGTTTCATGTGACGCAGACTCCTCGGGCCGATGGAGGGACGGCCCGGAAACAGGTCCTTACTACTAATGAGGCCCAGGGACGATCTTCCAGTCCGTATCCACACTCCCACACCCAGGCGTGCGAGCGGCCGGTACTTTCTCGGGATGACGGGTAAGGTCCGCGGAGTTGGTAGCCCCGTGCACCCCCAACCGACTCGCGAGGCTCGCATGCGTCGTGCCCCCCTGTCCCTCTTCACTGCCCTGCTGCTCGTCGCCGCCCCGGCCCTGGCCCTGGCGCCGGCGACTCCAGCGGCCCAGGCGCCACTGGCCGCCAAGGCCAAGGCCAAGGCCAAGGCAGGCCCGCTTGCCCCCGTGGCGAGCGTGGAGGGCATCAACGAGTACCGCCTGCCCAATGGGCTGCGCGTCGTCCTCTTCCCGGATCCCACCAAGCCCACCGTCACCGTGAACGTGACGTACTTCGTCGGCAGCAAGCACGAGGGCTATGGCGAGGCCGGCATGGCCCACCTGCTCGAGCACCTGCTGTTCAAGGGGACGCCGAAGACGACCAACATCCCCCAGGCCCTCACCGAGCGCGGGGCCCGCCCCAACGGCACCACCTGGCTGGACCGAACCAACTACTTCGAGACGCTGCCCGCCTCGGACGCCAACCTCTCCTGGGCCCTGGCCTTCGAGGCGGACCGCATGGTGAACAGCTTCATCGCCAAGAAGGACCTCGACAGCGAGATGACCGTGGTCCGCAACGAGCTGGAGCGCGGAGAGAATGATCCGCACTCGGTGCTCCTGCGCCGGGTGATGAGCGCCGCCTACCAGTTCCACAACTACGGCAAGCCCACCATCGGCACGCGCGCGGACCTGGAGAACGTCCCCATCGACAGGCTCCAGGCCTTCTATCGGAAGTACTACCGCCCGGATAACGCCATGCTCGTGGTGGCCGGCCGCTTCGAGGAGGCCAAGGCGCTCCAGCTCATCCAGGGCACCTTCGGCAAGCTGCGCCCGCCCGCGCAGCCCGTGCCCCGCACCTACACCGAGGAGCCCACCCAGGATGGCGAGCGCCACGTAACGCTGCGCCGCGTGGGAGAGACCGGCGCCCTCGTCGCGGGCTACCACGTGCCCGAGGGCGCCCACCCGGACTTCGCCGCCATCGAGGTGCTCACCGAGGTGCTCGGCGACAACCCCTCGGGCCGGCTCTACAAGGCCCTGGTGGAGCCGAAGAAGGCCGCGCGTGCCTACGGCTACAACCTGCAGCTCCAGGATCCAGGCATGCTCGTGTTCGGCGCCCAGCTGCGCGAGGGCCAGTCCGTGGAGGCCGCGCGCGAGGTGCTGGTGAAGACGGTGGAGGAGGCCGCCCGCACCCCCTTCACCGCGGAGGAGGTGGCCCGCGCGAAGACGAGCCTGCTCAAGCAGCTGGAGCTCATCCTCAATGACTCGGAGCGCTCCGCCATCTTCCTCTCCGAGTGGGCCGCCATCGGCGACTGGCGCCTGTTGTTCCTGCACCGCGACCGCATCGAGGGCGTGAAGCCGGAGGACGTCGCGCGCGTGGCCGCCTCCTTCCTGAAGACGTCCAACCGGACGCTGGGCGAGTTCATCCCCACGCCGAAGCCGGATCGCGCGGAGCTGCCGCCGCGGGTGGATGTGGCCGCCATGCTCCAGGGCTACCAGGGCCGCGCCGCCGTGGCTCAGGGCGAGGCGTTCGATCCGTCGCCCGCCAACATCGAGGCGCGCGTGCAGCGCTCGCAGCAGCCCGGCGGGCTGAAGCTGGCGCTGCTTCCCAAGAAGACGCGCGGAGAGATGGTGAGCGTGGCCCTCAACCTGCGCTGGGGCACCGAGCAGGCGGTGATGGGCAAGGAGTACGCGGCGAAGCTGACGGGCGCCATGCTCCTGCGCGGCACGAAGACGAAGAGCCGCCAGCAGCTCCAGGACACGTTCGACAAGCTCAAGGCGCGCGTGAGCGTGGAGGGCGGGCCCACGAGCGCGTCCGTCTTCGTGGAGACGAAGCGCGAGAACCTGCCCGAGGTGCTGCGGCTGGTGGCCGAGGTGCTGCGCGAGCCCGCCTTCGACGCCCAGGAGTTCGCGCTCCTGCAGCAGGAGCGGCTGGCCTCGATGGAGAAGTCCCGCTCCGAGCCGGACACCCGGGGTGGCTATGCCTTCCGCCGGGCGCTCTCCAGCCAGTACCCGAAGGGCCACCCCTACTACGCGCCCACGGTGGAGGAGGACTTCGCCGGGGTGAAGGGCGTCACGCTGGAGCAGGTGCGGGCCTTCCACCGTGAGTTCTATGGCGCCTCGCAGGGCGAGCTGGCCGCGGTGGGGGACTTCGAGTCGAAGCAGCTCTCGGCGCTCGTGGGTGAGCTGTTCGCCGGGTGGAAGAGCCCGGCGCCCTACGTGCGCGTGCCGCAGACGTTCAAGGCCGTGGCCGCCCAGACCCAGGCGGTGGAGACGCCGGACAAGGCCAATGCCTTCTTCATGGCGGGGCAGAACCTCCAGCTCAAGGACGACAACCCGGACTGGCCGGCGCTGATGCTGGGCAACTTCATGTTCGGCGGCGGCTTCCTCAACTCGCGCCTGGCCACGCGCATCCGCCAGAAGGAGGGCCTGTCCTACGGCGTGGGCAGCGGCCTCAGCGCGGGCGCGATTGATCCGGTAGGCTCGTTCTACGCCTACGCCATCTACGCCCCGCAGAACGCCGAGAAGCTGGAGGCCGCGCTGCGAGAGGAGCTGGGCAAGGTGATGGAGAAGGGCTTCACCGCCGAGGAGCTGGAGAAGGCGCGCGCGGGCCTGCTGGAGTACCGGCAGACGGGGCGCGCGCAGGACGGTGGGCTGGCGCGGACGCTGGCCAGCTACCTGTTCCTCGGGAGGACGCTCGACTTCGACGCGGCGCTCGAGCAGCGCATGGCGAAGCTGACGCCCGAGGAGGTGCGCAAGGCGCTCACGCGGCACGTGGATGCCAACAAGCTCACCGTGGTGAAGGCGGGAGACTTCGCCGGGGCGAAGAAGAAGGAGAAGGCGCCCATCCCCGCGAACGCCGCTCCTTGAGCGAGCCGCCCGCGAGGAGGCTCAGGGTTTCTGGGCCTCCTCGTCGTGCAGGAGATCCACCTGGATGAAGGCGGTCTGTCCCGCCCTCACTTCGACCGAGCGCTCCACCTTCTTTCGCAGCTTCTTGTTCACGAACCTCAGGGTGTAGGTGCCTGGGTTGATGTCCAGGACTCCCCGAGGCCCTTTCATCAGCCGCTTGCCTTCGAGGTAGACGACCGCCGAGGGCCGGACCTCGAACTCGATCACCCCACTCTTCGCGTCGTGGTGGGCCCTGACCTCTGAGCTCACGCCCGCAGAGGCCTCGCCCGCTGCATTCCCAGGGGGAGGACTCACAGGCTTGCCGGTCGTGGGGGCAGGATCCTTCTCCGCCAGAGGCGCTGTGTCCCCGGTGTCTCCGGTGACAGCAGCTGACTCGGGCGAGGGCGGACTCTCCGCATGGGTGGGGGCAGGAGCGTCACTCGGCGCCGACGGAGTCCTCCCCACAAGGAGATACCCGCCTGCCGCGGCGAGCAGCGCCACGCCGACGAGCGCCGCGCGCAGCATCCCTGTCTTTCGGGAGGGAGCAGCGGGAGTCTCCACGGTCGGAATGGCATCTACCCGGGGACGAGGGGGAGGAGGAGCCTCCAACTGCAGGGTCCGAGGAATGCCCATCGCAGAGCTCTCGGCCACGAGGCTGGGGGAGAGGTCCACTCTGGGTGGCAGCGAGTCCAGGGTCGGCGCAGAGCGGAGCATTGTGTCCTCGAGCGGCGGACTCCCCGGCGGGAGCGTGCTCTGGTCCGGAGCCACTCGGAGCGTCGTGTCTTCGAGGGGAGGACTCCCCGGCGGTAGGGCCGGCAGCGGCGCGTCGTGAATCGGCGGCGAGACCTGGGCGATGAGCTGGGCGATGTGCTGTGTCGTCACCGGCCTGCCCGTGGAGAGGATGTACTCCTCGAGATCGGCCTGGAAGGCGAAGCAGTCCGGGTAGCGCTGGTCACGGTCCTTGGCGAGCGCGCGCTGGAGGATGCGCTGCACGGGCTCGGGGAGATCCGGCTGGCGCAGCACGGCGGGCATCGGCAGCTCGAACAGGATCGAGTGCATGAGGCTGGCCTCCGTGGGAGCATCGAACGGCCGCTGCCCGGTGACCAGCTCGTAGAAGACGAGCCCCAGCGCGTAGACGTCCACCCGTCGATCCAGCGTCTGGTTGCGGATCTGCTCGGGAGGCATGTACGCCAGCTTGCCCTTGATCATCCCCGTCTGCGTGCGGTGCTGCTGGCCCGCGGCCTTGGCGATGCCGAAGTCCACGACTTTTACCGCGCCCTGGCGTGACAGCAGGATGTTGTCCGGGCTGATGTCGCGGTGGACGATGTCCAGCGGCTGCCCCGTGGCCGGGTCTCGGAAGTCGTGGGCGAAGGCGAGCCCCTCGCATGCGGAGGCGATGATGCGAGCGCACGGCACGGGCGGCAGCGGGCCCCCGAGCCGGAGCGAGTCATCGAGGAGCGTCCGCAGGCTGGGCCCATCGAGGTACTCCATGGCCAGGTAGTAGGAGCCGTCGCTCTCACCGAAGTCGAAGATCTGGACGATGTTCGGGTGGGTGAGCCGGGCGGCCAGCGTGGCCTCGGAGAAGAACATCTGGATGAAGGCCGGCTCCCGGGCCATGTGCGGCAGGATGCGCTTGAGCACCAGCAGCTTCTCGAAGCCCATGGGGCCGGCGGTCCTCGCGAGGAAGACCTCGGCCATGCCGCCCACGGCGAGCTCACGGATCAACTGGTACTTGCCCACCTGCATGATGGGCGGAGCGTACCTCAGCCCCCGGGGTGTTGCTTGGCCTCGGAGGGGCTCACCCCTCGAAGTTGAATTTGACGACCCTGTTCTCGCCCGGCTTGAGCTCGACCGTCTGGGTGACGTTCTTCTGGAGCTGCTCGTTGACCAACCTCACGGTGTACGTGGCCGCTGGGAGCTCCACCGGAGCAATGGGTGTCTGCCCATAGTTCTTCCCATTGATGAAGATCGTGGCGAAGGGACGGACCCGGAACGCCAGGGTCCCCTTGCCCACAGGCTTGGTGAGGGCCGGCTTGGCGCGAGGTCTGGGGCGAGGGTTCGCTGGAGGGGGGGCCTCAGCCACCTTCGGAGGACCCTCATCCGCGCTCTCTGCTTGCGGCGAGGTGGCTGGCGGATCCGTGGGGGATGGGGATTCC
>NZ_DASPHO010000619.1:0-30100 GCF_035629615.1 Hyalangium sp. | reverse complement strand
AGCTTGCCGCGCAGCAGCTGGGCCATGCGCCGCTGCTCATCCGGCGGAGTGTCCGCGAGCCAGCGCACGTCCAGGGCAATGACGGCCAGGCCCTTCTGGCGGTGGTTGAAGCACTTCCTCCACATCCGCCGCAGGGCGGTGCGGGACTGGAGCGACTCGTCCTCCAGCAGCGGGGCCGACACCTCCTGCACCACGCAGTCCGGCCCCAGGTACATCTGCAGCAGCGGATCCTCCGTGTAGCTGGGGAGGAACTGCCGGGCCTGGCGCTGCCAGTCCACATCCAGTCCAATGAGCTGCGTCTTGCCGCTGCCCGCGGGCCCGAGCACCACCACGTTGGGCAGATCCACCACGGCGGCGCGGTGGGCCAGGGGCAGCCCGGAGAGGAACGTCCCCCGCACCTGCAGCAGCCGGCCGGAGCTCATGGGCGGAGGGCCGCTGGAGACGGGAGCCGCCGTGCGCCGGCGGCGGTACCAGCCCACGAGCTTGACGATGCCGTAGATGAGGAGCGCCGCGGCGGCGATCGCCAGGACCCAGATGAGGTACGGGCTCACCTTCTCCCAGAGCTTGCCCAGCGTCCCCGCGCTCGTCTCGACGGACTTCGCGCTCGTGTTGAGCTGCTGCACACCGGTGGTCAGCGCCTTGGCGGGATCCACCTGCACCCGCGTCAGCGACAACAGGCTCAGCAATGGAGACCCCACGGCTACCTCCCCCCGCGGGGCGGGCTCGCCCCGGAACGGCCAGAGCGCGCGGCCAGCTGGAGTGCCTCGAGAACTTCTTCCAGCTCATCCAACGTCTGCACGAGCTTCTCGTGCCGGGCCTCGTGCTCCTTGGGTGCCAGGCGCGTGCCGCCGGGCTCCGGGAAGAGCGCCACCACCCCCGCGCGGACCTCATCCACCAGGGGCGCTGCGCCCGCTGTCAGCGATCCGAGCTCGGAGTGGATGGACTTCTCCAGGCGCGCCAGCTGCGTGCGGGGCCCCTGGAGCTCCTTCATCCTCTGCACCTCTTCCCTCATCGCGACAACCACCACAGTAGCACTGGAACGAGCACCACCACGCTTCCGGACACCACGTAGTAGCGCAGGGGGAAGGCGTGGACGAGCGGAGACTGGGCCGCGGGAGGCGGGGGCAGGGGCACCGCATCCGGCTTGGGGATGCGCGCCGCCAGCCGCTCCTTGTACTCGCGCAGCCGGGCCGTGTTCCCCGCGTAGCGGCCCTCGAAGCCCGCGGTGAGACAGAAGTGCAGCAGCTCGAAGACGAGCGGAGAGGCGCCGCGCTGCACCAGCTTCTCGTCGGCCTGCTCGTAGAAGCGATCTCCCCCCGAGTCGATGCCGAACAGCTTGTACTGGAGGAGCGGCCAGTCCGACTGCTCCGCCTCCGCGAGCCGGCGCAGCACCAGCTCATCCACGAAGTAGACGAAGGGGCGCAGCGCCTCGTCGATCTCCTCGTCCCGGTACGCTCCGCCCAGGGACTTCTGGAGATCGGCCACCTCGGCCAGCAGCTGCTGCTGGAGCAGCGCCAGGCCCTGCGAGCCCACCCGCACCTGTGTGCGCTCCTCGCCCGCGCCGGGCGCGGGGGGAAGTGACTGATCCAGCTGCGCGCACACCTGCCGGTGAGACCGGAGGATGCTCTGCCAATGCTCGAGTTTCATGAAGACACCTTCAACGGGAAGGGGCCTGCCCCTGCAATCGAGGGCCGCAGCACCACCGAGGCCTCAGCATTCCACGCTTCGAGCAGCTGCTGCACCTGCTCGAGGAAGCAGAGGACCAAGGGCTCGGCGCTGGCGTCAAAAGGCTCCAGCAACAGCTCGTACACGTGCAACAGGCCTGATCCACGCAGCGCGCCATCCGGGGCTACCGTGGCCTTGAGCTCCCGCAGCCAGGGGATGACGCGGCGGAAGGGCTCCTCGGCGGGAGTCCCCAGGTAGCTCAGCAGGGCGGCCAGCTCGTTGCGTTCGAGCGTGGACTTGACCTTCCAGGCGAGCAGCCGCGTCAGACCTGCCACGTCATTGCGCAGCGCGCTGTCTCGGTGTGCCTCGAGCCGGCCCACCAGCTGCCAGCCCAGGCCCTCCACGTGCCGGCCTGGGGTGGAGACGCTCACCCGGCCCACGGCCTCGGAGACGAACTGGGGCTGGTACCAGAGGGCCTCCACCAGCAGCTTCTGCGGCTCGATGAAGGCCTCGGGCAGGCGAACCAGCAGGCTGTGGCGCGGGCGCAGATCCTCGTCCATCCCCTCGTCCAGCTCGTAGCTCGGCCCCTCACCGGGGAGGAAGGCCGGGCGCATGGGCAGCCGCCCGGACTGCCCCAGCACGTACACGCCGGTGACGGAGTGCAGCTGGAGCTCCCGGCCCGCCGTCATGCCGCGGATCGTGTACTCGGAGCGGGTGCCATCCGCGACGATGGGCTGAGCGGGCTCGGCCTTGAGGTTCTCCACCGGCACGACAAAGGGCTGGAGGAAGTCCGGGTGGGGCGAGCGTCCCACCGACCAGCTCTTGTCCAGGTCCAGGCACAGGCTGAAGCGCGTCCACTCCTTGCGGTGCGAGGGCACCGCCACGTGGAGGAAGAGCCCCTGCTCGGGCTGCTGGAAGAAGGCGCGCACGCGCTGCAGCGGGTGCTCGTAGTTACTCGAGTCGTCCAGCTCCTCAGGCGCGTCCCCGAAGGAGAACTCGCACGGCAGGCCCTGTGAGCTCTCGTCCGCCTGGGCGTCGTACACCACGCTCACCTGGGTGAGCTGCTTGCGCAGCGCGTGGTAGACGGCCAGCGAGGGCCGGTACTCATCCAGGTGGCGCACGAGCAGGCTGAACAGGCCCACCGGATCCCGGCGGGGGAAGCTGGACTCGAAGCGGAGGATGAGCCGGAAGCGGCCATCCACCAGGCGCACCACCTCCGAGCCCTCCGTGGAGATGGGGAGGATGCGCAGGTGGCGCCGGGTGCGGAAGCTGCCCGCCACGCCGTGCGCGGGCGCCAGGCGCAGCTCGGTGCCGCGGGGCAGCACCACCGTCTCCGTCATCTTCTCCGCCGGCAGCGCCTGCACCAGCGCCACCGCCGGCAGCGGCCGCAGCAGGAAGTCGAAGAAGGCGGAGAACAGCCGCAGCCAGGTGGAGCGCAGGTTGTGCTGCGTGGCCAGCCGCGTCTGCACCGAGAAGAAGGCCATGGACTCGATGAGGCGCCGCACGTGCGGATCCTCCCGGTCCAGCGGCACGGTGGGGTGCGCGCTCAGGAAGCGCTGCCGGAAGCGCTCCAGCGCATCCAGCTCCTTCAGGAAGTCCTGGTAGATCAGCTCCGACGAGACGCTCACCGCACCCTCACCCCAGCTTGACGAGCGACCCGCCGACCGTGGTCATCGCTCCCTTGAGCTCCGCCACACCCGACGACTCGAGTCCGAGCTTGCCCTGGCCGGACACCTTGGTCATGGCGGAGGACAGCTCCGCCTGCGTCTTCCCTTCCATCTTCAGCGTGAGGCCCTCAATCTTGTTCTCTCCACCCGAGGCCACCAGCGTGGTCTGCATGCCCTTGAGATCCAGGTTCATGGCCGCTTCAATGGCCACCTTGGCGTCGGACTTCAGCGTGGCGTCCTGCGCCGCCTTCTGGGTGAGCTTGGCCTGGGAGGTGAGGCTCATGTCCTTGGTGCTCTCCACCGTGAGTACATCCTGGCTGTTCCAGCTCGAGGCCTTCGCCGACTTGAGGGTGAGCGTCCCGGTCGCATCCACGGTGAAGTCTTTGCAGGTGATGACGACGCTGTCTTGTTTCTGGACGTAGGTGCTCGTCTCTTCAGAGCCCTTCACCGTGATGGTGATGCTGGTGCCATCCATCACCACCGTCTGGGTGATCTGATCGTCGGCGTTCTCCACCTTTACGGTGACGCCTTTCTCCTTGTCCAGCTCGACGGTGCAGACCAGCTTGCCCATGGTTCCTCGCTTCCTCGGCGGAGAGCCCGTGGCCCTCCCCTCTCACTGGTCTTCCTTCACCTCGATGAGCAGCGTGCCCTCGGCGATCTGGATCTTCTGGGTGTCCTTGTCGTTCGTGCGCTGCATGAGGAAGACGGGCTTGTCGTCCGTGTAGTAGTGCTTGATGGCCGTGCCGTTCTCCGGAGTCTTCCCCACCAGCAGCTGCACGCCCTGCCCGTCCTGGGGCATGCGCGCGCCGGTGCGCCAGTCCAGGAAGCGCTTGATCCAGGCCCGCCGGAAGTCGAGCGCCACCAGCACCCGCTCGCCCTTGTAGGCGGGGAAGTAGAAGTGGCCCGGGAGCAGGTTGGGGTTGAAGGGCGTGGGGATGATCTGGTCCTCGAAGAGGGGGATCTTCACCTTGTAGCCATCCAGCGAGGTGGCCGAGTCGGTGTAGGCCTGCCACGTCTCGTCCTTCTTGTCCCCCTGCTCGCTGACGATGAGGCCCTCCACGTAGCGGGGGTAGCCCGGGGGCTGCCACGCGGGCAGGTCCACGTGGAGCTCGCCCTGGGGCTCCAGCCGCGTGCTCATGCGGAAGGAGAAGAGCGCGTAGTCATCCCCGTACACCTCGTCCTCACTCATGTCGCTGGTGACCTCGGCGTCCAGGAGCAGGCTGCGGACGCGGAAGGTCTCGTCCTGGGCCACGCCCGCTGCGCCCCAGGCATCGTCCGAGGGCAGCTTCACCAGCGCACCGGGAGTAAGCGCCTTCTCGGGGAAGGAGCGCCACGTCAGCTCCACCTCCGGGCCGCGCACCCGGAGCCGCGCCGTCTCCAGATCCACCCGGGCCTGCACCTCGTCCGAGATGGGGGTGCACAGCAGCACGTCCTGGCGGATGCCCGTGACGGCCTGCTCCTGCGTCACGCTCTCGGTCTGGGGCCCCACGGCGATGGCGTTGAGCACCGTCACGTCGTGGCGGATCACCTCCGGGAGGATCACCTCCAGCGTGGACAGGTTGAGCGGGAAGAGCGCCAGCGGCGTGCCCGTGGCATCCTTCTCGGCGGCGATCCGGTAGCCATGCGTCTTGTAGTCGTAGGTGAAGACGCCCCCGTGCCCGTGCACGAGCCACAGCACCCAGTCGTAGAAGCTGGCCCCTCGCTGGGGATCCAACCCCACGAAGAGCAGGGAGTGCTGGCTGCCCAGGACGGCATCCCAGTCGTACTTGAGGCTGATCTTCTCGCCCTTGTGCGCGTCCAGCACCTGCTGGACGGTCTTCGACGTGTAGAGGGCACAGGGGTAGTGCTGCCGCCACAGCAGCCGCGCCACATCCTGGAAGCGGATGCCAAAGCGGCGGTGGAGGATGAGATCGCTGTCTCCGGTGGTGACGGCCTCCTCCACCAGCGTCTTCTCGGTGACGAAGCCCTTGAGCTCCAGCGCGGTGGGGTTCGGCTGGGACGAGGTCTCCGGCAGGACGGCCTTCACCTCGAGCTTCACCTCCACCAGGTCCGGCTTGAGGAAGGCTGTCAGCAGGGCGGCGTTGTCCTTGCCCTTGTTTCCCTGGGTGTCCGTCAGCAGGAACTCCGCCTCGCCCTCGAAGCCCCAGCTCGACAGCTCCAGCGAGAAGCGCTTGATGCTGCCGGCAATGATCTTGTGGGCCTTGCCACCGACGGTGAGGGTGAGCGACACGGCCAGCCGCTCTTTGACGGAGGTCTCGCTCATTCCTCGTTCTCCTCCACCCGGACCAGGCCACCCACGGTGTGGAAGAGGATGCGCAGCTTGCAGGGCGCGCCCCGCAGCGTGCCCGTCAACATGAAGTGCAGCCACAGCCCCGAGTCCCGCCCGCGCAGCTCCACCTCCACGTCCTGCAGGCGGGGCTCATGCTCCTCCACCGCTCGCTGCATCTCGCTGGTGAGCGTCTTCAGCAGGCTCGGAGTGCCGTACTTCTCCGTGTAGCGCCCCAGGCCGAAGCCCTCGACGAAGTAGCCGTAGCCCTCCTTGGTGTTGAGCACGGACTCGAGGTTCTGCCGCACCTGCTCCAGCTCGCCATCACCGCCCGGCGGCGACCAGGTGCTGGTGAACTTGTCGAGGAAGGAGGGGCGTGCCATCTCAAGCCCTGCGCCAGAAGAGGAAGACCTGGGTGCCCTGGAGCGCCGGGGTGACGTAGAAGGCCATGCCGTTGTCGCGCAGGGCGTACTGCCACTCCTCTCCTAGCGAGAGCTTGTACCAGGAGATCTCCGGGCCGAAGGCGTGAGGGAAGGCGGGGTGCCGCACGTGCTGGAAGGGGATGCCGCGCAGCGCCAGCCGGCGCACCACGGGCAGGCGCGAGGGGCTGGCCACCTTCACCCCATCCATGGCGGGCGGCTGGCTGGGATCCTCGCTGCGCACCAGCAGGTACAGCTCGCTCTGCACGCCCGCCTCCAGCGCGGGCAGCGGTGAGAGGATGAACTGCCCGTCCTTGGAGTCGAAGGGCTTGTACGTGAGTCGCGTGTCCTCCGGGCGGAAGGCCCGGTTGAGCAGCTCCATCCACCCCCACAGCCCCGCGCCCGGATCGTCGTGCTCATAGACGGGCATGGAGCCCGCCGGATCCAGCTCCAGGTAGCAGCACACCTCGAAGTAGAACCGGCGCAGGGCGTCGAAGAAGTGGTACGGGTGAGGGCAGATGCCGCTGCGCATGTCCCCGCGCAGGGCCTGGAGGCGGTGGACCTCTAGCAGGGTGCGGCGGGCGGCGGCGAGCCGCTCTCCGCGCTGGTAGCTGTCCAGCAGCAGGGTGCGCAGCTGACCGTGGGCCTTCTCCAGCAGCACGTCCAGCTCGGTGAGCAGCTCGTTGAGGAAGGGATTGGGGCCCACCAGGAGCAGCGGCGGCACCTTCCGCGTGTCGGGGCGCCAGGACCCCTCGAGGCTCTTGGAGAAGGACACCAGCTGCAGCGTGGAGAGCGCCCGATCCACGGCCTGCTCGCTGGAGAGCTGCAGCCGGCGCAGCAGCCGCTGCACGTTGGGCGGCTCGTCCGCGTAGAGCGGCACGCCCTCCGTGGTGCGCGTGTCCTCCATGAGGTGCAGGTAGACGGTGACCTCCGCGCGGCCTGTGGCCTCCAGCGAGAACGAGGGCACGGCGGCGTTGCCCGGCACGTTCACCAGGAAGCCGCCGGGCATGGCGGCGGTCAGCGAGGAGAGGGAGAGGCTGCCCTCGGCCAGCAGCACCTCGCTCCACGTGAGCGAGGCGATGCCGACCTGAGGCAACCCGGACAGCTCGGCATGCAGCCGCGACTCGGACGAGAGCGCTTCATCCTGGGCGCGAAAGTGCTCGGGAAGGAGCGTCTGGCCGACCTGCCAGCGGACCCGCGCGAGCTTGTGGCGCTGCATGGCATTGGTTCCTAGCGGAGAGGGACTAGCGGGCCGTCTCGGTGACGCCCCACTGCTTGACGACCTGCAGACCCACGCCCGTGGACATGTTCACCGCCTGCTCCTTCGTCTGCGGCTTGATGCCGATCTGCATGGCGTAGACGCTGGGCGACTGCACCTCCGTGGACGGCGAGTCCGCGACCGACAGGTTCAGGTCGTCTCCATTCTTCTCCAGCACGCCCTCGAGGAGGGCATCGGACCAGTTGGACTTGAAGTACTTCTTCTGCAGCTGGTCGTACTCGTAGATGACGTAGTTGAACTTCACGTCCACGCTGGACCAGGTCCCCATCAGCGCCGCGGCCAGCTTCTGCTTGTTGGCGGTGGAGATCTGCGCGGAGAGGTAGATGGCGTCCGTGACACCCGTCTCCCACAGGTAGTGGTTGAGCACGCCCACCACCTTGCTGTCCAGGTTCTGATCCGGCTGCAGCGGATTCTTGATGGTCTCCTGATCCGCGGTGAGCTTGAAGTTGTCACCCTCGCCGAGCTGCATCTCGGTGACGTAGCCCACTGGCGCCTGCTTGTCCTTCTTGAAGTTGAACCCTTGGTAGACGTCCAGGGCACGGCTGAATTGCGGCATGGCTCCCTCTCCTTCTTCTGGTTCTCGAGTCAGGGTTGCTACAACAAGCGCCTGGTCATCCCAGGCGGGACTCCAGCATCAACTCCACATTGAGGCCTTCGAACTGGATGTGCGGCAGCACGGCCACCTTGCAGTCGTACCAGCCGATCTCCCCCGCACGCGCCTCCACCATGACGGTGGCGGCCTTGAAGGGGAAGCGGCGCAGCGTCAGGTCATCCGGGTTGGACACCGTGGTGACGTACCCCGCCAGCCACGCGTCGATCTGGCGCTGCACGTAGCCGGCATCCGCGGTGCTGCCGATGTTGTCGCGCATGATGCTCTTGATGTAGTGCGCGAGCCGCGTGATGGAGAACGTGTAGGCCAGGTTGGTGACGAGCTGCGAGTTCTCCGAGTCCTTCGGGTCCTTGAACTTCCGGGCCCGCTTGATGGACTGGGTGCTGAAGAACGTCGCCTCACCCGAGCCCTTGCGGTACACCAGCGGGATGAAGCCGTTGCGGGCGAACTCGTACTCGCGATAGTCCGGGATGGCGATCTCCACCGGCGCCTGGATCATCTTCTGTCCGCGCATGGTGAAGGTGTCCACCGGCAGGCCCTGGACGAGCCCGCCACCCTTGGGGCCTCGGATGGACTGGCACCAGCCAGAGATCTCGAAGGCCTTCACCAGGTTGCGGCCCAGCAGGTACGAGGTGTTGCCCCACAGGTACTTCTTGGAGTCGCCCTCGGCGTCCTCCTTGAAGTTGAGCACGTCGCAGGGGTTGCGGTCCGGATCCCACGGCAGGCGCACCACGTAGCGCGGCAGCGTCAGGCCGATGTACGCGGCCTCCTCCTTGTCGCGCAGCTCCATCCACTTGCTGTAGCGCGGGTGGCTCAGCACGCCGTCCAGGTTCTTCAGCGACTCGAGCTGCTCTACGGTCTCGCAGTCGAAGAACTGGGGGGCGGCGGCGGCGATGAACGGACAGTGCGCGGCGTTGGCCACCTTGCCCATGCGCTCCAGCCACGTCATGTCCGCGCGCGAGGAGGTGAAGTCGTACTGGCCCAGCAGCACGCCGTACGGCCGGCCACCGAACTGGTCGTACTCCTTGATGTAGACCTTGTCGAACAGGGCGCTGGAGAAGATGTTGCTCGAGTTCTTCTCGAAGTCCTCGGCCAGCTCCTCCTTGTCCACGTCCAGGATGTCGATGGTGATGTCGGCCTGGAAGTTGGTGTTGTTGACGAGATCCTCGAGGCCGCGCCAGACAGACTCCATCTTCTGGAACTTCTCGGCGTGGATGATCTCGTTCATCTGCGCCTCGATGAGCTCATCGACGCGCGCCACCGCCTTCATCACCTCGCCCTTGTCGAAGCGGACCTGCCCCGCCTCGTCCTGCACGGGCTCCACGTTGTAGAGCAGCGCCGCCAGGGCGGACATGAAGCGCTCCTCGCCCGGCGCCTCTAGATCGTTCTGCTTGGTGGGGACCAGGCCCGTGCCAATCATCGGCTCGGCGCTGGTGGGAACCTCGAGTCCCCGGACTTGGAACAGCTCACTGAGATAGTTTTTGTCGGCCATGAGCTACAGGCTCCTCGGCATCAATACGAGACTTGGAAGGAAGAGAAAGGCGAGAAGGGATCAGGCCTTGGCGGGAACCACGGCGGGGATGGTCTTGGGCGTGACGACGGGCTTGGCGTCCTGCGGCTGCGCGGTGGCGGGCAGGCGCATGCTCGCGTACGTCTTCAGCTGATCGCTCTCCAGGAGCTTCTTGAGCTCGTCCTTGTTGGAGAACAGCTCGTAGAGCTTGCGCCGCAGCTCCTTGCGGTTGTCGATGTCCGACTGCATCTCCAGCAGGAGCTTGCGCAGCAGCAGCAGCGCCTTGAGCTTGGGCACGTGGTGGACGATCTCGTCCGGGTGGAAGGACTTCATCCGGCTGATGGGCAGCTCCACGGCCATCTTGCCTTCGCCATCCGAGCTGAGCTTGTCATCCACCTCGAACGCGATGGACATCCCCATGTCCTTCATCAAGTCATTGAGGTTGGAGCCGGTGACCGAGCGCATCTTGCGCTCTTCCAGGTCGAGCTGGCGGTCCTTGGAGCTCCCGAGGGAGAAGTCACCAAGCACCACGACGCGGAAGGGAAGCTTGACGTCCTCCGCCTCGCCGTTGATGTTGGTCCGATAGACGAGGGTGATGCGCGACTTGGGTAGTTTGTCCTGGATGGGCACGGCTTCTCCTTGACACGAGCGGCTTCGTCTCCTGAGAGCCCATCCCCTTCACCATCCGCCGGAAGGAATCGAGCCGCTGTGCTCAACTTGACAGTCTAGGGAGAAGCGCTCGAGGGGGTCAAGCAAGCTACCCCTCTGTCGCGTCGCGTGTCCTGAGGGTGGTGGTGTCCCCGGAAAACAGGAGGACATACTGCGGCTGCGGAGGTGCGCCGTGCAGCGGATCATATCCCAGGTGGCTATCCCTCTCGATCCGCAAGAAACCTTCCCTCTCGCGTAGGACGAGGATCACCGTCAGCATCAGCACCGTCTCGGAGAGCAGCGGCGCCAGATCCGCATCGAAGCGGCGACGCGCCTCCACGGCCCAGGGCACGCCGCTGGCGGAGAAGGGCTCGTTGCAGTGGATCTTCACCTCCACGCCGCCGGTGGGAATGGAGGCGAAGCCACCCATGGAGTCACCCTCGCCGAGCGCGCTGGCGCCCAGCCGCAGCTCTTTCGCGGGCACCTTCTGTTGGCGCACATCCCGGCGGACGGAGAGCTCCGCCTCGGGGAACGCCTTGCAGAAGAGCCAGTGCATGGTGCTGGGGCATGTGGGCCGTAGTAACCGCATCCGGTCCTCTGCCGCGTCCGCCCACCCGGGCAGCAGCGCCTCGTTGCGCTCCGGGTACAGCCCGGCGAAGCACTCCTCCAGCAGCAGGTGGTCGAAGTAGCCGATGAAGCGCTCGAGCCGATCGTGGTCGAGCTGATCCATCGTCCGCATGAGGAAGGAGGGCAGCGGTGACTGTGTGCTGAGCAGCCCCACGTTCACCGTGATGATGACGCGCTTCTTCGGCTGGTAGAGGAACTGGATGTCATGAACCAGCTGAGACTGGCGCACCGTGGTCCGGTGGCTGCGGTATTCAATCTCGGCGTCGCCATAGCCGGAGGCCTTCAGCACATCCAGCAGCGCGGGGATGTCAAAGCTGCGGATGCGCTCGCGGATGCGCTGCTCGAGCGGGCCCGGCTGCATGGCCCTAGTCCTCCGCCCCGTCCTCGCCCTGCGCGAGGAACGTCTCCAGGTCCACGCGGTAGAGCTGATCCAGCGCGCGGAAGGAGAGCGACTCGGTGCCTTGCAGCTGCGGCTCCACCTGCTCGGCATGCTTGCTCAGGCCGGCGAAGAAGCGGGAGAACAGCGAGGGCAGGTACACGCGCGGATCGAAGCGCTCCACCACCGCCAGCACGTCCGCCGCCACCACGCTGGCACGCCCGAAGTCCTGGCGCTCGACGAGCGTGTCGAACGCGGCCAGCTTGCGCAGCAGCTCGGCCAGCGCCGGGGAGACGGGCACGGAGGGCCCGGCTGCAGCAGCGGGAGATGGCCTGGCCTGCGAGGGGGCGTCGTCCTCCTCTTGGGACTTCTCCTGGGACTTGGGCTCGGGCTCCTCCGCCGAGACAGGGGTGGGCAGGGACTGGAGGTGGCCCTCGAGCCACTGGGTGAAGCGGCGGAAGGGGGCCTCGCAGCCGTTCCTGGGGATCACCCGGGAGAACGAGGAGAAGATCTCCTCGCTCAGCGCGAGCGCTTGCTCCAGGGGCTCGCGATTGGAGGCCGCGCGCCAGCGGTGCCACGTCTCGTCCTTGAGGCGCTCGTGGTGCTCGAGGTGCTTGTTGAGCACCTTGAGCAGCCAGCGCAGGCTCCCGTCGGCGTAGACGTCCTTGCGCTCGTGCGGCCCGAAGAACTCCCAGTTGTGCAGCAGGGTGCTGGAGAGCGAGTGGAACACCACCGGCATCGCCTCCATGCCCCCCTCGAGGAAGAGGCCGAGCACGTAGGGGCCTACCAGCCGCACGTCATACAGGCCCTGGCGCAGCAGCGCCTCCGCGGCCCGCGCCGCATCGAGGTAGGTGCCCTTGGCCACCCGATCATTGACCTTCCCCAGCCGATCATCCGAGCTCTCCAGCTCCGGAGCCGGCGCGTCCAGCAGCTTGTCCAGCAGGTGCGGATCGAGAGGACCTGAGGACTTCGCGGGCTCACCCATCTTGCACCGTGAACTGGCCGGGGACGACGACCTGGATGACGCCGCCCCAGTTGCACATCAGCTTGCAGTTGCTATCCACGGCCGGCATGTTGCCGATCAGCACCTTGGGGCAACCGGGAGCCCACGGTGCAGCCGTGGCGGGGATGCAGGGCATGGGCGTGAGCACTCCCAGAGCCGCTGCCGTCGCCGCGGCCACCATGGGGTTGGCCATGGACATGCACACGCCGAAGGGCGCGATGTTCAGCATCGGCTTGTTGTCCATGATGTTGGCCGCCGGTGTCGTGGCCAGCACCTTGTTGGTGGGCAGGACCACCAGCGATGAAGGGGCCGCGCCGAAGCTGCACTGCAGCATGGCCCCCATGACGACCTGGACACCCATGATGCACTCCGTGGCGATGGCTGGCGCAGGGCTCCATCCTCACACACCCTGCTCCGTTTTTTCCAGCAAGTGGCCCCTCAGCGAAGTCAGGCTCTGGAAGAGCGGATCCGAGCTCTTCCGGAAGAGCGCGCCCGTCAGGTACTGCATCTGGCACCAGGCCTCGTCTACCTGCCCCTTCACCTTGCGAGGGTAGAGGGGAATGAACTCCGTGCGGTCGGGCAGGTGCTCGGCTCCCAGCTGGAGCTCGATGCAGCGGCGGACCTCCTGCAGCCAGGTGTTGGTCTGCTGGGCCTGGGCGCCGGTGAAGACGAGCAGCACCTGGCGGTAGTGGCCCGCCACGCCCCCCGTGGGAGCAGGCACGACGGTGGCCCCGCGGGCGAAGGCCAGCTCCTGGATGACCTCGGCGACCTCGGCGGCCGGGTAGACGCGCCCATCCCTCCTCGCCGTCCGCGGCCCCCCGTAGTGGTACAGGCCATAGGAGCGCGTGAGGGCCAGGTAGGGAGGCGGGCGCTCCTTGTCCGGCATGAGGGTGAAGAGCCCCAGGTCTCCCGGCGCCTGCTGGCCGCTCATGTTGACGTCATGCAGCTCCCAGCGGCGCCCTGGAGCCGGAGGGGCCTCGGTGTGCAGATCCCTGACTCGCCTCGGCGAGCACAGCACCGCGCCGCCGGCGGCCGGATCCACGAGCACGTTGGAGGAGGGAACCGTGGACACCCCGCACTGCTTGACCCAGGCGCGCCAGGCGATCCAGTCGATGGGCTCCTCGGGGTTGCGGAACCAGTGGGCCACGTTCTTGAGCTGGGTGCGGGTGCGCAACAGCACGTCCCGCAGCGCGGGGGTGACGCCGAGCGCGCGCAGCGGGTGCTCGGTGAGGAGCGCCGGGTTGGCCTCGATGTCCGCCAGCTCCAGGTGGAGATAAGTCGCCCCCCGCAGCAGGGTGGCAAAGAGGAACGCAGGCAGGTGCTGCAGCGCGTGGCTGCCTGGAGCGGCCAGGTGCTCCCCGGCCCCGAGGCCCCAGGTGAGCACCCCATCCACCAGTGCCCCGCGCCAGGCATCCTCCGCCGTCAGAAGCCCCGGAGTGCCCGGCGGCTCCACCAGCGGCGAGAACAAGAGCCCCAGCGGCTCTTCGGGCTTGTAGGTGTGAGAGGTGAAGGCCGGAGAGCCCTGGCCGCGGCTCTGCAGCAGCTGCTTCTCGAAGCCCTCCAGCAGCAACGTCTGGTGCGGCTCGGCGGCGATGAAGTCGGGTGCGAGCAGGGTGAGCCGGCGTTTGATGAAGCGCCGGCCCTGGGGCGGCAGGTAGCTGATGCAGGCCCCCAAGCCCAAAGCCGCCGCGAGCGAGATGAGCAGCTCACTGCCGACGGAGTAGAGCAGGCACACCTTGGCGCCGGCCTTCACGCCCTGCTTTGCCCAGTCGGTGGCGCGCCGCGAGGCCTGCTCGTGCAGCTGCCGGTAGCCCAGCACCTGCCAGCCACTCCTCTTGTCGTAGGCGCGCAGGGCGATGCGATCCGACGTGCCGTGACGGACGACGAGATCGTGGAAGAAGTCGTAGTGCTGGGCGGTGCGGCTCTTGAGGGGCGCGCCGCGGCCCATGTGGGCCACGGCGAGTGCGGCGACGAACCCCTCCGGATCCTCCCAGCTCTCCTGCTGCCAGGCCGGCACCCCGGGATCGGCGGGGGTGCCGGACTCGAGCTGCTCGAGGATCCGCCTGACGTCGAAGGGCATTCGGCTACTCGCGCCTCCGCCGCCGCGCCCCCAGGGCCACCAGCGCCAGCAGCGCCAGCATCCCCGAGCTCCCAAGCTCGAGCGTGGAGCTGGAGCAGCCACCGCCCTGCCCCGAGAGCTGACGGCCATGCCCGATCACAGGGATGATGGCCTCGGCCTCGGCCTCACCCTGCAGCCACACCTGCACCTCGTTCTCTTCCGAGCCTGCCTTCTGGGGCTGGAAGGCGATCGTGAAGGTAGCGCTGCCTGCCGCCGGGATGGGATCCCCCAGGCCCCTTGCATCCATCGTGTAAGCCGTCCCCTCGACATTCTTCAGCTTCACCACGACGCGCTGCTGCTGGGCGGACTTGTTCTCGACGGTGATCACCCTGGGCTCGATGGGATCGCTCACGTCCACGCGGCCAAAGTCCAGGCTGATGGGATCGACCGTGAGCAGGCGGTTCGTCGCCCGGCCCTTCATCTGGAAGTCTAGCGAGCGGGGACGGGGCGGCGAGGTGGTGCCCATGGAGACGGTGAACTCGGACAGGGTCTCCACTGAGGGCTGGTAGCCCACCGTCACGATGATGGACGAGCCCGGCGCAATCGTGAGCCCTTGCAGGGCCGCCTTGTCGAAGAGGAAGGGCACGCCAGTACCCACGACGTCTGGCTCGGAGAGGGTGATGGGCTCGCTGCTCAGGTTGGCGATGGTGAGCGGCTGCTCGCGCTTGCTGCTTCCCGTGCGCACCGTGCCGAAGTCCAGCGGCGAGGGCCTGACGGAGAGCACGGAGGAGATGCCTTGGCCGTGCAGCGCCACCTCGAGCTGCAGCGGGGGCTCGCTGAAGGTGATCTTCAGCTTGCCTTCCACCTCGGCCTCGGCCAGCGGGGTGAAGGTCGCCGCCAGCTCCACCTCCGCGCCGGGCTCCAGCGTCTTGGGGAGCGGCTGCGCCGCCAGCGTGAACTGCGAGGCCCCCGTCCCTTCCAGGGACAGCGCGGAGAGGGTGACGCGCGAGGCGCTGCTGTTCGTCACGGTCACCGTGCGCGGGCTCGACAGGTTGTTGATGAGCTGCCGCCCGAAGTCCAGGGACAGCTTCGAGAGCTGGATCTGCTGGCGGACGCCTACCGCCGTCATCGGCACCGTCACGTTCGGCGTGCTCCCATCGTTGGACAGGACCGTGAGCTGGCCTGAGAACGGCCGCTCCGCGTCGGGCCTCACCGACACCGACACCTCCGCGAAGGAAGCCGCCTGCAGCGTGAGGGGGAGCGTGGGCGGCGTCATGATGAAGGCGGCCACGTCCGCGCCCCCCACCGTCATCGAGCTCAGGGTGAGCGGACCGTCACCCGTGTTGGTGATCCGGAGGACCGTCGACGCGGACGGGTTGCCCACCAGCACGTTTCCGAACTCCAGCTTGGACACCGACTGGCCATCGACCGAGAGGGCGAGGCGAGGCGAGGTGCCTACACCCACGAGGTTCGCCTCCGCGGCCCTGTCGTTCGTGTAGACAATGGCCCGCGCCTCGCGCTGGCCCACCACCCGAGGGGTGAACTTCAGCCGGACGAGGGTGCTCTTCCCGGGCTGCACCACCAGCGGCAGCGCCACTCCCGTGTCGAGGCTGAAGTCCAGGGCCCCTCCCACGGGGCCCCCCACCGCATCCTCGAAGGCGATGTTCGAGACGGACAGGTCCTTCTCGCCCACGTTCTTGATGGCGATGTCCTGGGTGACGGACACGGCCACGTTGGACTTGCCGAAGTTGATGTCCTGGGGCTGCAGCTCCACGGCCGCGGCCACGCCTGTGCCTGCCATCGCCAGGTTGAGGAGCGTGTTGGTGACGGCATCGCTCTCAATGACGGCGGACGAGGAGATGTAGCCGCGCTGCATGGGGGTGAAGGTGACCGTGAACGGCCAGGTATCGTTCGGCTGCAGCACCAGCCCGTTGGGCAAGCCGGAGACGGTGAAGGCCGTGTCGAGCGGAGGGTTCACCTCCTCGATCGTCAGCGGGTACCTGCCGATGTTCTTGAGCGTCACGCTCTGCTGCACGCCGGTGCCCCCCACATCCGCTGAACCGAAGGCAACGGAGCTCGGCGTCACGCTCATCTGCCCGTCGACACCGCTGCCCGTCAGGTCCATCGGATCGACCGACTCGAAGGCATTGCTGATGATGAAGAGCTTGCCTGCCGTCGGGCCCAGCGTGCTGGGGGTGAAGACCACGGACAAGGCCCGCTGCTCGCCCGCGCCGATCCGCAGCGGATTGCCATCCGTGGGCAGGTCCGGCGCCGTGATGGTGAACACGGGGTTGGAGAAGATGATCTGGGAGATCTGCAGCTCGGCCGCGCCTCGGTTGGTGACGATCACGGGCTGGACACCGCTGACGTGCTCCACGCGCTGGTCACCGAAGTCGAGCGCGGTGGGGGACAGCTCGATCCTCGCCACCGTGCCAGTGCCCGAGAGGGTCACCTTCGGCGTCGGCGTGGTGTTGAGGTCCGTGAGGATGGAGACCGAGCCACTGCCCGACCCCTCTGCCGACGGTCTGAAGACGACATCGAAGGTGAAGGGGCTGCCGGCGACCACCGTCTTGGGCAGCACGTCGCCGGTCCGCAGGGAGACGGCGAAGGGCCCCTGCACGGGCAGGCTCTGCACGATGAGCTCCGCGTTACCCGTGTTGCTGACGGTGACGGGAACCTTGGCGCTGTCCGTGCCCACCCGCACGTCTCCGAAGAAGATCGAGGTGGGGTTGAGGTTCAGCTCCGGGTTGGCGCCGAAGCCCGTGAGGCTCAGTGGCGTCGGGCTGTTCGTCGCGTTCGAGGTGATGGTGAGGGTGCCGCCGTAGCTGATGTTGGCCGTCGGCGCGAAGGCCACCTGGAAGTCGATGAAGCTGCCCGCGTTGATTGTCGCGGAGCTCGGGCCCTGGTAGGTGAAGAAGGTGGACGAGATGGTGGGGGCCGTGGAGATGACGAGCGGAGCCCTGCCCGTGTTGGTGAGCCGCACCGTCCTCAGCCTGGTGGCGCCGACCCGTACTCCGTCGAAGGCGAGCGAGGTGGGACTCAACAAAGCGGTCGCCCTGCCTCCATAACCCGAGAGGTCCACGCGGACCGTCGGTCTGCCCACCTCATTGGTGGTCAGCGTCAGGAAGGCGTCCGACTGCCCCTCAACGGTGGGGCGGAACGTCACCGTGAGGGTCCTGCTCTGCCCCGCCGGCACATTCAGCGTGGGGGGCGTGAAGGTATAGAACACGGCGCCCGGATCTTTGGCGATGTTGCTGATGTTCAGGGTGCCGGACCCGATATTGCTCACCACCAACATCCTGGTGGAGTTCTCGTCAACCTGCACATCTCCGAAGTCGAGCGACGAGGGCGCCACCGAGACAACGGGCCTGATACCGGTGCCCGTCAGGGTCACCGTCACGGAGGATCTGTCCACATCATTGGTGGTCAGCGTCAGGGTGGCCTCGGCCAGCCCCTCCACGGCGGGAGAGAACGTCACCGTCAAGGTCCCGGTCTGTCCTTCTGGCACATCCAGCGTGCTCGGCGTGAAGCTGTAGGCGGCGGACCCTGGGCCTGACTTGGTGATGTTGGTGATGCTCAGGGTCCCCGTGCCCGAGTTGCTCACCGTCAGCGTCTGCATCGTGCCAGGCACCCCCACGCGGTGCTCACCAAAGGGCAGCGAGGTGGCCACCGAGATGGTGGGTCGGATGCCCGTGCCCGCCAGTCCCACCGTCACGGTCGGCCGGGCCACATCATTGGTGGTCAGCGTCAGGGAGGCACTGGCCGCCCCCTCCGCGGAGGCAGCGAACGTCACCGTCACGGTCCCGGTCTGTCCTTCTGGCACATCCAGCGTGCTCGGCGTGAAGTTGAAGGCAGCCTGCTGCGGACCGCTCCTGGTGATGCTGGTGATGCGCAACATGCCCGTGCCCGTGTTCTGCACCGTCAACGCCTGCGTCGTTCCGACCGCTCCCACGGATTGCTCGCCAAAGGCCAGCGTGGCCGGCACCGAGATGGTGGGATCGATGCCCGTGCCCGACAGGTCCACGGTCACGGAGGATCTGTTCACATCATTGGTGGTCAGCGTCAGGGTGGCATCGGCGGGCCCCTCCACGGTGGGGGTGAACGTCACCGTCACAGGCCTGCTCTGCCCGTTGGGCACATCCAGTGTGGTGGGCGTGAAGCTGTAGGCCGCGGCACCCGTGCCTCCTGTGGCGATGTTGGTGACGCGCAAGGTGCCCGACGTGCCCGTGTTCTGCACCGTCAACGTCTGCGTCGCGCCCGGCACGCCTACGCGATGGTCTCCGAAGGGCAGCGCGGCCGGCACCGTGATGGCGGGATTGATACCCGTGCCTGACAGGGTCACCGTCACGGTAGTCCGGTTCACCTCATTGGTGGTCAGCGTCAGGGTGGCATTGGCTGCTGTCTGGGTGATGGGGGCGAACGACACCGACAGAGGCCGGCTCTGCCCTGCTGGCACATCCAGCGTGGCCGGCGTGAAGCTGTAGGCCGCGTTCCCCGGGCCTCCCTTGGCGATGTTCGTGATGCTCAGGGTGCCCGTGCCCGTGTTCTGCACCATCAACGTTTGCGTCACGGCGGGCGCGCCCACCGGGTGCTCGCCAAAGGCCAGCGTGTTCGGCACCGAGAGGGTAGGCCGGATGCCTGTCCCTGACAGACTCACGGTGACGGTCGGCCTGTCCACATCATTGGTGGTCAGCGTCAGGGTGGCGTTGGCTGCGCCTTCCGAGAGAGGAGCGAAGGTCACCGTCACGTCCCGGCTCTGCCCTGCAGGCACATCCACGGTGGCGGGCGTGAAACTGTAGGCAGCCTGCTCCGGGCCGCTCTTGGCGATCTGGGTGACGCTCAAGGTGCCCGAGGTACCCGTGTTCTGCACCGTCAACGTCTGTGTCGCGGCGGGCGCCCCGACGCGGTGCTCGCCAAAGGCCAGTGAGCCCGGCACCAGGATGGCGGGAACCACACCGGTGCCCGTCAGGATCACCGTCACGGTCGGCCTGTCCACATCATTGGTGGTCAGCGTCAGGCTGGCCTCGGCCAGCCCCTCCCCCGCGGGCGCGAACATCACCGTCAGAGGCCGACTCTGCCCGGGCGGCACATCCAGGGTGGCCGGCGTGAAGCTGTAGGCCGCGTTCCCCGGACCTCCCTTCGCGATGTGGGTGATGCGCAAGTTGCCCGTCGCACCTGTGTTCTGCACCGTCAACGTCTGTGTCGCGGCGGGCGCCCCCACGCGGTGCTCGCCAAAGGCCAGCGAGCCCGGCACCGAGATGATGGGCCGGATGCCCGTGCCCGACAGCGTCACCGTCACGGTGGGCCTGGCCACATCATTGGTGGTCAACGTCAGGGTGGCATCAGCGGGCCCCTCCACGGTGGGAGTGAACGTCACCGACAGAGGCCGGCTCTGCCCTGCTGGCACATCCAGCGTGGCCGGCGTGAAGCTGTAGGCCGCGTTCCCCGAGCCTCCCTTGACGATGTTGGTGATGCTCAGGGTGCCCGTGCCCGAGTTCTGCACCGTCAACGTCTGCGTCGTTCCGACCGCTCCCACGGATTGCTCGCCAAAGGCCAGCGTGGCCGGCACCGAGATGGTGGGATCGATGCCCGTGCCCGACAGCGTCACCGTCACGGTGGGCCTGGCCACATCATTGGTGGTCAACGTCAGGGTGGCAGGAGCCGACCCCACGGAGACAGGGGCGAACGTCACCGTCAGCGAGCGGGTCTGCCCGAAGGGCACATCCAGCGTGGTGGGCATGAAGCTGTAGGCCGCGGCACCCGCACCGGCCTGGGAGATGTGGGTGATCTTCAACGTGCCCGACGTGCCCGTGTTCTGCACCGTCAACGCCTGGGTCGTCCCCGGCGCCCCCACGCGCTGCTCTCCAAAGTCCCGCGAGCCAGGGACCATGATCGCGGGACTGACACCCGTGCCTGACAGGGTCACCGTCACGGTGGTCCGGTTCACCTCATTGGTGGTCAGTGTCAACGAGGCACTGGCCGCCACCTGCGCGGCCGGAGCAAACGTCACCGTCAGGGGCCGGCTCTCCCCGAAGGGCACATCCAACGTGGCAGGTGAGAAGGTGAAGGCCGAGGGATCCTGGCCCCCCATGGCGATACTGGTGATGCGCAAGGTGCCCGACGTGCCCGAGTTCTGCACCGTCAGCGTCTGCGTCGCGGCGGGCGCGCCTACGGAATGCTCGCCAAAGGCCAGCGTGTTCGGCACCGTGATGGCGGGTCGGGTGCCTGTGCCCGACAGAGTCACCGTGAAGGTCTCTCGGGCCACATCGTTGGTGGTCAGCGTCAGGGTGGCATTGGCCGTCCCCGACGCACTGGGGGAGAACGTCACCGTCAGGGTCCGGCTCTCCCCGGTGGGTACATCCAGCGTAGCCGGCGTGAAGCTGTAGGCAGCCTGCCCCGAGCCTCCCTTGACGATGTTGGTGATGCGCAGGGTGCCCGTGCCCGTGTTCTGCACCGTCAACGTCTGCGTGGCGGTGGGTGCTCCCACGGGCTGTTCTCCAAACGCCAGCGTGTTCGGCATTGAGAGGGTGGGATTGATGCCCGTGCCCGACAGGGTCACCAGCACGCTCTGTCTGGCGACATCATTGGTGGTCAGCGTCAGGGTGGCATCGGTCTCCCCCGGCCCGATGGGGGCAAACGTCACCGTCAAGGGCCGGCTCTCCCCGGTGGGTACATCCAGTGTGGCGGGCGAGAAGCTGTAGGCCGCGGCCTCCGGGCCGCTCTTGGCGATGTTGGTGATGCGCAGGGTGCCCGTGCCCGAGTTCTGCACCGTCAACGTCTGCGTCGCGCCCGGCGCCCCCACGCGGTGCTCACTGAAGGTCATCGAACCTGGCACCGAGATGGTGGGCTGGATGCCTGTGCCCGACAGGGTCACCGTGAAGGTCTCATTGCCCAAAGCGTTGGTGGTCAGCGTCAGGGTGGCATTGGCCGCCCCCGACCCGCTGGGAGCGAACGTCACCGTCAGGGGCAGACTCCCCCCGGGGGGCACATCGAGTGTAGCGGGCGAGAAGGTGTAGGCGGCCTCGCCTGCGCCTGCCTTGACGATGTTGGAGATGACCAGGTTGCCCTCGGTCCCCGTGTTCTGCACCGTCAACGTCCGCGTCGCCGCCGGGACTCCTACAGCCTGCTCGCCAAAGGCCAGCGAGCTCGGCATCGCGAGGGTGGGATTGATGCCCGTGCCCGACAGGGCCACCGTGAAGGTCTCACTGCCCACAGCGTTGGTGGCCAGCGTCAAGGTGGCATTGGCCGCTCCCGTCGCGCTGGGAGTGAACGTCACCGTCAGAGGCCGGCTCTCGCCAAAGGGCACCTCCAGCGTGGCCGGCGTGAAGCTGTAGGCAGCCTGCCCCGAGCCTCCCTTGACGATGTCGGTGATCTTCAACGTGCCCGACGTGCCCGTGTTGGTCACCGTGAGCGTCTGCGTCGCAGCAGTCGCCCCAATGCGCTGCTCTCCGAAGGCCAGCGAGCCCGCCGCCGAGATGGCGGGACTGATGCCCGTGCCTGACAGGTCGATATCCTCGGTCTCATTGGCCACGTCATTGGTGGTCAGCGTCAGGATGGCATCGGCCGCACTCTCCGTGCCGGGAGCAAACGTCACGGACAGGGTCCTGCTCTCTCCGGGAGGCACGTCCAACGTGGCCGGCGTGAAGCTATAGGCGGCCTCGCCTGCGCCTGCCTTGACGATGTTGGAGATGACCAGGTTGCCCGCGATCCCCGTGTTGCTCACCGTCAGCAACCGCGTGGCGCCCGGCGCTCCCACGGAATGCTCCCCAAAGGCCACCGCGGTCGGCACCGAGAGGGTGGGATTCAGGCCGTTGCCCGTCAGGGTGACGCTCTGAACGGCTGGCGAACCCGACTCGTTGGTGGTGAAGGTGAGGGTGGCATCGGCAGCCCCACCTGCCTGGGGGTCGAACGTCACCGTGAAGCTCTCGGTTCCACCCGCCGCCACATCGAGAAAGCTGGGAGTGAAGAAGTAGGCTGCGGCGCCAGCTCCCATCAGGCTCGGGGTGATGCGGAACGTGGCATTCCCGATGTTGCTCACCGCCACGGTCGTGCTCGCGCTGGGGCCGTTCACGACCCCGTCTCCAAAGGCGTGTGAGGCCGGGCTCACATCGGCCGCGGAGGCCTTTCCGAAGCCACTCAAGCTGACGGAAGCACTGGTCGAAGGACTGGCGATCGTGAGGGTGGCCGTCTTCTGCCCCGTGCTTCTGGGGGTGAACGTCACCGTGAAGTCCTCGTGGCCGCCCACGGGTATCGTGGCGGACGTGGGGCTGACCGTGAAGTGCGCAGGGTTGGGTTGGTTGCTGATGGCGACGTTGTTGATGGTGACGGTTTCGCCGTCGTTCGACGTGTTCGTCAGCCTCACGGTCTGGGTGACAGAGGTGCCCACCTTCCGATTGCCAAAATTGATAGAGGTTGGCGAAGCTGAAGTGGAGCGGGTGAGGGGCACCGGCGTCGCACTCTGTTCCTGAGAACGCAGTGCAGCGGCCTCAGGCGGCTCGGCAGGACTGCAAGAGACCAGCACTCCGAGGAACAGCACCAACAGAACGTTGAACCGGAGCACTTGCCCCTCCGCACGCAAACAGGGGTAGGATTCTACCCAAGCATGACCATACTTTCACCTGCTCGGGGGTTAACCACCGCGACGCTGCTCGTGTGCTCGCTGGCCTCGGCTCAGACCACTGAGCAATTACCGGGCTTTGACCTCGAGCGGCTCGAGACCAATGTAGGCCGAGGCACTCTGCTGGTCGGCA
Organism: Hyalangium sp.; assembly: GCF_035629615.1. Classification (GTDB taxonomy): domain Bacteria; phylum Myxococcota; class Myxococcia; order Myxococcales; family Myxococcaceae; genus Hyalangium. The sequence goes on along the minus strand of NZ_DASPHO010000619.1, from coordinate 7,221 downwards.
ACGGCGAGCTCATGGTGCCCAGCGGCCTGAGCATCAGCCTGCTGGGGCACTACGAGCGTCTGCCCCTGGTGCTAAGCGACGGAGAGCAGGATCTGCAAGTGGTGCGGGACAGGGCGACCGCGCTGCTCTCCGCCAGCTACGGCGTGCTGCCGTGGCTCGAGGTGAGCGCCCAGCTTCCGTTCGTGCTGTGGCAGCAGGGAGATGATCCGACGCTCGTGGGCCTGTCCCAGCTGGTGGCCCAGGGACTGGGCACTCCCGTGCTCCAGGCGCGTCTGGGCCTGCTGTCGAGCCGCCAGCGGCAACCCGTGGACTTGTCAGCGGATCTGGGCGTGGGGCTGCCCGTGGGCACCGGCGACGCCCTGGCGGGTGATAATGGCCCGCGCTTCCACGCGCGCATGACGGTGGGCACGACCTTGGGCTGGCTGCAGCCCTCGCTCGAGGCGGGTGTGCTGTTCCGCCCCGCCATCCTCCTGGCCTCCGCCGATGGGGCCGCCAAGCAGGGGGCCAAGTCGGAGATCCGCCTGGCGGCCGCGCTGGCCACCACGGGCAAGGGCCTCCGAGGAGAGCTGGGCCTGCGCACCACGCTCTCTCCCCAGGTGTCGATGGATTTGCTCGGAGGCGCGCGGTTCCCGCTGCTCGTCGGACTGGATGCCTTCATCCTCGGAGGCCCCGGCCTCGGCGGAGCCCTGGGAGCGCCTCGCTTCCGCGTGCTGGCCGGAGTCTCCTTCCGCAGCGAGCCTCCTCCCAAGCTCTCCTTCATCGACGAGAACGCGGACCGCGAGCTCCAGCTCGCCCTGGCCACGCCGAAGCCCCCACCGGACGACGATCGCACCCGTCCGGTGAGCACCTGGGAGCTCAACTCCCTCACCCGGGGCGAGCCGCCCGAGGCACAGGCGGAGGCGGCGCGGGAGCCTCAGCGTCCCTACCAGCCCTCTGCGCGGGAGCGACTCGTGATCCGTGGAGAGATCCCATTCGCCAAGGGAACCGCGGAGCTTCCGGGGGTGGTGCCACTGCTGGATCAGGTCGTCCTCCAGGTGTCGGATCAGGCCAAGGGCGGCACCATCATCATCGAGGGGCATGCGGACACCGAGGGCACGGACTCGTCCGACATGTTCATGTCGCTGCGGCGCGCCCAGGCGGTGCGGCGCTACCTGGTCGATCAGGGTGTCCCCGCGACGCAGGTGAGGATCCGCGGCTTCGGTGCAGAGTGGCCGGTGAGCGCCAAGCCCGCCACCGAGGAGGAGCGCCAGCTCAACCGTCGCGCCGAGGTGCTCGTCATCACCGAGTCGGTGGCGGCGGCTGCCACCCAGTCGCCTCCCCCGTAACGCCCTGCCCTGCTCGCGCGGCCTCAGGGCTGGGGAGACGGAAGCACACCCATCCGGACGAGGAAGCGGGTCTTCCTCTCCAGCTCACGCTGCAGATCACTCAGGTGCCGGCCCGTCTCGCGCGGGGGCGGACTGGAAGGGTTGATGCGCGAGGGGATGATGGCGGGAGGATTCATGCTCCGCCGCTGCTCCGGCGCCGTCCGCGAGGCTTCGCGCTCGCCTGGCGTCTTCCGGGGCTTCCGGACCAGCGCCAGCCGGGACGGGAGGGGGGGTACGCGATCATCCACCGCACGACCGAAGAGCCACGCTCCACACCGCCAGAGCACGTCGTACCGCTGCTTCAAGAGCGTCCAGAACCGATCCCGCATCTCGATGACCTTGACCAGGGACGGCGTCGCGCTGTCACCGGGGTCCTTCTGCTGCCCGAGCATCACTCGCAGCTTCTCGACGACCAGCTCCGCCTCGCGGACCTCGGAGGCCCCTACCGGGGAGCGGCCAGCGATCTTCGCCTCGTTGCGCTTCAACACCGCGGCCAGGGCCAGACAGTCCTCCAGGAGCTCTCGCTGCGCGTTGAGCCGAACCTCATCGATGTCCGCATCGGGGAGGAGGTTGACCTCGGCGAGGGCCTCGGCGGCCTTGCGAAGCTTGCGGCGAATGAGCTGCGCCCGCTCGAACATCATCCCGAAGGGGGTGGCCTGGAACTCGCGCTGCACCTGCAGCGCCGCGAAGGCCAGCCCCTGGGCCAGCCTGGGGAGCATCGAGAGTTCCTCGACGTTCACGTTGGGCAGCTTGGCGACGACCACCGCCGCACTGCCCAGCACGCTCTCGGCGCCGATCTTCACGGCCTGGCAGGCGAGGACGATGTCGATGGAGCACTCCTCGATGATTCCTGGCTCGAGCGCCTTCGCCGCGGCGAGGAACGAGTCATAGGCCATCTGGGAGCCGATGCTCTCGAGCTCAGCGAGGTCCGCCGCCGCGTCTGCCGATACCGCTGTCGACGGTGGCGGTGACGTCGAAGTCTCGAGCGCGCTGCTGCCATCATCCTCGGCCATGGGGAGAGATTACCGAGCGCCCTCCGGTGCTGCAATGCACCGCCCGCCTCCCAGCGGACCAGGGGAAAGCCAGCAATCTCCCATCCCCCTGGCCCTGTGCGAAAGGACGGGTGACGCGTGAGGTAGACAGCGGGCCTGCCCCCTCGGTAGGTTGCCTGCCATGAGTCCACCTCGGAGGCCCAGCCAGGAAGAGCTGCGTGCCGCTGTGGGGCGCTCCATGCCGGACCTGCTCGCGCCGAGGCTCCGGGTGCTCTTCTGTGGCATCAACCCGAGCCTGTACTCGGCGGTGGTGGGGTACCACTTCGCGCGGCCGGGCAACCGGTTCTGGCCCACGTTGTACGCCGCCGGTTTCACACAGCGCCTGCTGGCTCCCTCGGAGCAGCACGAGCTGCTGGAGCTGGGCTGCGGCATCACCAATGTGGTGGATCGTGCCACGGCGACGGCAGACCAGGTGTTGCCCGCGGAGCTGGTGGAAGGAGGACGCCGGCTGGAGGCCAAGGCCCGGCGCTATCGCCCGCGTGTCATCGCGCTGCTGGGGATCAGCGCCTACCGAGCTGCCTTCCATCGCCCCGAGGCTCGCCTGGGCCTCCAGCCGGAGCAGCTGGGAGGCTCACGGCTCTGGGTGCTCCCCAACCCGAGCGGCCTCAATGCTCACTATCAACTGAAGGATCTGGCGCGGCTCTTCCTCGAGCTGCGGAGGGCTGCGGAGGGCGAGTGAAGCCTCCTGCCATGCCTCAATGTGGGAGCGGCTCTCCATTTGGGCGCCCTCCTACTTCATGGGTGTTCTCTGCCAGGCTCCAACCGGCTCGTGCCCGCGGAAGCGCCCTGCCGCGCAACGTCGGGTTCTGGTTCGAGCTGGACCGCCACCGAACTGAACTCCGCATGAAGCGCCACAAACGGAGGGAGCGGCTGTCCGAAGAGGCGAGCCACCACGTGACGCCGCTTCGCGACAAGCAGCCCCTCGACCTCCTCGTAGTCCTCCCAGAAATGTGCGCCGCGCGCCCAGCCTCCGACGATCTCGGCCACGTAGTCGTGGCGCCGCAGCACACCGGTGGAGTCGAAGAAGAAGACCTGGCGCTCGCAGTGCGTGTGCAGCAAGGGTGAGAGCCTGACGACCACTCCCTCCAACACTTCGTTGCCGAGCCGAGCGCGGCGATAGCCAAGGAACTGGCCCTCGCCCAGCGCAAAGGGCAGCGCGTGGTAGTGCGTCAGCGCGTAGCCAAAGAAATAGAGCGCATCGAGCGGTGACCAGCGGCGGTATTTCCTCAGGCCGCGAAAGGTGTCCCGAAGAGCTGGCGCGTGCGCTGTCGGCGAGCCATGCGGATCCACCAACCGGACATCCCCCCGAGAGAAGAAGCCCCTGCTGCCCACGGTGGGGTAGTCCACGAACTCGGCTTCCATTTCCCGAGGACGCACCACCACCTGGGGTGGCAGGGGGAATGTGCGGCCGTTTCCCTTGAGGTTCGGGAGCATCCCTCGGAGGAGCCGCGTTCCCAACGTCACCGAGCGCAGGCGTTGCCAGATGCTCCATCCTCCGTGTCGCTCGATGGCGCGATCTAGCAGTTCACGCGCCGGTCCGGACCAGCTCGGCTCGAAGTCAGGAAGGGCCATCAGTCGCACCGAGGGAAGGAGTGACAGTGGCAAGCCTAGCACTGGCTCTCTGGGAGCAGCCCTCCGCCGACCCTCCACCGTTCCAGGTTCCTCCACCGGGCGGTGGCAAACCGTGGGCATGAGAACCTGCCCACCCTGAACGCAGCGTCCCTCAGGGGAGAGCGGCAACCGGGAGACGAAACATCAGGCGGCGGCTGCCGCCGATAGCGATCGGCACGAACCTGTATGACAGGCAGTCAGGTTGGCACAGGCCGCCGACGGCACGAACCTGTATGACAAGCAGTCAGGTTCGGAGAAAGCGCGCCCAGCCAGCTTCCTCCCATGGGCTGAGGCGCTGACCTTGGGCTCGCCAGGGGTGCAGCGGCCAGTGGCCACCGCATAGGGGACCAAGAGAGCGCACCACGTTCCTCTCTCAGGCCTGAGAGCCCGTTTGCACCGAGCGCCGTGCCGCCCAAAGGCTGGCCGAGGCCAGTGAACGGAGACTCGGGTGGAGGGCCTGCTGCCGGCGCTACTTGGAATGAGCCGGTATGACAAGCAGACAACCCGGGCAGGGGGCTCGCTGTCGGCGCCTCTTGGACTGAACCTGTATGACAAGCAGCCAGGTTGGCACAGGCCGTGCCCGGCAGCTCACTCCTGGTCGACTCTGGCTTTGGGAAAAGCTCATGGAGCGGCTCCGCCGCCGCTTCGGGCGCATTGGGCGTGCTGACTGGCGGACAGGTTGGCGCCAGGTTGTCGAGCAGGCGCTCATCGGCCGCTTGGAGCAGTCCTGGCAGCTCTCGCCTGAGCGCCTGCGCGTCCCTGTCGCCCAACGCATGAAAGGCGCACCACGCCCACTTCTGGGCAGCTTCTGAATCCAGGTGGGGCAGCACCCGTGCCGCCATGGCCTTGAAGGAGCGCTCCAGCGAGTGAATCAGCAGCAAGTGCCCGGGGCGCTCCGCTGCGCGGGCTGCCAGCCTTAGCAGCTCGAACTCCCACTGTACCCAGCCTCTGCCTTCCTCGTGCCAGCGAGCCGCATCTCTCAACGCGAAGCAGGCCTCCCGCAGCCGCTCCATCTCCGGCTCTGAGGCGTGCTCACAGCAGGCGACCAGGAGCTCCACGATCGTTTCCCGCTTGAGCGACAGGTAGGCCGCCAGCAGCTGCCTCCGCTCTGGGTGTGCCGAGCCCTGCTCTGCATGCAGCACGACGCCCACGTTCTCCAGCGTCACGGCCTCGTCCATCACCACTGCGCGGCTCCTGCGCCCAGGGTGTTGCACCACCAGTCCCCTCGCGGCCAGCCGCTGCAGTGCCTGCCGGGCCGTGGCTCTTGAGACTCCGTACCGACGCGCCAGCGTGTGTTCCGAGGGAAGAAGTCCCTCCTCTGGCAGCAAGCCCAACGCAATGACGCGCTCGAGTTGCTGCTCTACGTGTGCGACGAGCCCCATCCGTTCCATGTCCGCCACCCTCCTCGTTGCCAATGGCTGCCATCACATCAGCTCAGGCTGACATGGGCGGCGGTGAGGCGAGCGGCCCGTGCTGCCACGGGTTCAGCACTGGGGGCGCCCAAGCTATTCGCCGGGTGGCCCTCCATGTCCGTCTTTCCCTCAAAGCGGCTCAGCCACGTGGAGCTTGGGGCCTGCCTCTGTATTGGGAAGCACCCCTCCTGTGCCTGCCCACGTCGGGCCAACACTCTCTGAGACATGCCCGGTTCCGTGAGCCCGGACTACAGCCAGCTCGTACCGGAGTGCCCCAACTCCTTCAGCACGCGCTCGGCGGCCTTCACTCCGAACCAGTTGGCCTCCTCGAACAGCGCCATGCCTCCCAGGTCCGTGTGGGCGAAGTGCAGCGTGCCGCCCAGGCTCTCCTGCGCCGCGAAGCGCGCCGGGCCCCACATGAACCCCGGTGAGGGCCGGACCATTGCGTGCCCCCACCGCATCACCTCCAGCCTCAGCGCCTGGTCGGCGATGCCCGGGTGCGCCAGCATCATGTCCGCCATCACCATCGCCTCCCACTCCCCATAGCCCGCTGACAGCACCTTCTCGCGATCGGCCTTCACGTCCTGCCCCACCATCGGCAGGTACCACGTCAACACCGTGGGCCCTCCCTCGTACTGCCGCAGCGCCTGGTGCGTCGCCACCACGTAGCCCAGGCTCTTGCTCTCGTAGAGCACGTTGTCCCAGGCCAGCGGGAAGCCTCTCCCCCTGGGCGGCTTCGACAGCGTGAGGTTCGCCACCACCCACGGCCCATAGCTGAAGGCCCCCATCCACTCGGGCCGCTGCTCCCGCCACGGCGCCACCACGTGGCCCGCAACGAAGCGCGGACCCGCGAACACCACCTGCCGCGCCTGGAACGCTCGCGGCTTCCCCGTCCCCGCCTCCAGCGCCTCCACCCGGCAGCTCTCCGCGCCCGGCTCCACCGTGTGCACCAGCACGTGCCGCTCCACCCGCCCCGGTGGCAGCGAGGACAACAGCTGCTGGATCAACCGCCCATTGCCCTCGGGCCAGCTCAGGAACCCCTCGCTGCGCTCTCCCTTTCCATGCTGGCGCGCCGCGAAGTACCAGATGCCCGCCCACGCGGAGACGCCCTCGGCCGTCATCCCGTAGTCATCCCGGCAGGCGTAGTCCACCACCCACTTCAGGCGCGGCGAGCGGAAGCCCTCCGCCTCCATCCACTGCGCCATGCTCACCTTGTCGAGCGCCGTCCACTCCGCGTCGTCGCTCGAGAGCGCCGTCGGCACCGCGAACGCCTTGCGCCCCTTCGCGTCCCTCGCCGCCCCAAACGCATTCATCCGCGCCTCGAAGCGCTGCGCCTCCTTCAGGTCCACGGCACTCGCACCCGCCCGCAGGTACAGCCCCTCGTACCACTCGCCCTGGTAGAAGAGCCGCTCGTCCGGCTCGCGGATGAGCAGCTCCTCCTCGAAGGTCGGGTACCCCTCGGCATCCACCCCCGTCACCGCGCCCATCTCGCGCATCAGCCGCAGCACTGCCCCCTGCTCTCCCAGCGGCGCCGGCAGGTAGTGCGCTCCCCATGGGTACGCGGACACCGAGTTCTTCCCCGAGCGAGAAGTCCCCCCCGGCTCGTCATCCAGCTCCACCACCCGCACATCCTTCAGCCCCGCCCCCGCCAACCGCCACGCCGCGGACAGGCCCGCCGCTCCCGCGCCGATGATGAGCACCTCCACCGGCTCCACCCTCTCTGCTCGCGGCAGCGGCCCCCCGCGCAGGCGGTGCCCCGTCTCCACCGCACGATCCACGATG
>NZ_DASPHO010000618.1:0-3710 GCF_035629615.1 Hyalangium sp. | reverse complement strand
GCGGCGGTTGCTGGAGGGTTATCTGGCATTGAAGCGGGAGACAACGGTAGAGCTACTGGCCAGCTGCTGCGAGCACGCCTCGGAGACAGAGCTGGAGCGGCTGCAAGATGCCTGCTTCGCGCTGAGAGATGCGGCGCGCTGGCAGGTGGAAAGCAGAGGGTGGGTGCAGTGGGAGTTCGAGCTGCTGAGGCTGGCGGCCCGCGCAGCGAACCGTCCCGGGCACTTGCTGCTGATTCACTCGCTAGAGCGCTCCTTCAGGGCCATGGCGGCAAGGCTGCTGCCCCACCTGGATTCAGAGGCCGCCCAGAAGTGGGCGTGGTGCGCCTTTCATGCCCTGTGTGACAGGGACGCGCAGACGCTGAGGCGAGAGCTGCCAGCGCTGCTGCAAGCGGCCGATGAGCGCCTTCTCGACAACCTGGGGCCAACTCGCCAGACAGCCCTCCCACCCCAGGCTCCCCTCGTGTCGGCCGAGCCGCTCCATGAGCATCCCCCGGAGCCAGAGTCAGTCAGAGGCGAGCTGCCGGGCGCAGCCGCTGCCAACCTGTATGCTTGTCATACAGGTTCGTCCCAGGCACAGCCGCCAGCTGGCGCTCCGCCCGCGTTGTCTGCTTGTCATACAGGTTTGTGCCAAGCGCCGCCGGCAGCTGACCCGTCGCCCGAGGCTCCGTCCACCGGCCTCGACCAGCCTTCGGGCGACACAGCGCTCAGGACAGCCGGGCTCACAGGCCACAGAGGGGAACGTGACGCTCTCTCTTGGTCCCCCGTGCCGTGGCCGTCGGCTGCTTCTCCTCGAGAGAACCCAAGGTCAGCGCCTCAGTCCACGAGAGGGCACTGGCCGGACGCCCCTTCCTCGAACCTGACCGTTTGTCATACAGGTTCGTGCTGGGCGCTGTTGCCGGAGTGTCCCCACTTCGCACCTGACTGCTTGTCATACAGGTTTGTGCCAAGCACTGTCGAAGAGGAGTTCCATCTGGTGTTCCGTCTACCGGTTGTCGCTCCCACCCAGGAGCACCACGTGTGGGGTAGGTAGGCCTCCATGCCACGAGGACTCACGCCACGTCGAGCACCGTCCACTCGTGCACCTCGCCCGCGAGCGTCACCTCGACGCTCTCGCCGGCGCGGCGTCCCAGCAGAGCCCGGCCCACGGGCGAGGCAGGGGTGATGACGGAGAGGAAGCCATCCCCTCCGGGGCCCGACAGCTCCGTTCCTGCTCCGACTGGGAGCAAGAAGAAGGTGCGCTCGTCGTAGCCCGTGTCGTCCTCCGTGCGCACATCCACGATGGCACCCAGCGCCACCGGGCTGCGGCGCTCGAAGCGCGGCAGCGCTGACTCCCGGAAGGCGGCGAGCGCACCCAGCTCCTCCTGGAGGCGCCGGGCGCGGGCAGCCTGCCCGGTGGCAAGGCTGCCGTACTCAATCGCGGCCCGGCCGTCCTCTTTCTTCTCAGATTCTGTCGCCAGGGAGCGTGCAGCCTCGCGCGCCTCGGCCTGGGCGCGGTGGGCGAGCCGGTCGCTCTGCTGGAGACGTTCGGCGAGCTGAGCCATCAGCTCTCTCTTGTCGAGTCCCATGCCACAGGACTGTAGCGCCAGGGCGTGACAGCTCCAGTTTCTGGCCTGCGCTCTCATGAGTAGGCTCTGCCCACCGCAGCAAGAGGAGCGCGCATGAGCAGCACGGAGATCTGGCCGCTGGAGCTGCCCGTGGTGCAGCTGCGAATCGCCCGTCCAACGGACCGGCTGGAGGAAGTGGTCCGCTTCTACACCGAGGGGCTCGGCCTGAAGCACCTCGGGGGCTTCGAGGCGCATGCCGGGTATGACGGCGTCTTCATCGGCCTGCCCGGGCACGGTGTCCATCTGGAGTTCACCCGCCATGAAGCGGGCAGCCCCTGCCCTGCTCCCACCCGAGACAACCTCCTCGTCCTCTACATCCCGGATCGGACGGCGCGGGACGCCATCGTGGCGCGGCTCACACGGCTCGGCTTCCCCCCGGTCGAGCCGGAGAACCCTTACTGGCAGCAGCACGGCGTCACCGTCGAGGATCCAGACGGCTGGCGGGTGGTGCTGCAGAACACTCACGGGCTCGAGCGGTCAGGCTCACCTTGAATGGAGGGACGCGTGCGCGACCTGTGGACAAGGCTGGAGCGGTGGCTCGGACAGAATGGGATCGACGCCCAGCTGCATCCCGGCGCGAGCGACGCCGACCTCGCACGCCTGGAGCACCTGTTCTCGTAAGCCATGCGGCCTTAGCGCCCGTTCCTCTTCCCCATCCGCGACACGAAGACCCGCGCTATCCTCTTCATGGGCCGGGGAGCGAACCCGCATTGGCTTGCTCCTCCGGCTCTGGAACTCCCTCTCCCCTGATGGCTCCTCTCCCCATGCGCTCCTCCCCGCTCCTCCTGGCCGCCCTCCTCGCGGCCTGCGCCACCGCTTCTGCTCCCTCGCCTACGCCGGCGGCTGCCGCCTCGGCTCCCTCGGTGGCAGCGCCCGGCCCCGCGCCGGCCTCGCCCACGCCTCCGGTGGCGAAGCGCATCCCGCACCCCGTCACCCTGCACGGAGACACCCGGCAGGACGACTATTTCTGGCTGCGTGAGAAGGAGAACCCCGAGGTCCGCGCCTACCTGGAGGCGGAGGCCGCCTACACCGCCCAGGTGATGAAGCCCACCGAGGCCCTGCAGAAGAAGCTCTACGAGGAGATGCTCGGGCGCATCCAGCAGACGGACCTGGAGGTCCCCTTCCGCAAGGGCGGCTTCTACTATTACACCCGCACCGAGGAGGGGAAGCAGTACCCCATCCACTGCCGGAAGAAGGGGAGCCTGGAGGCGCCGGAGGAGGTGCTGCTCGACTCCAACGTGCTCTCCAAGAGCTTCAAGTTCTACCGCGTGGCCACCTTCCAGGTGAGCGACGACGGCCACCTGCTGGCGTACTCCGTGGACACCACGGGCTTCAACGAGTTCACCCTCTACATCAAGGATCTGCGCACCGGGAAGCTCGGCCCGGAGCTCATCCAGAAGGTCTCCGGCTACTCCGGCGCCTGGGCCGCAGACAGCCGGACCTTCTTCTACATCACCGATGACGCCGCCAAGCGCGCCTACCGGCTGTGGCGCCACACCGTGGGGACGGATGGGAAGGACGACGTGCTCGTCTACGAGGAGAAGGACGAGCGGTTCCGGCTCTGGGTCAGTCGCTCGAGCTCGCGGGAGTACCTGTTCGTCCAGGCCAACAGCGCCACCACGAGCGAGGTGTGGGCCCTGCCCGCCAGCAAGCCCACGGCTCAGCTCCAGCAGTTGGAGCCGCGCCAACAGGAGCACGAGTACAGCGTGGAGCACCACGGCGAGCTCTTCTACATCCGCACCAACTCGGGGGGGCGCAACTTCCGCCTCGTCACCGCGCCGGTGAAGGCGCCGGGCCGGAAGCACTGGAAGGAGCTGCTCCCTCACCGTGAGAAGGTGATGCTCGAGGACATCACCCTCTTCAAGAACCACCTGCTCGTGCTCGAGCGTGACACCGGGCAGCAGCAGCTCGTCGTCACCGACCTGAAGACGCGCGCCAGCCACCGCATCCGCCTCCCCGAGCAGGTCTACACGGTGTTCCCCAGCTCGAACGAGGAGTTCGACACGCCGGTGCTGCGCTTCCGGTACACCTCCCTGGTCACGCCGACGTCCGTCTTCGACTACGACATGGGCACCCGCGAGCGGAAGCTGCTCAAGCAGCAGCCGG
>NZ_DASPHO010000617.1:0-42333 GCF_035629615.1 Hyalangium sp. | reverse complement strand
CCATAGATGTTGCGGCCCCAGGCCCAGACGGTGCCATCGTTGCGCAAGGCCAGAGAGTGGGAGGAGCCAGCAGCCAGAGCAGTGATGCCGGAGAGGCCCGCCACCTGGACGGCGGCGAGGCGGTGGGTAGTGGTTCCATCGCCGAGCTGGCCAGAGGAATTGGAGCCCCAGGCCCAGACGGTGCCATCGTTGCGCAAGGCCAGAGAGTGGGAGGAGCCAGCAGCCAGAGCAGTGATGCCGGAGAGGCCCGCCACCTGGACGGGGGTGAGGCGCTGGGTGGTAGTTCCATCGCCGAGTTGGCCAGAGGAGTTGCGGCCCCAGGCCCGGACGGTTCCGTCCGAGATCAGGCTCAAAGAATGACTACTCCCGCTCGTGATGAAGGTGGGGGGGCAGCGAGTTGTCGAGACGGTGAAGGCTTTGGTCGAGAAAAGGTCTTGCTCGTCCAGGACCGTGACGGTGATGGTCACCGCGCCACCGGCTAGACAGGTACCGGCGGACCAGACCACGTCGCTGGTGGTGCCGGTACTCTGAACACTTCCAAGGGAACCTGCGCTAGCCGCCCAGGAGAAGTTCAGTGAACTGCTCTCGGCATCCCGTGCTGCCACATGGAAGGTGGCGGTGCCATGCGCCTCCACGTGCGAAGCAGACTGTGTGCTTTCCGTGAAGGAGGGAGGAGTGTTGTGGGGCAGACCTCCGTCTGGAACGCCTGAGTCTGGAACTCCTGAGTCTGGAAGTCCTGAGTCTGGAACTCCTGAGTCTGGAACGCCTGAGTCTGGAACGCCTGAGTCTGGAACGCCTGAGTCTGGAACGCCTGAGTCTGGAACTCCTGAGTCTGGAACGCCTGAGTCTGGAACTCCTGAGTCTGGAACTCCTGAGTCTGGAACGCCGCAGCGAGTGGGGTGGTGTTGGCAGAACCTCTCACTCGCCTGACCGAAGTCGATGCAGCCAGAGAGCGCGAACAGCAGGGGCGCAAGAATTCCACGGAGGACGCACTTCATTAGAACTCCTGGGCTCATGGCCACCTCCAGTGAATGATGGCGGCGCTCCCAGTTGTTCCCACGCCGAGTGTCATGGGCTCGGCAGGTCCTCCGAGCACGTAGAAACCTGCCGCCGTGAGCAGTCCAGCCGCCCCCGCCCCCAAGAGGGTGATACCGAGCGTCTGCAAAGTGCGCCCCCGCGAGACACTGCGCCGCACATCTTTCTCCCTCATGAGGCTGGGCGAAGCCGTGCGCAGGCGGTTGAGTTCACCGCGAGAGAGGGCCCAGGAGACTCCGCCCGCCACTACCAGGCCGCCTCCAGCAATCGCTGGGACAAGGGAATAGCTTTGCGAGCGCTCCCTCGGTGAGGAACTGGCGGCGGCAACTGAGAGAGGCGACTGCGGCGGGAGCGAGGACGTCTCGATCGCCGACGCGATCGGCGGTTCGGGCTTCTTTAGGGGAGCGTCGTGTTCTGACGCGGGGGGCAGGATGGCTGCCTGTTCGCGTTTCGCCTGCTCACGCAAGGACTCGAAGCGTTCCTTCACCTTGGGAGAGACCTGCACGGGAAACTGCACCTCCGAGTTCAACGCCAATGCGTTTCTGAAGGCGGCGGTGCTCTCGGCCCACCGGGTCAGCTCCGCCAACAGGATGCCTTCGTAGAGGAGCAGCGTGACCTCTTGCTCCCGGGTCCGAAACACCTGTCTGGCCAGACGGAGCTGTTCGAGCGCCTCCTCATAATCGAGGCTCTCCAAGAGTTGCTTGGCCGAGCGCAGATAGGTCTGAGCATCGCCATCCGTGGCGGCATGAGTGCCCGAGGGCAGCAGCAGGCCGAGCGCGAGGCTGAGGACGAGACCGTAGGACCGAGGGATATGGCAACTCTGCCGGAGCGGAAGCCGCCCAGTGGACCGTGACATGGAGGGTGATCACGGTAGGGCAGGGTTTCTTGACCGGTCTGTACCACCGAGGGCGTACGGACCCTGGCAGTCGAGCACGCTACCCAAGGGGGCGGGTGTTCTCCGGACTACCTCTGCGGTAGGGTTCTCCCCAGCTCCCAGCCTCTTCCGGAGAACCCTCATGAGCGATGAAGTGACAGCCGTCGATCCCCACGCCCCGGTGCACGGCTTCACCGTGGGCCCTTGGCTCATCCTCGAGCGCCTGGACTCGGGCACCTTCGGTGTGGTGTTCCGGGCCCAGCGAGCCGGCCACCCCGAGGCGCTCCCGGTGGCTCTCAAGATGGCTCGCAACCCCCAGGATCCGCGCTTCCCGCGCGAGGCGGAGCTGCTCCAGCGCTGTCTGCACCCCTGCATTCCCGGGTACGAGGACATGGGCGTGTGGACTTCCCCGAAGGGCCAGCGCTACCCCTACCTCGTCATGGAGTGGGTGGAGGGCCTCACGCTGTACGACTGGTTTCGGGAGCAGCCGCGCTCCTCGCGGGAGGTGCTGCAGGTGCTGGCCCAGCTCGCGGGCGCCCTGGCCACGGCCCACGCCCGCGGTGCCGTGCACCGGGATGTGAAGGGAGACAACATCCGCGTCACCGCCGCAGGCAGGGCCGTGCTGGTGGACTGGGGCTCAGGCTGGTTCGCTGGCGCAAAGCCCCTCACGGACACCACCGCGCCCCCAGGCACCACCGCCTACCGGCCCCCGGAGCAGAAGGCATTCATGTGGCTCTTCAGGAAGGACAGCGAAGCGCGCTGGCACTCCACGCCCGCCGATGACCTGTACGCCCTGGGAGTGGTGCTCTACCGCATGGTGACGGGGGTGTACCTGCCCCCGTGCACGGACGGGGGAGAGCCCGTGGAGCGGGAGGTGCTGCCCCCGAGCGCCATGGCCACGGTGAGCCTGGAGCTGGAAGCGCTCACCCTGCGGCTGCTCTGCGAGGACAGGCAGGCGCGGGGCACCGCGGAGCAGCTCGAGCAGGATGTCCAAGGGTTAGTGGAGACGGCGGGGCCCGCGGCAGACAAGCCCATTCTCCTCACTCCCAGCGCCGTGCCCACGGAGGAGGGGGGGCAGATCCGCTCGGACGCTTTCTCGGACGGGCAGGATGACGAGCGGCTCTCCGACACGGCTCCAGCGCGCCCACCGAGCACCGACTCCTCGCGGGAGGAGCGGCGCCGCCCCGCGTTCCCCTCCTGGCGCTCCCTGGTCAGCGCGGGCCTGGTGAGCGGCATGGTCGTGGCCCTGGCGGTGCGGGTGGTGCAACCCTCCCGCCCCGAGCCTCCCGAGCGGGCGTCCTTCCTGGCCACGCCTGAGGAGCTGGCCCCGTTCGCCACGGACGGGGGCGTTGCGGAGGAGGCGCTGTCCAGCGTCCAGGACGTGCCGGGGTCCGTGCTGCCCACGTTGCTCTCCCTAGGGAGGTCCATGCCTGAGGAGCCGCTCCCAGGTCAGAGGACGCCCCCCTGCAAGCGCGGCGAACGGGAGATCAACGGCGGGTGCTGGAGGGGGCCGATTGAAGGGGAGGCAGCTCCGTGTGGTGACGAGATGTATGACCATGAGGGCAAATGCTATTTTGCGAGTGGGCGTCCTCTGCGCCCGCCCACCTCGGGGACGCCATGAGCATGCGCCAGCTCATCGTCATCTTCGCAGCGCTCGCCCTCGGGTGCGGCACCCTGCAGCCCTCCATGGCACCGGAACAGGAGGTGCTCGCGGACGGGTTCCCCAAGCCGCATCCCGCCCAGCAGCGCCCTGGGAAGGATGGGAAGTGCCGGCAGTCTGAGAGCGACCAAGGGGACGAGGCATCGACACTGCTCGTGCAATGGGCTCGTGGCAGGCGCAGGACTTCAAGTCATTCAGCATGAGGAATATCGGGCCAGGGAACTACGTGCACGGGCCGTACTACTTTCCGAAGACGGGAATGAACGGCAACGTGTTTGGCGGTTTTTGGAATGGGCCGGCCGGGATGATCGGAATCCAATGGGACGACTCTGAGATTCGACCGCGGAATGTGGCATTGCAGCCCTGCATCAAGTACTGATTGATTTCCCCCCTTGTGAGAAAGGCCTAACCCTTATTTTTGTTAGGCGCTCTGAAGAGGTCCACCCTCGGCAACTTGCGTTGAGGCTACCTGGGAGGTAGGGTCCAAGTCAGAATGGTGCAGGCATGGGACGCAACCCCGCCAGACTCGCGGAGCTCGAGGCACTCCCCGAGAACGTTGTAGGGGAGATCATCGCGGGAGCGTTGTACGTCAGCCCTCGACCGGCGACGCCCCATGCCATGGCCGCCTCCCGGTTGGGTGCGCTGCTCTTGAGCCGCTTCGATCTGGGGGAGCCAGCTCCCGGAGGCTGGTTCATCTTGGATGAGCCGGAGCTGCGCCTGGACGAGGACGTGCTCGTGCCGGATGTGGCTGGGTGGAGGCGTCGCTGGATGCCGGTGTTCCCACGGGCCGCCGCTCTCACCCTGCCCCCTGACTGGGTCTGCGAGGTGCTCTCACCGTCCACGCAGACGCTGGATCGGAAGTTCAAGCTGCCGGTGTACGCCAGAGAGGGTGTGGGCCATCTGTGGATCGTGGACCCCGAGCAATGCTCGCTGGAGGTGCTCCGGCTCGAAGAAGGACGCTACACGCAGCTGGAACTCCACAAGGGCGCAGGGCTCGTGCGCGCCGAGCCCTTCGAGGTGCTCACTCTGGAGCTGGCACTTCTCTGGGGGTGATGTTCCCGGCAGGACGGGCCTGTAGTACGAGGGGAGGAATGAGTGGACCTGTCAGTCAGGAGTTCTGGGAGCTGCTTCACGGCACGGCCGAGGGCCAGGGCTCCGCGCGGGCCTCGCTCCTCCAGAAGCTAGAGGCCCTGCCAAACCCTTCCAGCGCGCTCATGGAGGTCGCCTTTCATCATGCGGGCAGCGAAGCAGAGCGCGCCCGGTGTGAGGCGCACTTCGCGGACGAGAGCTGGTCGAAGCGGCTCCCCTTGGAGCTCCAGGAGTACTCCCCCGTCTTTCCGGCGGACACGCGTTTCCATCAGGACATCCGGACCGCCTACTCCGAGAGCGGATGGCCCCAGGCCCACCTCCAGGCGCTCCAAGGAACCGCGGAGCCGGGAGCCCGCGTGGCACGCACCCTGATCGGCGAGCTGGAGACGGTGACACAGGAGGCCGCCGAGCTGCTCACGCAACTCGAGGCCGTGCGCGCCCGCGTCAAGCCTCCCCTTCACATCTTGCAGGTCCAGGCGCTGATGAGGGCGGAGCTGGCGCTCGGAGACCTGCGAGGGCGCAAGGTCCTGGAGGTGGGGCCTCAAGAGGGGGGCCTGCTGCTGGAGCTGCTGCGCCTGGGGGCGGAGGTCCTCGGCGTGGACCTGGGACCGCAGATCGAGAGCCCCCACATCATCCAAGGCGACTTCCTCCACACCGAGCTGCCAGGCCCCTTTGATCTCATCGTCGCGACCGCCGTCTTCGAGATGGGCTCATGCGCTCGGGGGGAACCGGAGGCAGACAAGCGGAACAAGTCCCCCGAGGTCCTCAGGCGCCTGCATGCGCTCACGGCTCCAGGATCTATCGTCGTGCTGGAGAACGTCATGTTCCCCATTCCCTTCTTGCGAGAGGACGCCGAGCGGGCCGGCTTCGAAGTGCTGCGGCAGCGCATGCCAGCCATCAACCTTCGGACAGGAGGGCGCGGCTGCGTCCTCAGGCGCGGTTGAGTCGCCAGAGCACTGGGAAGAGAGGGTGGTCCATCTCGGCACCGGCGGGCAGCTCCGACTCCAGTCCGGGGAACGGAGGTGAGGTGCGCCACGGGCGTGGGGCGTGGACGATGTCATCCCCGAGGAAGCGCAGCGACAGCACCCGGCGGCGGTGCGGGCCCTCCACACCTGCGGAGGCGTGGAGGGTGAGGAAGTGGAAGAAGACCGCGTCACCCGGCTCGAGCTCCCAGCCGAGGATCGGGAAGCGCTCGCGAGCGGCGTCGATATCGGGCAGCTCGGCCAGGCTGTTCTCGGGGAACCACTTCGCCTGCCCGTCGAGGAACGTGCGAGGCAGGAACCACGGCCCGAGGTGAGACCCGGCAATGAGCTCGAGCGTCGACGCGCGGGACACCGGGTCGACGGGCAGCCACATGCTGCAGCCTTGGAACCCGTCCACGTCGTAGTACGGCTGGTCCTGGTGCCAGGGCGTGCGCTGACGAGTCCCCGGTTCCTTCACCAGCACGTGATCGTGGAAGAAGCGCACCACGGAGGCGCCCATCAGCTCGCCCGCCGCGGCCGCCGCGGGTGATCTGCGGGCCAGCTCCTCCAGCTCGGGGATGCGCCGCCAGTTGCAGAAGTCCTCGACAAAGCGGCCGGGATCATCGGGACGGCTCGCGACGATGGCGAGCTCACTCGGCGCGGCCAGCACCGCGTCGATGGCCCGCCGGGCAATGTCGAGCAGCTCCGGGCTGAACAGCCCCCGCACACAGACGGCCCCGTCGCGCCGGTATGCCTCCACGGTGTCCCGATCCAGGATCGCCACGCTCGGCATCTTGCGTGACAACCCCTGAAGCTGTCACGTCACGTCGCGGTCCGCCAAAGCCCCGCCGGGGGCCTGCAGCGCTGCGGCAGGCCGGACGGGCTCACTTCTTGCGGAACAGGGACTCCGCGGCGGAGACCAGCTGGTCCTTGCTCTCCTTGGCGTGGAGGCCGCCCTCGCCGATCTGGAACAGCTCGCAGAAGTTGGCCGAGTCCTTGTCGGAGGGCACATCCGCGAAGGGCTCCTTGCACTCCTTGGCCACGGAGGGATCGAAGTGGCGGCAGTTGCGGCACGAGCGCAGCTCCTCGCTACAGTGCGGACAGGTGTCGCGCCGCCCCACCTGGTTTCCAACGATGTCGAGCGGCTTCCCGCAGTGAGCGCAGCCGGTCATGGCACCTCCCCGTGAGGGCGGCATCTTGCCAGCGCCAGGCGGGGAGCGGCGAGCGTTCAGCGGTGGGGCGTGGCCACCAGCGGCGACGAGGCCTCCGAGGAGGCAGGCCCGGACATGGAGACCGTCACGGGAGGTGCCTCGAGGGCCGCATCCTCCAGCTGCGAGTCCAGCCGCCGCAGCAGCTGCAGCATGTAAGCGACCAGGGCTGCGAGTGCCCCCGCCATCAACCCGAGCATCTGCCCACGCTGCCACCCGTGCGCGCGCTCCATCACCTCGCGCCGCGCGGCGAACGTCTTGAGCTGCGCGTCCGCCACTGTGTTGTCCAGGCGCTCGGCGTACTCGACTGCTTGGGCGGTGCCACGCTCCATCAACCAGCGGGCCTCGGAGTGCAGGGCCGCTGCGCGCGTGTAGCAGAAGCCCGCGCCGCCCATGGAGAGCAGGGACACGCAGATGGCCGTCACCACGCTACGGGAACCCATGGAGCCTCCGACTCACCACATGTGCGGGTACCTGACACCCGCGACCAGCCAACACTTCCCCGAGCACAGCACGGAATGGTAGGGACCCCGATCGTCATGGGCAAGCCCTACCGGCCGAAAGACCACTACTTCCAGAAAGCGAAGCAAGAGGGGCTCAGGGCTCGCTCGGCCTTCAAGGTGGATGAAATTCTCAAGCGCTTCCCCATTGTGAGGAAAGGTGGGGCGGTGTTGGATCTTGGGGCGGCGCCGGGGGGCTTTCTGCAGATCCTGGCCGACAGTGTGGGGACGTCGGGGCGCGTGGTGGGGGTGGACATCGTGGCGATCCGGCCGTTCTCGCAGAAGCACGTGACGACGGCGGTGCTGGACGTGCTGGCAGAGGACTTCGACGCGAAGCTGCGCGAGCTGTACGACGGGCCGTGGGACGCGGTGATCTCGGACATGGCGCCGAAGACGAGCGGCATCAAGGCCACGGACGAGGCGCGGAGCCTGCGGCTGGCGGGCAAGGCCTTGGAAGTCGCGGTGGGGCGGGGGAGGCCGGGCTCGAGCTTCGTGGCGAAGCTCTTCATGGGCGGCGACTGCGAGGAGTTCCGCGGGCAGGTGAGGGCGCACTACGAGGACGTGAAGGTGGTGCGTCCGGAGGCCACGCGGGGTGCGAGCATGGAGGTGTACCTGGTGGGGCTGCGCCTGAAGGCCGCTGCGCCCTGAGCGGTTGTCAGAGCTCATGGGCCTGCTGCTGCTTGGGAGCTACTCGGAGCAGGTGGGGCGAGCGTCCGAGGGGTAGAGCGTGGCAATGCCGTAGGTGCCGTTCCGGGTGCCGCAGTAGATCTGCCACGAGGTGCCGCCCAGATCTGGCGCCGAGTAGACGCCGCCTTCCTTCTTCGCTCCATCCCGGGCGCAGCAGCGCACGAAGGCCCGCGTCCCGATGGCCGCGACGCTCACCGCATCCTGCGAGCGCGAGAAGCCGCCGATCTTCTTCACCCCGCAGGACCACGGGGCCACACCGTGGAACGAGATGAGGTACTGGTCTCCCTGTACCGCCTTGCCGCCACGCGCCGGGCCGTCGTAGCAGAGCTTTCCCTCGGCCTCGAGCTGCGCATAGCGGGCCTGGTAGTGCAGCCCCCCTACGGGGCCCTGCAGCCAGTCGTCACCGCAGAAGACGTGGGTGAAGGCGTTGCGCGGGCCGGTGCTCACCCAGAGGCTGCTGAGCCACTCGATGTTGGCCTGCTTCGCGATCGAGCCCGTCCGCGAGCGCCCCGCCGCCGCCAGCGCACGCTGGATGGGGGGATCGTCATAGTGGTTGGAGAAGAAGCGCTGCACGTCCCCGGCGCTCACCGACACGTCCGGCCGAGCGGGGCAGAGCGCGAGGATCTCCCGGTCCACCGCGGACAGCTGCGGCGCCTTGGAGAAGAGGGGAGGGTTGCTGCACGTAGTCGCGCACCCCGAGGCGAGCTTTGCCACCGCGGGCATGGCTTCTGCCTTCTGCGGTTTGTCCGCCTTCACGAGCTCCACCGCGCTGGGAGCCGCCTGGACCACCGTCTCGTCCGCGCCATCGCAGAGCACCCACCCCTCTGCTTTGGGCCCTTGGAGCTTGCACCACTTGCGACCAGGGCCGCCCTTCTTGATGAGCGGGTAGGAGGTGTCCGGCTCCACGGTGAAGACGACCTTCTTCGACTCCGGCTGCTCCACCGCATCCACCCGAGTGGAGGAGACGAAGGCCCCGGAGCCCGCCAGCACGGCCAATGGAAGGAACAGGGTCGACAGGAGAGCGAGGAGACGCGACATGGCGCTCGGGAGCATACCTTGAGAGGTCGGGTGCCCCTCACGGAGCGGGGGCTCGCTGGCTTGGACCTCCTCCGGGCCGGCTTATTCAACCAGGAAGCCCCGGCGTGCGGGCTAGAGAGAGAGGGTCCGGATGCGGTGCCGCAGGGCGTGCACGGTCACCCACTCTGGCAGTCGTTCAAGCAGGGACTGCGCCTCGGCCGAGGGCGCCGCCAGCAACTGGGAGAACTCCACCGGTACGGGCTTGTCGCCTCGCAGCGTCAAGGTAACTTCCCAGCCCTCCGCCGGTGGCTCGACATGGGCTGCACGGTAGAACGTGTCCGCCGTGCGCAGCTCCGGCAACGGTCCCAGGGACCACTCCACCAGTGCCTCGCGGGGAATCTTCAGCTTGAGCTCTTGGGCCCCTCGGGCGTGGAGCCGGACCTTGACCTTCCTCAGGTCTGCGCTCGCCGGTGGGTCCTGCACGGTGATCTCCGCATCCTGCTCCAGAGGACGTGCATCGCCGAGATCGACTCGCCACCGTCCACCCTCGGTGGGGTTCGCTCCTGGTAGCGCCTTCAGCGCCTCGTGGAGTTCGTAGCCTCCCTCCTTCCTGAACAGGAGCGTGCTTCGTCCTGCCTCGTTCCGCTCCTCCACCCGGAGCCGTTGAGGCCGTTCGGCGGTGAAGGGTGGGACGAGCGTCATGACCCCGAGTGCCAGCAAGCCCACGCCCCCGATAATGGCCCCGATGTGACCTGGAGCGCTTGTCTCGAGCGTCCGCGGCACGGCCACCAGCGCGCAGAGTGCCACGGGCAGGGCCACCAGCAGTGCGATCACGAGATCCATCGGGACACCTGCCGACAACCGCCCCGCCAAGGGGACGAACACGATCACCAGCATGGTGCCCAGCCGCACCGTGATCAGCGCTCCTGGGACGAACGCGATGAGCCAGCCCACCCAGGTGTAGCGGGGCACCAGCGTCGCCACGACGAGCCCGAGCGCCCCTGTGGCCAACCACCAGAGCGGCAGGTACACGGCTCCCGCCCTCGTCACTACCAACAAGATCCCGAGCAGCCCCCACACTCCGAGCGCCCCAGCCCACGTCCCCAGCATGAGCTCACGGCGGCCAGCGCTTCGCCTCAGCGCTCTTCCGACCCACAAGTGCTGCATCGCCAGGAAGCCTGCGAGCGCGAGACCGCCAAATCCCACCGCCGCGAGCCAGGGACGGGGGAACCACCCGAACGTCCGGCCCACCAGGGACAGCATCGCCGCCCCCAGTGCCGCGGTGAGCAAGCTCGCCAACAGCCCCAGCCCGGAGGAGAGCAGGCCTTCGAGGATGAGCCGCACCCTCAGGTGCTCGCGGCGCAGCACCAGGACAATGGCGCCCGCCGTGGCGAGCAGGGCCAGCACCATGAGCCCTCCCACGGCTCTCGGCGAATGGGTGAAGAGGTGCAGCCCGGAGACGTCGTAGTAGCTGCCAATTGCCGAGCCTGGGTGGGGCAGAGTGCCCGCCAGCTCGCGCGTCACCGCCAGCGCGGTCTCGCCCAGGTGCTGCATCGTCCCGCGCTCCACCCGATCCGCCGTGTCCAGCGCGGTGTGGTACGCGTAGCCATCCTCGTACAGCGCCAGGTCCAGCCCGGGCAGCTTTCCCTGCTCGGCATAGACGGCGAACTCGGTTCCGCTCGGGATCACGCCGGTCTTGAAGAGATCCTGCGCGAGCGCCGAGCCGTGCGGCTGGGGCGCGGCCCGCGCGTATGCCTCCACGAGCCAGAGATCGTCTGGAGTCACCCGGAAGAGCAGGAGCCGCCCGCCTGTCCCCATGGAGTCGAGGTTGATGAAGGCACGCACCTGCCGGCTCCAAGGGTGCTCGAGGAAGCTGTGCGCGCCCGCGCACCAGAGCTCCTCGGCTCCGCTCAGGTTCAGGATCACCGTGCGCTCGAGCCGAGGGCCACTCGCGAGCGCGCGGGCAACCTCCACGACGGCCGCCGCAGCCATGCCGTTGTCTCCCGCCCCTGCGCCCTCCAGCGCCGAGTCGTAGTGCGCCGACAGGAGGATGGCGTCCGAGCTGCGTCCAGGGATGCGCACGAGCACATTCCTCGCCGAGTACTCCACCAGCTCCACGCTCCACCCGCGCCTGGCCACGCCGGAGCCCTGCTGGAGCTCCACCTCGACGCCTGGGAGCTCGCGCAGCTTCTCCATGAGGTACGTGGCAGCCTGCCGCGAGTGCGGAGTCCCCGTGGGGCGTGAGCCCAAGGTCCGAGTCAGGTGGAGGAACACAGGCCACGCGCGCTCCTCCGAGAACTCGCCCAGAGGTGCATCCCCGGACCGGGGGGCGGGTGGCCGCGCCGAGACGAGGGAAGCTGCCACGACCACGGCCGTCACCGCCGCGATCCCCAGCCAGGCCTTCCATCCATTGAGAGCGGTGGCAGGTGTCATCTCATCCCTGGAGCCCACCGTCCTACGGTGCCGGAGCGGAGAGGGGTTTACGCGAGCTTGAGCTTCGCCGCCTTCAGCTTGCCCACCTGCACCAGGTACTCACCAGGGCCCAGCTCTGCTTTCGGGTCGGTCACCTTCTCCCCGTTCACCCGCACTCCGCCCTGTGCCATCAGCTTGCGCGCCTCCGTCGCGGAGGTCACCAGCTTCGTCTCCGGCAGCACCTTGGTCACCAGCAGCTTCGGCGCGCCCGCCATGGGCACCTCCACGAGCTGCAGGCTCTCGGTATCGAGCTGCTTGTTCGCGAAGCGCGCCTCGAAGTCCGCCGCCGCTTTCTTCCCCGCCGCCTCCCCTTGGAAGCGCGCCGCGATCTCCTGCGCGAACGCCACCTTGGCCGCCTTCGGGTGCGTCTGCCCGGACTGCACCGCCTCCCTGAGCGCCTGCACTTCCTTCAGCGGCGTGGACGACAGCAGCTCGTAGTACCGCCACATCAGATCGTCCGTGATGCTCATCAGCTTGCCGAAGATCTGCTCCGCCGGCTCGTCGATGCCCACGTAGTTGTCCAGGCTCTTGGACATCTTCTCGCCGGCGATCTTCCCGTCCACCAGCTTGGCGTCCAGGCCCTCCAGGATGGGGCCCGTCATGATCACCTGCGGCTCCAGCCCTTGCTCCTTCATCAGCTGCCGCCCCACGAGCAGATTGAAGAGCTGGTCCGTCGCCCCCAGCTCCACGTCCGCCTTCAGCGCCACCGAGTCGTACCCCTGCAGCAGTGGGTAGAGGAACTCGTGGATCGCGATGGAGCGGTTGTCCCGGAACCGCTTCTTGAAGTCGTCGCGCTCCAGCATCCGCTGCACCGAGTAGCGCGCGGCCAGCCGGATCATTCCCTCCGTGCCCAGCGCGTCGAGCCACTCGGAGTTGAACCGCACCTGCGTCCGCCCCGCATCCAGCACCTTGAACACCTGCTGCTTGTACGTCTCCGCGTTCACCTTCACCTCCTCGCGAGAGAGAGGAGGCCGCGTCACGTTCTTCCCCGTCGGATCGCCGATCAGCGCCGTGAAGTCCCCGATCAGGAACACCACCGTGTGCCCGAACTCTTGGAAGCGCCGCATCCGCGTCAGCAGCAGCGAGTGTCCCAGGTGCAGGTCCGGCCGGTTCGGATCGAAGCCCGCCTTGACGATGAGCGGCTTGCCTTCCTTGTACGAGCGCTCGAGCTTCTTCTTCAGCTCCTCGGCCACCTGGAGGTCCACGGTGCCTCGAGTCACTTCCTCGAACTGCTCCTCGGGAGTCGCCTTGCGCAGCAGATCCTGGGTCATAACGCGCGCGACCTTACCCGAATCCGTCCGCGCCGCGAGGCCCTTCTCGCGTCAGGTGCCGGGCAGCTGCTCGCGCACGCGCTCGATGCTTCGCGCCTTGCCCGTCTGCTCGTTGATGTCGATCACCACCCCCTGCAGGTACACCAGGTTCTTCGCCACCTCATACTGGTTGTGGCGCAGGGTGAGGAAGCGCTCGACGGACAGCTCCTTCCGGATCCCGATCACCGAGTCCAGCGGGCCACACATGCCCACGTCGGTGATGAAGGCCGTGCCCCCGGGGAGGATCCGCTCGTCCGCCGTCTGCACGTGCGTGTGCGTCCCCACCACCGCGGACACCTTCCCGTCCAGGTGCGCGCCCATGGCGTTCTTCTCGCTGGTGGCCTCGCAGTGCATGTCCACCAGGATGCAGTTCGTCTGCTTGCGCAGCTCCGCCACCAGCTCCGGCGCCAGGGCAAACGGGTTGTCGAGCGGCTTCATGAACACCCGCCCCTCCAGGTTGATCACCCCGAGCTTTCGCCCGTCCGGTGTCTGGATGACGGTGTGCCCCCGGCCCGGCGCGCCCTTGGGATAGTTGGCCGGGCGCAGCAGCAGGTGCGGGTTCTCCTCCACCCACGGGAGGATCTGCTTCTTGGTCCAGAAATGGTTGCCGCTCGTCAGGAGGTTGACCTCACTGGCGAGCAGCTGCTCGGCTGACTCCGGAGAGATGCCCGCTCCGCCCTCGCTGTTCTCCGCGTTGGCGATGACCAGGTCCACCGAGTGGCGGCCAATCAACCGGGGGAGGAGGGTGCGCACCGCCAGGAGGCCTGGCTTGCCCACCACATCCCCCATGAAGAGGACCTTCACGTGTCCAGGAAGTCCCAGTCCCGGTACAGGCCGCGGAGTGACTCCGCCTCGGTGACGACCAGATCCATGTCCACGTCGTCCCCATTGGTCGGCATCCCCGGGACGATCTGGTCATTGAAGGCCAGACCCACCCGCCGGCTGCGCGCCGAGGCCGCACGCAGGGTGGCGTCGTAGTAGCCACCCCCTCGCCCCAGCCGCTTGCCCTCCCTCGTGAAGCCCAGCCCCGGCACCACGAAGAGATCGATCTGGTCCACCGGGATCAGATCCGAGGAGTTGGAGGGCTCGCGCACCCCCAGCCTTCCTGGCTCCAGCTCGGCCTCCGACTTGATGGCCCGGAAGGAGAGGATCCGCCCATGCACGTGCGACAGCGGGTAGCAGACGATCTTCTCGTCCTGCAGTGCCGCTATCAGGATGTCCCGTGTAGGCACCTCTCCTCGGATAGGCGCGTACAGCGCCACCGTCCTCGCCTTCTGATAGTAGGGCGAAGCCAGGAACCGAGACTGCACCTTCAACCCACGCCCATCGATGAGGTCAGGCGTCATCGCCTTGCGCCGCGCTGTCAACTCCTCGCGCAGCCCTTGCTTTTGCGCCGCCTCGTCTGCCGCCACCGTCTCGCTCACCGCGCGCCGCTCCACAGAAAAAGTCCCCCGCCGAATGGCCGTGTGCCCAGCGTCCATTGAACCCTTAAAAGCCAGGTGGGGACCGAAGTCATGGCTCCGTAGGCTTCCCTCTGCCCCGCGAGGGGGAGGGCTTGCGCATGGACCCCGAAACGGACCCCGTGATGGACGTATCGGTTCGAATTTCTGCTGGGCATCACGCGCCCCGCAGGGGACAGCCCTTGAACAACTGAAATCGCTCTCTAAGTCCCCAAAGTTATTGAAGAAACTGCGTATTACCCGGATGAAATGATAAGGACGGCCCGCCTCCAGGTCAAGGTGTCCCGCATGCGTTTACAACGTGGGCTCCTGCCCCCTATGATGCGCCGGCCCAGTCTCCCGATGGCGCCCGCCTCATTTACAGCCGGCCTCGCGTTGGCCCTCTTCCTGGTGCCGAGCCTTGCCGCGGCAGGTCCCTCTCTGTCGGGAGTCTACCGGGCAGAGCCCTACGGCAAGCTGGAGCTGAAGACCGAGGGGGCCCACGTCACGGGCACGCTCGTCAGCGAGAACCCCTGCAATTTCCCCCCTCCGACGCAAGTGCTGAAGGGGGACTTCGAGGGCTCGGTGCTGGTGGCGCGGCTGAGGGTGTGCCAGACGGGTGACATGTGCCCGGCGGAGCAGTTCTACACCGTACTGGGCTTCTACAACTCGGACGACAACACGGTGGTGGCGTACGTGCGGCTGCGCGACGGCTGCCAGTCCAGCGCCCTGCCGAAGTCCGGGCGGTTCGTGCTGGGGTTGGCGGACAAGGTGGTCCCCGAGGAGACACCCACCAGCAGCGCCACTGCCGCAGTGCTGGACGCGAACACCCGGCGTGCCGCCATGCTGGCGACCCGGCGCGGCGAAGAGCTCTACCAGCTTGGGCAGTTCGCCGAGGCCGTCAAGTCCTTCACGCAGAGCATCGACCTTGATAGCGGGGGGACGAACTGGTCCGCGTACTTCGGGCGGGGCATGAGCCAGCTCCGGCAGGGCAAGGCGGATCTGGCCATCAAGGATCTGGAGAAGGCGCGCGCCAGGACGGACGAGCCGAGGATCTTCTACGGGCTGGCGTGCGCCTATGCGGCCAAGCGTGACAAGGTCAAGGCGCTGGACTTCCTGGGCCGGGCGGTGGCGGGGGGATACGATCTCGAGAATGCCCTGGCCAACAAAGAGCTGGTCCAGGTGCTGGGGAATGATCCGAAGTTCAAGGAGTGGGTGAAGATCTCCAGCGAGAAGAAGTCACGCGGAACGGCAGCTGGCGGAAACTCGAGCCCGTGAGCACCCCAGTGACGCCGCGCCCCACCCGGGTCTTCGGCAACTATGAGCTCCTGGCGCCGCTGGGCAAGGGAGGCATGGCCGAGGTGTTCCGGGCGCGCGTGCTCGCGGGGCGCTACGAGGGCTGGAATGTGGCCGTGAAGCGGCTGCTGCCCTCGCTCACGGGGGACCCGTCCTCGGTGGAGAGCTTCATCCGCGAGGCGGACCTGTCCACCCAGCTCGATCACCCCAACATCGTGAAGGTGTTGGACGTGGGGATCGCCGAGGGCACCTACTACATCGTCATGGAGCTGGTGGACGGCAAGGACCTGGCGCAGATCCTCCGCCGCTGCAAGCAGCGGGGGATCCCCCTGCCGCTGGACTTCGCCGTGTACCTGGGGAAGGTGCTGCTGGAGGCGCTTGCGTACGCCCACACTGCCGTGGACGCGCAGAACACGCCGCTGGGGATTGTCCACTGTGACGTGTCCCCGTCCAACCTGTTCATCTCCCGCCTGGGGGAGATCAAGCTGGGGGACTTCGGCGTGGCGCGCGTGTTCGTGGATGGCTCGCGCGAAGGCGGAGAGGTGCTGGGCAAGCCCTACTACCTGTCTCCCGAGTCGCTGCGTGGGATCGTCACTCCGGAGGCGGATCTCTGGGCCGCCACCGTGGTGCTCTACGAGTTGCTCACGCTCGAGCGCCCCTTCACCGGCAACACGCCGGAAGAGGTGTTCTTCAACATCCGGCATCGCCGGTACCGGCCCATCCATGTGCTCCGCCCGGAGGTCCCCGAGCTGCTGGAGGAGCTCGTCTCCCGGGGCTTCGCGGCGCGCATCGAGGATCGGTTCCCCACGGCGGAGAGCTATGCCCAGGCCCTCACGCCGCACTATGACGAGCTCGTGGGCACGCCGCTGGCCATCGCCGCGGTCGTCCGAGGGCTCTTCGGCACCAGCGACTGAGCCTGTCCGGCGGCCCATCGAGTTTCACGGCGAGCCGGCCGGCATCGGTTACGCGAGATCCTGTGCCGCGAGGGCTCGCGCGCGAGGCACGTGGGTGCGGAGCGCCTCCACGACACGCTCTACCTCGGCCTCGGTGGTGCTGGGGCCGAGCGAGAATCGCATGGAGCCGTGCGCCTGGCCGGGGGTGAGCCCCATGGCTGTCAGGACGTGCGAGGGCGTGAGGGTGCCGGAGGCGCACGCCGCCCCCGAGGAGGCACAGATGCCCTCCAGATCCAGCGCGATGAGGAGTGCCTCACCGTCCGCGCCATGGATGTGGAGGTTGCTGGTGTTGGGCACACGCGGCGCTCCGGCTCCGTTGACTGTCACGTCCGGAATGCCAGCGAGCACCTCGCGCTCGAAGGCGTCCCGGAGCGCGCCCACCCGCGCGGCGGTGGCCTCCTGTTCCGCCTGGGCCAAATCCAGCGCCAACGCCAGCGCCTCCGCGTAGGCCACGTTCTGCGTCCCACCGCGACGTCCTGCCTCCTGGTGCCCAGGGATGAGCGCCTGCAGATCCACGCCCTTGCGCACCACCAGCACGCCCGCGCCCACCGGGCCACCGAACTTGTACGCGGACAGCGCGAGCAGGTCCGCATCCACCTCGCGCAGGCTCAGCGGCAGCTTGCCTGCCACCTGCACCGCGTCCGTGTGGAAGAGGATGCCGCGCTGGCGGCACGCGCGAGCCACCTCAGCCGCTGGCTGCACCACGCCCGTCTCGTTGTTGGCCCACATCAGCGAGCAGAGCGCCGTCGCGGGCGTGAGCGCGTCCAGCACCGCCTCCACCCGCACGCGGCCGTCCGTGCCTGGCTTCAGTCGCACCACCTCCGCGCCCTGCTTCTCCAACTGCGCCAGCGCGGCGATTACCGCGGGGTGCTCGATGGAGGAGGTGACGATGCGGCGCCGGTTCGGATCCGGCCGCGCGAGGAAGGCGCCCTTGAGTGCGAGCGCGTCCGCCTCGGAGCCGGAGCCAGTGAAGCAGATCTCCTTTGGCTCACAGCCCAGCGCCCGAGCCACCCGAGCCCGCGCCGAGTCCAGCCTCCCCCGGGCCTCGCGGCCAGCCTGGTGCACGCTCGAGGGATTACCGAAGCCGCCCTCCGTGAGGGCTCGAGCGAGCGCCCGCGCCACCTCCGGCCGCAGCGGCGCGGCTGCGTTGTAGTCCCAGTAGATCACGCGTCCTGCGCGGCGAGCAGCGACACCGGCCGCTCTTCCTCCACGCCGAACGCCTCCAGGAAGCGGCCCACCAGCTCCCGCTTGAGCGCCTTGCGTTGGTTGGCGCGCCCCGAGAGCGGCAGCCGCGCACCCGCCATGCTCCCGTGGCCGCCCGAGGAGCCGCCGTAGTCCGCGCAGATCTCCCGGATCAGCCGGCCCGCGTTCATCCGCCGATCCTTCACTCGCAGGGACACGTAGAGCTGGTTGCGGTACGTCGCATAGGCCAGCGACCACTTCATCCCGTCGAGGAACATCATCCGCTCAGCCACCTCGGCCACCATGTCCGGGGAGTAGACCTCCTCGAGATCGGTGATGATGGCGGTGCCGTACACCTTCGCCCGCTCGATCGCCGTGTGGTACAGCTGGAAGTAACGCGCGGGCAGCTCTGGGTGCTCGATCTGTCCCAGCAGCTGCTTGTCGCAGCGCGGGAAGAGCCACAGGTAGCTGTCCACATCCGTCTGGGTCGTCTCGCGGCCCAGATCCCGCGTGTCCGCCTTGATGCCGTAGAAGAGCGCGGTGGCCACGTCCACTGAGGGCTCGATCCGCGCCGCACGCAGGTACTCCACCACCATCGTCGAGGTGGCGCCGTAGTCGCCGCCCACGTCCGCGACCGGGGCCTGCAGGCTCTCCTCCCGGACCGGGTGGTGATCGATCACGATGTCCGCCCGCAGCCGCGCCGGCAGCGAGTGGTTTCCCACCGGGGGCTGCGTGTCCACCAGCCCGAAGAGATCGTACGAGTCGAAGTCGATCTGCGAGACATGCGACACGGGCAGGTGGAGCACCCGCACGAACGCGATGTTCTCCGCCCTCCCGATGATTCCGCCGTAGCCCACCTGGGCCTCCAGACCCGCACGGCGCTCCAGAATGTGAGCCAGCGTCACCGCGGCGGCCAGGGAGTCAGGATCCGGGTTGTCATGGGTGAGGATGAGGGCTCGCTTCTTCCCCCGTGCTACCCGCAGCAGCCGCTCCAGCTTGTCCCGGGCTGGCAACTCAGCAAGCCGGGGTGACGGGGGCTCCGCACTCTCCCCTGAAGGTGGGGAACGGCGGGTGTTAGCGGACGGTGTGGCTGGCATGGGCTCTCTTCTTCTACCGCCTGCGGCGGAGGGATTCGAGCAGGCGAATGGCCTGCCCATAACGCTCCGGAAACGGTGTCTCCAGTACTCCAATGGTGTTGACGAACCGCGGATCGTTCACGAGGCAGCGGAAGGCCTCTCGCCCGATTGACCCCTTACCCACCTCCTCATGCCTGTCCACCCGGCAGCCGAGTGGCTTCTTGCAGTCATTGAGGTGAAAGCAGCGTACCCGCTCCAGGCCTATGGTGGCCTCGCATTCGGCCATCACTTTTTCATAACCGTGCTCGGTGGAAATGTCGTACCCGGCGGCGAACAGGTGGCAGGTGTCCAGACACACACCGAGCCGATCCTCCCTCGCCACCTGGGAGAGGAGCTCCGCCAGGTGCCAGAAGCGCCAGCCCAGGCTGTTGCCCTGGCCCGCGGTGATCTCCAGGCACACGCGTGCGCGGAAGCGCGGCGTGCGGCGGTGCACCTCGTCGAGCGCCTGGGCGACGAGCCTCAGGCCGCGCCGCTCGTCCGGGTGCGCGCCGGGGTGGATGACGAGAGAGCGGATCCCCAGGCGCTCGCAGCGCGTGAGCTCCTCCGTCATGCACGAGAGCGAGCGCTCACGCAGCACTGGGTCCTCGGTGGCCAGGTTCACCAGGTAGCTGCCGTGGGCGATGGCGGGCAGGCCCGTGCGGCGGGCCTCGGCGCGGAAGGCGCGGCGCTCCGGATCGCTGAGCGCCGGCGCGCTCCAGCCGCGCGCGTTCTTGGTGAAGATCTGCAGGCTGCGGGCCCCGTGCTCCTCGGCCCGCGTGAACGCCTGGCTCACGCCTCCTGCGACGGACTCGTGAGCTCCAATCAGCACGGCCGCGCTAGTTGATGGCCTTGTACCGGCGGTTCAGGTCCTTGAAGTACTTCACGCCGTTGTCGAGCGAGTTCTCGATGGCATCCATCAGCAGCGTGCGGAAGCCCGCCACCGGGCCCCGGAAGGACTCGTAGTACTTCTGCCGATCGATCGAGTGGATGACGGCCGGCATGTAGTTGTTGCGCAGCAGGATCAGGTTGGTGCACATCCGGCCCACCTTCCCGCTGTGCTCGCTGAAGGGGAAGATCTGCAGGAACATGTGCTGCACGGTGGCAGCCTGCTTGATCGGGTGGAACTCGCGGAACTCGGCGCTCGCGGTGTAGTCCACCAGCTTCTCCAGCGCGGGCTGGATCTTCGCCGGCTGGGCGATGTCGTGGAAGTACGTGCGGTGCAGCGGCATGTCCTTGCGGAAGCCTGCCCGATCGCGCTCCTTGGCCATCTCCTTCTCGGTGCGCTCGCGCCGCTCGGTGGCCGCGCGGGCCGCCTGCGCCTCGGGCGTGTTGCCGATGAAGAGATCGTGCATGCGCTTGATCTGCGTCAGCGTGATCTGCGCGTTCTTCTTGCTGCCGGCCGCTTCCTCGCGGATGTAGTCGCAGACGGCCTTGTGGTTCCGGACCTCCAGGACCACCGGCATCATCGAGGCCTCGGTGGCCAGACGGCCCGGGTACAGCGCCGCAGTCAGCTCCTGCTGCGTGTACACGACGCCCTCGAGCGCTGCGTCGTGGTAGATCCACGACATCTCGAAGCGATCGATGAAGTCACGCGACTTGTCCTTGAAGATGTCGAGGTAGTCGCGCAGCGCCTCGTTCTTCTCGTCGATCTCTTGGTAGCGTTCCTTCACGGACCTGCGGCTCCTTCGTGCCCGCTTCCCGTCACGCCAGGCTGGACCGGGCGGTCGGCCGTCTCTTGAAACCGACCGGGGATTCTAGAAATTCCGCGTGGTTGGGACAAACAAAACCCTGCTCTACAGGTCGACGAGGAAGACCTCGCACGCCTGGTCGAGCAGCTCCTTGGAGAGGGCTGGTGGCTGTTGGCGGTAGCGCGCAGCATCCTTGATGAGCGCGACGAGGTCGCGCGGGTGGCACGCGCGCAGCTGCATGTTCCGAGGCTTGTAGTAGGCCTCGATGAGGTAGGTGACCGCCTGGTCCACATAGGGGATGCCCGCTGCCTCACATACACGCTCGAAGATCTCCCGGAAGGTCCCCTCGCCAGGGTTCTTCACTTCGATCTTGTACTTGATCCGGCGCAAGAACGCTTCATCCACGAGTTCTTTCGGATCCAGGTTGGTGGAGAACACCAGGAGCTGCTCAAAGGGGATCTCGAACTTCTTGCCCGTGTGGAGGGTGAGGAAGTCGATGCGCTTCTCCAGGGGGACGATCCACCGGTTGAGCAGGTCCGTGGGGTGGACCTTCTGGCGGCCAAAGTCGTCAATCAGGAGCATGCCGCCGTTGGCCTTCACCTGAAACGGGGCCTCGTAGAAGCGGGCGCTCTCCGAGTAGATGAGATCCAGCGTCTCGAGCGTCAGCTCGCCGCCCACCACCACCGCGGGCCGGCGGCAGAGCTGCCAGCGCTTGTCCATCTCGAAGGTCTGCCGGCGCCCCGAGGAGTCCCCGCCTCCCTCCAGCGGGATGGCGGTGTGGTTGAGGTTGTCGAAGACCTTGATGATCTGGTTGTCGATCTCGATGCAGTAGGGGATGTAGGCCTCGCCGCCGAACATGCGGGAGATGGCCTCTGCAAGGCTCGTCTTGCCGTTGCCCGGAGGGCCGTAGAGGAAGAGCGAGCGGCCCGAGTTGACGGCAGGGCCCAGCTTGTCGAGCAGATCCTCGGTGACGGTGAGGTGGGACAGCCCCATCAGCAGATCGTCCCGGCTGACGACGGGGTTCTCCTCCACCTGCTGGGCGACCAGGGCGTTGTACTGATCGATGGGCACGGGCGCGGGGCCCACATAGGTGGTGCGCGTCAGGGCGTCGCGCGCGTACTCACGGCCCTTCTCGGTGAGGATGAACTCCACCGAGGCGCGGCCAAAGCCCTTGCCGCCGCGCAGGTCCACGAGCTTCTCGTTGGCGACGAAGTCCACCACCTGCTCGATGACGCCGGACCAGGGCAGGCACAGCTGGTCGGCGATCTCCATGCCCGTGCCCGTGCCCGAGTAGTAGAGGTACTTCAGGGCGATGTCGGAGAGCAGACCCATCTTGAGCCCGGTCTCCTCCAGCGACTTCGGCTCCGGCGGAGCGATGTCGAGGATTGCCGGATTCTCGAGGTTGAATGGGTTGTCTTCCAGGTGGCCGGGCTGAGGCATCGCGTGTGTTTTACCTCATCCGTCCCTGTTCGCGCTCATACCTCACACGTAGGTGAGCCACTCGGCGTAGCGGGGCTCCTGGCCACGGACGACGCGGAAGTAGGTGTCCTGCACGAACTTCGTCACCGGGCCGGGCTTGCCTTCGCCGATCTGCCGGTTGTCCACCTCGCGCACGGGGGTGATCTCCGCGGCGGTGCCGGTGAAGAAGACCTCGTTGCAGATGTAGAGCGCGTCGCGGGTGAACGTCACCTCCTCCACGTAGCGCCCGCTGTCCCGCAGGAGCCTCAGGACCGTGTCCCGGGTGATGCCGTCGAGGATGGGGGAGGAGAGGGGCGGCGTCTTGATCACACCCTTCTTGTTCACCATGAAGATGTTCTCGCCGGAGGCCTCGGCCACGAAGCCGCTGATGTCCAGGAGGATGGCCTCGTCGTAGCCGCCCAGCACCGCCTCGCGCTTGGCGAGGATGGAGTTGACGTACTGGCCGGAGATCTTCCCGCGCACCATGTTCACGTTCACATGCAGGCGGGTGAAGGAGCTGACCTTGGCGCGGATGCCCTCGCGGATGCCCTTCTCGCCCAGGTAGGCGCCCCAGTCCCAGGCGGTGATGACGGCGCGGGTGGGGTTCACCGCGCCCAGGCCCATGGCGCCGTCACCCATGAAGGCAATGGGCCGCAGGTAGGCGCCGTTGGCGAACAGATCCCGCTGGTGGCGCAGCAGCTCAAGGCACGCCTCCTCGAGCTGCTCGGCCGTGTACGGCATCTTCATGAGGCAGATGTGGGCCGAGTCCATGAGCCGCTGGATGTGCTCCTTCAGCCGGAACACGGCCAGGCGGCCGTCATGCGTGCGGTAGGCGCGGATGCCCTCGAAGACGCCCAGGCCGTAGTGCAGGGCGTGGGTCATCACGTGCATCTGGCCCTCGTCCCACTTCACGAACCTGCCGTCGATCCA
Source organism: Hyalangium sp. (assembly GCF_035629615.1). GTDB lineage: Bacteria > Myxococcota > Myxococcia > Myxococcales > Myxococcaceae > Hyalangium. Next base: position 19,458 of record NZ_DASPHO010000617.1, on the reverse strand, counting down.
GATCTGATCTGCGCGCAGTACGGAGGACGAGGTGGAGCTCATGGAGGAATCCTTAATGGGCAGGGCAGGGGGATGCTCGCGGGCGCCTTGTTTCACATGCCGTTGGCCCCGTCAAAGCGGGAATACGATCAGGCTTGCGCGATCTGGGCCAGGTTTGCCTTCGCCTTCTCGATATCGCCCTCGTATTTGAGGACGAGGTTCAGGGTGGAGGCCACCATGTCCGCCGTTAGCGCCTCTGCGTTCAGCAGCGCCAGGCTCTGGGCCCAATCCAGCGTCTCACTGATGGACGGGGCCTTCTTGAGATCCAGCTTCCGGAGGGCCGCCACCGCTTCAATCACCTGCTCGGCCAGCGTCTGGGAGACCAGGGGCAGCCGCGAGCGGACGATGCGCAGCTCGCGCTCCCGATCTGGGAAGTCGATGTGCAGGTGCAGGCAGCGGCGCTTGAGCGCATCTGACAGCTCGCGCGCGTTGTTGGAGGTGAGGATCACCCTCGGGATGTGCTTTGCCTGGAAGGTGCCCAGCTCCGGGATCGTTACCGCGTTGTCCGCCAGCACCTCCAGCAGGAAGGCCTCGAACTCCGGATCCGCCTTGTCGATCTCATCCACCAGCAGCACCGCGGGCCGCTTGGTGAGCAGGGCCTGGAGGATGGGGCGCGGCAGCAGGAAGCGCTCGGAGAAGAACACGGCATCCCCCGCGGCCAGCCGGTCGGCCGCTTCCGCCAGCGAGCCCGTGCCCGCCACCATCTCGCCGATCTTGTCCTTGAGGAGCTGGGTGTAGAGCAGCTGCTTGGCGTACTCCCACTCGTAGAGCGCCTTGGCCTCGTCCAGCCCCTCGTAGCACTGCAGGCGGATGAACTCGCGGTCGAGCGCCAACGCCAGCGCCTTGGACAGCTCCGTCTTGCCCACGCCGGCCGGCCCTTCCACCAGGATGGGCTTGTCCATCCTGTCCGCCAGGAAGCACGCGGTGGCGATCTCCGGCGAGGGCAGGTAGCCCACCTGCTCCAGCTGGGTGCCCGCATCCTCCACGCTGGTGAAGGAACGGGCCTTGGACGTCGTCGATGGAGCGCTCACACCCTGAACTTAACCGATGCGATCCAGCGCCACTGCGGCAAAAATGCCAGACTTCCGCACGTCCTGCGCGCTTGGGGGCAGGCCGCCCTCCGTGCAACCTCCAGGAAACACGGAAGGAAATTTTTTGCGCACCCTGGGCACGTGGTGTGCATCAAAACGGCGCATTCCGGTTCTCGTCGAGGTGCGCTGTGATGTGGGTGTGGTTGCGGATGGTGCTAGCGATGGCGGTGGTGCTGCTGCCTGGGGGCTTCCCGCTGGTGCTGGCGTATGTGTCCACCCGAACCCTTCTGGCGCGGTGGCGGGCAGCGCAGGCGCAGTCCCAGCTGAACGGCCGCGGGGTGTCCCTGAAGGACGTGGTGGCTCAGCTGCACTTCCGGGATCTGGTGCGCGAGGCCCGCGCGGCCTTCTGAAGCGCGGCCCCGTGAAGGACCGCGCTCCCAGGGGCGCTCGTTAGGGCAGCTTGTCCAGATCGTCCACGAGGGAGGTCCAGTCGTCCTCCTCCTTCTTCATGGTGCTGATCGGAACCATGACGGTGCGGTCCGAGGGATCCTCGAATTCCTGAGGGAGGACTGGCGCGGGAGCCGGGGCCGGCTGCACCGGAGCCGGCGCGGCCTTCTTGGCCGCGGGCTGGCTTCCCAGCACCGGGCGGGTGCCGGTCGATGAGGTCCTCCCCGCAGCCGGGCGAGCGGGAGTCGTGGCCGCCGCCGCCGGAGCGGCCTGCGCCGGAGCCGCCGCTGGGGCTGCCGTGGTGTTGACCTGGGTCTTCACGGCCAGCTCGTCATCGTCGGCAACCGCTACCGGTTTCGCGGCAGGTGCCGCCTTTCCGGCGGCCGCGGAAGCGCCGGCCCCTGGGGACTTGCTCTTGTAGCGGGCCAGCTCCAGCTCGGCGACCTTGAGCGCCTTGCTCTTCTCCTGGACGGACTGCTGCAGGCGAGCGACCTCCTGGGCCTTGATGGTGTCGCGGCGCTCCAGCTCCGCCTTCTGCTTGGTGTTGAGGTCCTCGATCTCCTTGAGGTGCTTCGCGTCGAGATCCTTGCGATCCTTCTGGGTGGCGGCGAGCTTGGCGTTGGCCTCGGAGACCTTGGCCTCGGTGGCGGCGACCTTGGCGTTGAGATCCTTCTCCGCGCGGTTCCTGGCGCTGACGGCGTTCTCCACCGCCAGCTCCAGCTCCTGGATCTTCCGGGCGCGGGTGGTGAGCTGACCCTGGACCTCCTTGAGCTTCGTGTCGGTGTCCGCGGCGCGCTGCTGGGCCTCCTGGGAGAGCTGGGCGACACGGGCCTCCGCGGCCGCCAGCTTCTTGGCGAGATCGTCCGAGGCGCGCTTGGCCTCGGAGCGCTCGGCGGCCTGGGCCTGGGCCTGCTGCTGCAGCCGGTTCTCAGCTTGCTGGAGCTGACCGGCCAGCCCGTCACGATCGGAGGAGAGCTTCGCCTGGGCGTTGCCCGCAAGGCGCAGCTGCTCGTCGCGCGCGGCAATCTCCTTGCGCGCTCCGTCCAGCTCGCCGCCGACGTTGGCCAGCTGCTGCTGCAGCGTCTCCGCCTGGCGGCGGGCCGTGTCGGTCTGCTGCGCCAGCTTCGCCTCGAGCGCCTTGAGCTGCTCCGTCTTCGCGTTGACGTCGCGGGAGAGGGCCTCGCCCTGGCGCTGCTTCTCCTGGGTGACGGTGGTGAGCTTGCGGAGCGTGTCGGACAGCTCCTTGCTCTTGGCCGCCAGATCGTTCTGGAGCAGCTCCTCGCGGCGCTGGGACTCCTCGGTGAGGGTGTTGAGCTGCTCCTCGAAGCGGTGCCGGGCGTCCTCGGTGTGGGCCAGCTGCGAGGTGAGCTGCGTCACCTCAGCCACACGCTCGCCCAGCTCCTGCTTGGTGTGGGCGAGCTGATCGGCCAGCTCCTGGCCGTGGTCCCGTGCGTCGGTGAGCTGGGCCTCCAGCTCCGCCTGGGTCTGAGCCGCCAGCTGCCGCGCGTCCGCGTGGGCCGCTTGTTCCTTGGCCAGGGCGTCGCGCGTCTGGGCGAGGTGGCTCTGCGTGGACGTCAACTCCTGGACGGTGGCATCCAGCTCGGTCCGCAGCCCGTCACGCTCCTCGATGAGCGAGGTGATCTGCGCGGTGGTCTCTTGGGCGAGCCTCTGGTGCGCGGCGCGCTCGGCCTCGTAGTTGCCCTGCGTCTCGGACAGATCCGCGCGCAGCTGGCCGATCTGGCCGGTGAGATCCGCCTCCTGCGCCGCCTTGGCCTGCTCGGTGTCCTGGAGGACGCCGGTGAGCCGCTCGATCTCCTCGCGAGAGGCCTCGAGCTCTCCGTCGCGTGTGGCGAGCGTCTGCTGCGTCTGCGACAGCGTGGCCTGGGTGCTCTCGAGGGTGGCCTTCGTCTCGGTCAGCTCGCTGTCCAGCTCGTCGCGGATGGCCTCCGTGGACGCCAGCTGCTGCTTCGTCTTCTCCAGGGTGCCCTGGGTCTGGGTGAGCGTGTGGCTGGTGGCCTCGAGCTCGCCGCGGGTGCTGGAGAGGGCCTCCTCCGTACGGGCCAGGGTGGCCTGCGTCTCGGTGAGCGTCTGGGTGGTGGCCTCCAGCTCGCCGGTCAGGCTGGAGATCCGGCCGTCGCGATCGGAGACATCCGTGCGCAGGCCTTCGATGGAGTCGTCACGCTGGGTGATCGTCTGTTCCAGCGAGGAGATGTGGGCCTGGAGCGACTGGATGTGCCCGTTGAGGTTGGCCTCCAGGGCGTTCTTGGCCTGGGTGAGCGCCTGGAGCTGGCCCGTGAGCTCGGCCTGCTGGGCGTCCTTGGCGGTCTGGAGCGCCTGGAGCTTGCCGTTGAGCTCGGCCTCCAGGGAGTCCTTGGCCTGGTTCAGCGCTTCCAGCTCGCCGCTGAGCTCGGTCTCGCGGTCGGCCAGGTGCGTCTTGACGGCTTCGACCTCGCCCTCCAGCTCGCCGATGCGCTCCAGGTGCTGCTGGATGGTGGAGTTGAGCTCCGCCTCGGTCTGCTCGTTGCGGGAGATCGTGTCGGCCAGCTCGCGCTCGAGGCCGGAGATCTTCGTGTCGCGATCCTCGATGCGCTGGGTGAGCTCTTCCTCCTGCGCATCCTTGTCCAGCTTGAGCTGATCGCGCTCGCCGATCGTGCGGGCCAGATCGGCTTCCAGATCGGCGATCTGCTCGTTGAGGCGGGCCTCGAGCGCCGCGCCGGCGGCCTTGAGCCGCTCGATCTCCGCGTCGGACTCGGCGCCGTGCTCCTCGGCGGCGGTGGCGCGCTGCTCCAGGGCGCGTACCGTGGCGTCGCGCTCCTGCTCGGTCTGCCGCAGCCGCTCCGTGAGCCCGTGGATGTCCCCTTCCAGCGCCGCGTAGCGCAGGTCGCGCTCGCCGATCGTCTGGGCCAGGGTGTTGTCCAGCTCCTCGCCGCGCCGGCGCAGCTGGAGGATCTCCGTCTCGCGGTCGCGGAGGGTGTCGTTGAGCTTCTGCTCGCGAACCTCGCCCTCCAGCGTGGCGGTGTTGTACTGCCGCTCCAGCTTGTCGTACTCGGTGCGGGACTGCTCCAGCTCCGCGGCGCGCCGGGACAGATCGTCGTCGCGGTTGCTGACCTCCTTCTTCAGGACATTGATGTCCTTCTCTTTTGCCGCGACGACCTCGATGAGGTCCTTCTCGGACGAGAACTTCTGGAGGAGGAGATCGTCCACCGTGGCGCCGTGCTCACGCTCCTTCTGGAGCATGGCCGTCTGCGCCTCGTTGAAGCGGCGCAGCAGGTCGTCCACCTGCATCTTCAGGCCCTGTAGCTCCACGTCCTTCTCGTGGAGGCGGTCCTCGACGGAGACCAGCTCGCGCTCGCGCACGCTCCAGATCTCGGAGAGGCGGGCCAGCTGGGCCTCGCGCACCTTCAGTTCGTCCCGCAGGACCTGGATCTTGCCCTCGGGCGTGCCCATCAGCTCGCGCTTGGGCGGGGTGCGCTTGACGTTGCGGGACTCGGCCAGCAGCTCCGCCTTGCGGTCCGCGATGGACTGGAAGGCGCGGTCCAGGAACGTGCGGTCCTCGTCCGTGATGGCGCTGCGCCGCTCGCGCTTGGGCAGCTTGGGCGGTCCCCCCGGAGGAGGCGCCCGCAGGGGCGGCGGCATGGGCGGCGGGGCCTCGCGCGGTCCGCTGCCGGTGAGCGCCGAGTCCAGCGAGGCCTCGTCCTCCGCGTCCTGCGGATTGCCCGGCGGGATGATGTTGGAGCTGATCGAGGCCAGCTCTCCCATCTCGAAGGGGATGACGAGGTAGCCGTCCGCGGCAGCGGGCGTCTCGCGGTGCTTCTTCAGCGCCTCTTCGCCGGTGTCCGACGAGAGCAGCAGCACCTTGAGGTTCTGGCCCCACTTCCCCTTCTTGATCTGGCCGCAAAGGGTGAAGCCGGACTGGTCCGGCAGCTCGGCGCGTAGCACCACCAAGTCGGGGCGGCGCTTCTCCATCTCGCGCTGGGCCTCCGCGGCAGTGTTGGCCATGGCCGTCTGATAACCCGCGCTGCGAAGCACGGTGGCCATGCTGAGGGCGAATTCGTTCTGGCTTTCGACGATGAGGACCCGACGCTCCATGAAGTCCTTCGATTCGCGAGGTCTCGCGAAAAGTGCAGTGAAATCCGCAGCATCCTACCCAGCGACCCAGGGGCAGGGAAGTTTCCGCGGGGGGCTCGGTTGGCTGGTTTACGAGCGGTTGGCGCGGGAGGCCCCCTGGGCCGGGGGCGGAAGCACTGCCCGGGAGGGATCTGTCGGCTCTTCATCCCTTCCTGGGAAGTTGGTGGGAGGTGTGTGCCGGGCAAACTGGGCTCCCTCGGGAGGGCAGTAGCCGTGCGCCACCTGGGCAAACCAGGGATCCAGCGCCGACACGGGGGCCTTGGGCAGGGGGGTGGCCGCGGCCGGGAGAACCGCATCCACGGGCTCGACCATGTCGTCGACCTCCTCCACCGCGTCGTCGGCGTTCTGGACCTCGTCCTCTAGAGGCTCGGCCGCGTCGTCTGCCTCCTCCACCTGATCATCCGCAGCTTCGAGGGCCTCGGCGGCGTCGGCCTCTTCGAGCTCGTCACTGCTGAGCTCTTCTGGCTCTTCCATCCGGGGACGCGGGTGGGGAGGGGTAGGAGCGGCATCGAGCGCCGCGTCGTCTGAGATCTCCTGGGCCTCCTCTTCGGAGATCTCTTCGGGCTCCTCCTCGGGGGCTTGCGCGGCTGGCGGCGTTGGGACGGGGGATCGAGCGACCGGAGCTTCCACAGGCGACAGGCGTGGCGGCGGCCCTTTGTTCTCTGAAGAAGGAGGTCCAGGACGGGTGAGCGGGGGCAGAGCAGCGGGTCGCCCCTTCTCGGAGGACTCCTGGACACGGGCGGGCTCCTGGAGGGCGCTGCGAGAGCTCGTCGAGGGGGTGGTGGGTGGAGGTTCCTGGAGGGCCGCGCGGGAGCTGGTCGACGGGCTCACAGGCTTGGGCTCCTGGAGGGCCGCGCGGGAGCTCGTCGATGGGCCAGCAGCCGGGGGTTCCTGAAGCGCCGCGCGGCTGCTCGTCGAGGGGCTTGCGGGCGGGGATTCCTGGAGAGCCGCGCGGCTGCTCGTCGAGGGACTCGCAGGAGGGGGCTCTTGGAGGGCTCCGCGGGTGCCCGTCGAGGGACTGGCGGCGGCAGCGGCAGGGCGGCTGGGCCCTGGCTCCGAGCGTGAAGCCCCTGCAGCGCGGCCGCCTGGGGGTTTCATCGGGACGATGGGAGTGGGGGCGGGGGGCTCCTCGGCCTGGAGGGGTGCTGATGCGCGAGCGGAAGAGGCGACAGGGGCCTCACTCGCGGCTCCCAGCGGCGAGCGCACGATGGGCGTGCGAGAGGTGTCGTCACGCGAGGTCGGCGGCGAGGCGTGGACGATGGAGGTCGGAGGCTCCTCCGGCTCCTCGCGGCGGACTCCGGGCGGCGGCCGGACGATGGGGGTGGAGTCCTCCCTCCGAGCGGACACGGCGGACTTCTGATCCCGCAAGGGCAGCCCCATCACCACGGGAGGCTCAATGGAGTGCGCGTCCGGCTCGGTCTTGACGAGGCGGGTGTCCATCCCATCGTCGGACAGGGCCTGCCCCAGCACGAGCGGCAGATCGTCGCGAGCAGGCCCTTTCTTGGAGGACGCGGATGCCTTGTCCGCCGCGGACCTCCCACCGCGCGAGGTGCGTCGCCCTCCCTCGGGGGGCCTGGCCTCGGGGAGCCGATTGGTGGGAGTGCCTGTCGTCGTCAGCTCAGGCATCTCGCTCCGAGCCCCCCCGGCATGCTGCTTCCCCAGCAGCTCGTCATAGATGTCCAGGAGCTTGCCGCGGATGAGCCCCGCATCCAGCTCGTGCTCGGCGAACGCGCGGGCCTCGCGCCCCAGCTCCACCCGGCGCGGCACGTCTCGCGCCAGCTCGGAGATGCAGTCGGCCAGCGCCTTGGCGTCCCCCGGAGGGTGGAAGATCGTGGCGGAGGAGGGGAGCAGCTCGCGCGTCACCGGCAGATCCGCGGCGAGCACCGGCCGGCCCGCGGCGAGGTACTCGGACGTCTTGGCCAACGGCCCACCCTGGAGCCGGTTGCGATCCACGTCATCCAACGGGAGCACGCCCACGTCCGCCAGGGCCAGCACCTTGACGAGATCGTCATGAAGGACCGGTGGCTGGAACTCCACCTGCTCCTGGATGCCCAGCTCCTTGGCCAGATCCTCGAGGTGCGGCTGCCAGTCCGGGTGGCGGGGGCCCACCAGGGTGAGCTTCACCTCCGCGCCTTGCTCTACTGCCAGCGCCAGCGCGCGCAGCAGCGTGGGCACCCCCTGCCACCCCGCCTGGCTGCCCAGGTACATCAGCCGCATTGGCTGGCCATCCGGCGCTCCGAGCACGTCGGGCGTGTAGGGCCCCACATCCACGGGCGCCCGCATCACTCGGGTCTGGTCCGTGCTCGCCCCCAGTGACTGGATGTAGGTCCTGGTGGTCTCCGAGCCGGTGATGACCAGATCGGCGTTCATCAGGCAGAAGAGCTCCTGGCGCCGGACCTTGGCGAGGAAGCGCTTGTCGCCCTCGGTCTGGGGGTGGGTGTAGCGCAGCTCCTGCGAGGGGAACGTCTGGGCCTCATAGATGAGGCGGTAGCCGTAGTCCCCCTTCATCTCGCACAGGACATAGCCGCCGAAGGGATCGGTGAAGTGGGCGAGGGCGTAGTCTTCGCTGTCGAGCTGACGCTTCACGGCGCGCTCGAAGGCCTGGATGCGTGAGGCCAGGTTCCCCGCGCCCACGGGCACTCGGAGCAGCCGCGCGCCCTGGTACTTCTCGATATGGGAGTGGTCCGGGGTCTTCGCCGACAGCACCACCACCGAGAAGCGATCGGGCAACGCCTTGAGGTACTCCGTCAGGCGGCGCGACGAACCCGACGGGCCGGGGATGACGTCGAAGCTGCACAGCAGCAGTCTGGGCAGGTCGCTCAAGCGGGCGCAGGATACTCGGTCCGTTTCCAACGTGTCATCGGATGTGACTGGGGGGCCGGTCTTGCGAAGAACAGAAAGATCCACAGCCTCGTTGACCCCTAGGGCGCATCGACCTAAAGGCGACCTGTCTATGGACGATCTCAAGAGCGTCACCATGAGCTATCTTCGAGACTTGGCGCGAAAGCACCTGGGCTCTGGCTACAGCAAGCTCAAGAAGCAGGAGCTCGTCGTCGCCCTCGCCAGGTTCGTCCCGGCCTTGAAGAAGCTGGCCAAACTCGCGGGTATCGAGGTGCCTGCCTCCTCGAAGCCCGCCGCCAAGAGTTCAGCGACGACCGCCAAGGGTTCTTCTCCGGCTGCCAAGGCTTCTTCTCCGGCTACCAAGGGTTCTTCTCCGGCTACCAAGGGTTCTTCTCCGGCTGCCAAGGCTTCTTCTCTGGCTGCCAAGGCCGCGCCGGCCTCCAAGGTTGCTCCTCCCGCCGCCAAGCCGTCCCGGGAGCCTGCGGGCAAGGAGTCCCACGCCGTGGACAAGAAGGACAAGAAGAAGGAGCCGGAGAAGAAGGAGCCGGAGAAGAAGGCCACCGAGCGCAAGAACGAGCCGGAGAAGAATACCGCCGCGCCGCAAGGCAAGAAGGCTTCGCCCGCTCGCTCGGCCACTCCCAAGGATGAGGAGGCCTCCGCATCGTTCAAACCCGCACAGGTGGTGAACTTCCCGCCGCGTCCGCGCTCCCCCCGCTCCGCCGAGGAGTCGTGGCAGGAGGACACTGCGGAGATGGTCGTGGACTCCCCGGAGCTGGAGACGGTGTTCCAGCAGGCCGCGGAGCCGCTGATCGAGGGCTTCTTCGTGGCGCGGATGATGGGGGAGCGCGAGCTGCGGCGCCACCACCTCACCGAGGATCAGGCCCCGCAGCCCGCGGTGAGAGGCGGCGCGCCGGGCTACGAAGAGGAACTGGGCGAGCTGCCGCTGGACTACGAGGACGATCTGGCCTTGGCGCTGGCCCGCGATCCCCACACGCTCTTCATCACCTGGGACTTTGGCCCCGCCACGCGCGCACGGGCTCTCGAGGGGCTCTCAGAGCCGCGGGCCATGCTGCGCGTGTACGATGGGGAGAGGCTGGTGCGCGAGCAGGAGATCACTCTCGAGTCACGCAGCTTCTACATCCACGGGCTGCCGCCCGGGCGCCCCTACCGCGTGGAGGCGCTCTTCGTGGGCCGTGGGGGGCGCTCGCGTCGGCTCGGCTCTTCGTCCCACCCGATCACCTTGCCACGGGTGGGTCCATCGCCGGACAAGTCCGTGCGCTTCATGCAGCTGCCTCCCCCACCTCGGGTGCCCGTCCAGGGGGCGCCTGCGGTGGTGGCGTCCGTGGGCGTCTCACGTGAGGTGCATGTCGAGGAGCGCGAGTACATCACCTGGCAGCGCGTCCCACTGCCTGGCAGCGCCGAGCTGACGGAGATCCCGCAGTCGCGGCGCGAGCGCATCGCCCGCAGCGAAGAAAGGGCCGGGCTGCCCGAGCACCTGGAGATCCCCCCGAGGCCACTCGGATCCTCCGAGCAGACCGCCGGAAGAGGGGGATCCTCCGAGCAGACCCACTGGACGCCGCCTCCGTCGGGGCGGGGACGATAGGGCTCCTCCCATATGAGTCAGGGTTCCCTGGCACTGGTGCTCCACGCGCACCTTCCTTTTGTCCGCCACCCGGAGCACGAGGACTTCCTCGAGGAGGACTGGCTCTACGAGGCCATCTCCGAGACGTATCTGCCGCTGCTGCGGGTGTTCGATCGGCTGGCGGAGGAGGGCGTGCCGTTCCGAGTGACGATGTCGCTCACTCCCACGCTCGTCACCATGCTGCGCGACAGCCTGCTGACGGAGCGCTACACCCGCAAGCTGGAGCGGCTCTGCGAGCTGGGCGCGCGCGAGGTACACCGCACCCGGAATGATCCCACGTTCGGCCCGCTGGCGCGCTTCTACCGCGACCACTTCGAGGCCCTGCTGATCAACTGGGAGGGGCGCTACCAGAGGGATCTGGTGAGCGCGTTCCGGCGCCTCCAGGATGCGGGCTACCTGGAGATCATCACCAGTGGGGCCACCCACGGCTTTCTCCCGCTGCTGCAGGAGACGCCGGAGGCGGTGCGTGCACAGATCACCGTGGCCGCCAACCACTACCGGCTGACGTTCGGCCGGGATGCGCCGGGCATCTGGCTGCCCGAGTGTGGCTACTACCCCGGTGTGGATCGCTTCCTGGCCGCCGAGCGCATCCGCTACTTCTTCGTGGACACCCACGGGGTGACGGACGCGACGCCGCGCCCGCTGTACGGCCCCTTCGCGCCCATCTACACGGAGACGGGGGTGGCCGCGTACGCGCGCGATCCCGAGAGCTCCCAGCAGGTGTGGAGCTCGGAGACCGGCTACCCTGGTGACCCCATCTACCGCGAGTTCTACCGGGACATCGGGTGGGATCTGGAGCTGGACTACATCCGGCCCTTCATCCAGCCCACGGGGGACCGGAAGAACACCGGCTACAAGTACTTCCGCATCACCGGCAAGACGCAGGACAAGCTCCCCTACGATCCCATGGCGGCGCGCGCGAGGGCGGCCACGCACGCCGGCAACTTCATGTTCAACCGCGAGCAGCAGCTTGAGTACCTGTCCTCGCGGATGGGCGATCGCAAGCCGATGGTGGTGGCCCCGTACGACGCGGAGCTCTTCGGGCACTGGTGGTTCGAGGGCCCCCAGTTCCTCGACTTCCTCATCCGCAAGGTGGCGTACGATCAGCGCACGTTCCAGCTGGCGACGCCGTCCGATGATCTGCGCGAGCACCCTCGCAACCAGGTGGCCACGCCGCCAGTGTCCTCATGGGGCGCGGGCGGCTACGCCAACATGTGGCTGGATGGCTCCAACGACTGGATCTACCGGCACCTGCACCACTGCGCCCGGCAGATGGTGGGGCTGGCCCGGGACTACCCCGAGTCCTCCTCGCTGCAGCGCCGAGCGCTCAACCAGGCGGCGCGTGAGCTCCTGCTCGCTCAGTCCTCGGACTGGGCCTTCATCATGAAGACCGGGACCATGGTGGACTACGCCGTGCGCCGGACGAAGGAGCACGTCCTGCGCTTCCTTCGCCTGCACGATCAGGTGCGGAACGGGAATATCGACCAGGCCTGGCTGTCCCAGGTCGAGTCGCGGAACAACATCTTCCCGGAGATCGACTACCGGGTGTTTCAGCCAGCCTGAGCGGCCCGGGGCTGCTCTTGCGCCCATGTGGAGACAGGTGCGGGCAAGGCAGCCATTGTTTCCTCGGGAAGAGGAGGGGCGGCCCAGTGTTCTCCTCAGGTATCCGAGATGCGCTTTTGCTTGCCGGGCTCGGATGGCGCTTTAGCTTGGGGTGACTATGAGACAGCCAAACTTCCTTGTTCGGAACACTCTCGCGGCAGTGCTGGTGGTGTTTTCATCGGTAGCACTGGCTCAGTCGGTTCCTGCCCAACCTCCTTCCGGCGGGAACGTCCTGCAGCCGGAAACCCGGGCGGCCCAGGCGCTGCCCTCGCTCGCACCTCTGGTGGAGTCCGTGAAGTCCGCCGTCGTCAACGTGGAGGTGGCGGCGAAGGTGTCCGGGCCTCGCGGCGTGGAGAGCCCCATGGAGCGCTTCTTCGGACGGCCCAACGGCCGGGAGAACATGCGCCAGGGCGCGGGCTCGGGCTTCATCATCGATCCCAAGGGCCTGGTGCTCACCAACAACCACGTTGTCGAAGACGCGGTTTCCATCACCGTCAAGCTCGATGACGGGCGCTCCTTCCTCGCCGAGATCGCCGGGCGTGACCCGCTGACGGACGTGGCGGTCCTCAGGCTCAAGGGCAAGCCGGAAAAGCTGCCCGTGGTGGCGCTGGGCGACTCGGACGCGGTGAAGGTGGGCGACTGGGTGCTGGCCATCGGCAACCCGTTCGGCCTGGCCTCCAGCGTCAGCCTGGGCATCCTCTCGGCCAAGGCGCGCAACATCGAGGCCGGCCCCTATGACGACTTCCTCCAGACGGACGCCGCCATCAACCCGGGCAACTCCGGCGGTCCGCTCTTCAACATGAAGGGCGAGGTGATTGGCATTAACACCGCCATCGTCGGTGGGGGGTCGGGCATTGGGTTCGCGGTGCCCAGCAACCTCGTTCGGGCGCTGGTGCCCATGCTCGAGAAGGAGGGCGCCGTCACCCGCGGCTACCTGGGCATCGGCATCCAGGATCTGACGGCGGACCTTGGCAAGGCGCTCAACCTGCCCGTCACCGAGGGGGCCATCGTCAACGAGGTCAGCCCGGGTGGCCCGTCCGCCAAGGCGGGGATGAAGGTGGATGACGTGGTCGTCGCCATCGACGGGCAGAAGGTTGGCTCGGCCAGCGCGCTCACCCGCTCGGTGGCGCTCAAGCGGCCGGGGACTTCCACGACGATCACGCTCTTCCGCAACGGCAACAGGCAGGACGTGAAGGTGACGCTGGGCACGCGGCCGGATCTCGAGGGCATCAGCAAGCGCTCGCCGCGCGAGAGCGAGGACAGCTCCAAGGCGCGCGTGGGCGTGTCGCTCAGCGACCTGGATGCGCGCACGGCGCAGCAGGCGGGCTTCACCCGGAACGAGGGCGGCGCGCTGATCACCGACGTGGTGCCGGGCTCGCCCGCCGAGCGCGCGGACCTGGCGCCGGGCATGCTGGTGGTGGAGGCCAACCGCAAGCCGATTCGCAGCGCCGAGGAGCTGGCAACGGCCATCCGCGCCACGCCCTCGGGAGGCACGCTGCTGCTGCGTGTGATGACGCCCGGCGGCAACAGCCGGTTCCTCCGCGCCCTCAAGATGCCTTGATGGGCGGTGGCAGGAGGCGGACTTGAGCATCACCTATGTCGCGCTCGGGGATAGCTCGGCGGTAGGGGTGGGGGCGAGCCGGGGCGGGGGCTATCCCGAGCGGCTGGCCTCCCGCCTCCGTCAGCTGGGCCTCTCCCTGGGGCTCACCAACCTGGGCATGAGCGGCGCGGTCATCCGCGACGTCTTCACCTCCCAGCTCAAGCGGGCCGTGGCCACGCAGCCCACGCTGGTGACGCTCGGCATCGGCACCAACGACTTGTGGCGCGGCACCTCGCTGGAGGACTTCCGCGATGAGCTCGACCGGATTGTCCGGCGGCTGAAGCCCACGGGGGCCTCTCTGGTGGCCGTCAACGTGCCAGACATGGCGCTCGCGCCCGTGGCGCGCATGGTCCCCAGCCACCTCTACGAGGGCCGCATCGAGCCCTTCAACGAGGCCATCTCCGCCGTGGCACGCACGCACGGCATGCACGTGGTGGATCTCTACTCGGCCAGCCGCGAGTTCATCCCTCAGCGGCCTGACTTCTTCTCCTTCGACGGCTTCCACCCCTCGGATGCCGGCTACGAGCAGTGGGCGGATCTCATGCTGCCCACGGTGAGGCCGCTGGTGGAGCGCCGCTGAGCCCGAGCGGCCCTCAGGCCTTAGCCACGCCCGCGGGGGGCAGGGGGCGCGAGCCGTCCGCGGCGGGGCGGCTGGCGTGTGGCCCTCGCTCCCGGCCTGGGTGGATCTCCATCCCGGGCTCGTACGCCGACACCTTGTTGCGGCCCCCGCGCTTGCTGGCGTAGAGCGCCGCGTCCACGCAGTCCACCAGCGTCTCCTGCTCGGTCGCGTCCAGCGGGAAGCTGGCCACGCCAATGGAGATGGTGATGTGCCCGGTGGGCTGGCTGGAGGAGGCCAAGCCCGCCGTCTCCAGCACCGCGCGCCGCAGCTTCTCGCCGACCTCGACCGCCCCCTCCTTGGCCGTCTGAGGCAGCAGCACCATGAACTCCTCGCCGCCGTAGCGTGCCAGGGTGTCCACCTTGCGCACGCGGGTGCGCAGCACGTCACACACCTTGCGCAGGGACTCGTCTCCGGCGCGGTGGCCCTCCGCATCGTTGAGCCGCTTGAAGTGGTCCACGTCGATCATGAGGATGGACAGCGGGGTGCCGTAGCGCTCGGCGCGCGCCAGCTCGGAGTCCAGCCGGCTGAAGAGGTGCCGGCGGTTGGGCACGCCGGTGAGCGGATCCGTCATGGTGAGCAGCACCGTCTCCGCGTGCAGCCGGGCGTTCTTCACCGCCGTGGCCGCCTGATCCGCCACCGCCATGAGCAGCTCCAACTCCTCCGGAGAGAAGCCGGCCACCTCCGGGCGCTGGAAGTTCATCACCCCCAGCAGCGTGTCCATGTGCACCATGGGCACCGCCAGCAGCGAGCCATGATCCGTGCCACCCACCAGGTTGCGCTTGGCGAAGATGCTGGAGCGATCCGACACGTCCGGCAGGTACACCGCCCGCAGCGTCTCCGCGGCGCGGCCACAGGCGCCCTCGCCGATGCCGAAGGTGAGCCCCTCGCTGCCCCGGTGCTGTGGCCAGGCGCTCCGGATCTCCAGCAGCCCCTCCGCGGTGCGCAGCATGATGGAGAAGTTGGGGATCCTCAGCCGCTCCACCACCAGCCGGGTGATGCGCTCGAGCAGCTCGCTGAGCTCCAGCGTGGAGTTGAGCGAGTGGGCGACGTCGAAGAGGAGCGACAGCTCCGTGATGCGCTCCTCCAGCTTCTCCTTGAGGGCCAGCTTCTCGTTGGCGAGCGCCAGATCCCGGTGGGTGTCGATCTCCTCCGCCTTCATCGACGTGAGCCGCGCCAGCATCTGGTTGAAGGCCGAGCCCAGCCGGGAGATCTCATCCGTGCCCCGCGTCTCCGCGCGCACCAACAGATCTCCCTCCTCCGCGCGCCGCATGATGCCCGTCAACCGCCGCAGCGGCCGGCTGAAGAAGAAGTGGAGGGCGAGCGCCGTGGCCAGCGCCAGCATGACGCCGAACACCAGCGTCGCCACGGTCGCCCCCTGGAAGACTCCCGAGAGCTGGCGGCTCAGCAGCGGCTCGGACAGGCGGACCTGGAGCACCCCCAGGTGCTGGGCGTTGTCGCCGGTGTGGCAGTCGGCACAGTCCGCGCCGCCCAGCGGGCGCACCACCTCCGTGCCCTCTCGCGCTGAGCGCGCCGTCTCCGGGGTGAGCGCCGTCAGCCGCGAGCTGTCCGGGTGCAGCGTGCCCTCCTCACTGCGCTGCCGCGACCAGCGGATGCGCCCATCGGGCGTCAGCACCCGTAGCTCTGCTACAGACCGCAACAGGCGTGTATCCGACGCGAGCACCTCGGCCACTGCGCTGTGCGGATGTGTGCGATCCGCCTGGGGGAGCGAGAAGGTGGAGTCGACGAACTCCGCCAGGGCCAACGCTTCGCGGTGGGCGGCGTCCTGCACGGCGCGCCGCGTCTCTTTCCAGAAGTAGCCGGCGCCGAGCAGTGCGACGACGAGGCCTGGCAAGGCAATGCTCCAGAGGAGCTTCCTGCCGACGGTGTGAGGACCCAGGGCCATGATCTCAGGAGGTGGGGCGCTGGCTGCAACTCCAGCGGACCTACAGGGTTGGAATTGTCCGGCGGACGACTGAGGACTGTCAAACGTTCCAGGAAGAATTTTCCCGCGCTGGTGGGGTCAGCTTGGAGGACAGTGTCCTCATGGGAAGGGTGGGGTACCCTGTGCGGGTCATGGGCTCGTTGTTCATCACCTCCGCATTGCTTCCTGTCCCTCATGGCTTTGCCACTCGCTCGGGAGGCGTCTCCGAGGGGCGCCTGGCCTCGCTCAACCTGGGCTTCACTGTCGGAGACGTGCGCGAGCGCGTCGAAGAGAACTACCGGCGGCTGGCCACAGCCGTGGGAGCGCCGCTCGGGGCGCTGCACACGGTGAAGCAGGTGCACGGGGATCGGGTGCTGCAGGCCGCGGGCGGGCAGAACACGCCCACGCTGCGGCCGCAGCTGGGCGATGCGGATGCCCTCTTCACCGAGCAGCCGGGAGAGTGGGTGGGCGTCTCGACGGCGGACTGTGTGCCGGTGCTGCTGGTGGATCCGGAGGGCAAGCGGGTGGCGGCGGTGCACTCGGGCTGGCGCGGCACGGATGCGGACATCGCCGCGCGCGCGGTGGAGGCGCTGGTCGCGCGGGGCTCTCGTCCGGAGAGGCTGCTGGCAGCCGTGGGCCCGGCCATTCAGCAGTGCTGCTACGTCGTCTCCGAGGAGATGGCGAAGCACTTCGCCACGCGCTTCGGGTCCGACGTGGTGGTGGCCCGGGGAGACGAGTTCCGCCTGGATCTGTCCCGCGCGGTGGTGCTGACGCTGCGGCGTGTGGGCGTGAAGGTCGCCCACATGGACGTCCTACAGGACTGTACCTCCTGTGACTCCGGGCGTTTCTTCTCGCACAGGCGTGACTCGGGTCGCACTGGGCGTCACATCAATTTCGTGCTCCATCGCTTCTGAGAGCAGGCCGTTTTCTTGACCGTCTTGGAAGCCGCTCTCTATCCTCAGTGGTGGATACCCGTGCTGGAGCGTCTTCCCATCTTCCGGCGGTTGCTCGCCGTCGTGCCGCTGTGCGCGCTTGCTGCGTGCGCTCATGACTCTGCCTCCCAGGCGGACATGGCCGCGCTGAGGGCGGAGCTTCGTGCCATGCGCGAGCAGCAGGCGCGCCTGGGAGAGCGGCTCGAGCGCATCGAGCGCAGCTCCGCCGTGATCCGGGCCCGGCCCTCTCAGGCTCCGGCCGCTTCCTCTCCCCAGGCGCCCGCGAAGACTCCGGCCTCCCAGGCCGCCCCCTCCTCCTCCGCCTCGCACGTCGAGGTGCCCGATCTGACGGTGGTGAAGCTCAAGCCCAAGGCCGAGCCCGCGCCGTCGCTGCCGACGAAGGTGGCCGTGGTGGAGCCGGAAGCCGAGCAGGTGGAGCTGTTCGTCAGCTCCTCGCCCGAGCCCTCCGAGCCCGTCAGCGCGCCCTCGCCTGTGAACACGGCCGTGCTCGACGCGGAGTTCGAGCAGGCGGTGGCCGCGCTGCGCACCGGAAACGTGGAGCCCGGCGTGGTGAAGCTGCAGTCCTTCGCGGAGCAGAACCCTCGCCACCCCCGCGCGGACAACGCGCTGTACTTCGCGGGGCTGGGCATGGTCGGCCTGAACGATCATGCGGGCGCCGCGCTCGTGTTCGAGCGCCTCATCGAGACCTACCCCGCCGGGGATGCCGTGCTGGACGGCATGCTCCGGCTTGCCGAGTGCCGGCTGAAGCTCAACCAGCGGGAGGACGCTCGCGCGCTCTATACCCGCGTCATTACCCAGTTCCCAGGGACGGCTGCCGCGACACAAGCGGAGCAGCGGTTGGCGTCCCTGCCGCACTAGAAGTCTGAAAGGAAGTTGCCCGATGCGCTCCAGGATCCTGACAGCATTCCTCGTGGCCGTCTCCCTCGCGCCGGCCTGGTCGGCGCGCGCCCAGGAGGCGCAGGAGCAGGAGGAGGAAGCCGAGGGCAGTGAGACCGAGGGCGCGGACGTCGCCGACGAGGGCGCGCCCGGCGGTGTGAAGGTGCCCGGGTCCGAGAACGCCCGCGAGGCGGCGCCCGGCGAGGTGCACACCGTCGTCCGAGGCGACACGCTGTGGGATCTGTCGCAGCAGTACCTGGGCACCCCGTGGTACTGGCCCAAGGTCTGGTCCTACAACCCGCAGATCGCCAACCCGCACTGGATCTACCCGGGCAACCAGGTGCGCTTCTTCCCCGCGGGCGAAGAGGTTCCGTCTCGCGTGGAGACGGGCACCGGGCCCACGGAGATGGTGGCGGAGGCGGGTGAGCTCGAGGCCGCCACGGAGCTGGGCCCCGTCAACGGCGAGAACCTGGTGTCGACGAGCGGAAAGATCGGCTACCAAGCCAACGGCGCCACGCTGGTGGCCACGCGGGGCTTCGTCACCGCCAAGGAGGTGGACGAGGCGGGCCGGATCGACAGCTCCTTCTCCGATGCGGAGATGCTCAGCTACCCGGAGACGGTCTACCTGCGCTTCAAGCGCAAGATCGACGCGAAGGTGGGCGATCGCTACCTGGTCTTCCGCACGGATCAGGAGATCAAGCACCCCATCACGAACCAGAAGGTGGGCTACCTCACGAACCTGCTCGGCACCGTGCGAGTGCTGAGCGTGGGGGACAAGTTCGTCACTGCGCAGGTCTCCGAGTCCTGGGATGGCATCACGCGCGGGGATCTGGTGGGCCCCTACGGGGAGCGGCTGACGGATCGTGTCGCCGTCAAGCCCAACACCAAGGCGCTCAAGGGCTACATCATCACGGCCATGCTGCCGTTCCTCTCCGTCACCGCCGAGCACCACTTCCTGGTGGTCGACAAGGGGAGCAGCGACGGCGTCGCGGTGGGCAACACCTTCGCCGTCATGCGCCGGGACAACCCGAACAAGAAGCTGCTGGAGAAGCAGGATGAGAAGACCCAGGCCGCCCTGCCGGACGAGATCATCGGCACGTGCCTCGTCAGCGAGGTGAAGGAGCGCACCTCCAACTGCCTCCTCACCAACTCCCTGCGGGAGATCATCCCCGGCGATCGCGTCGAGATGCGTGTAGGCGGTGCTCCTACCGCCAGCCGCTGATCTCGCAGGAAACACGCACTTCGCCCGAGTGCGGAGGGATTGGCTGCTTGACCGCTGCCAGTCCGGTGTTTATGTGTCGCGCCCCTTTCCGTCGGGCCCATCATCTATATAGGTGGGAACCGGACGGGGGGGATGGGTATGGCGGACATATTCACACACTCACTGACACCTGAGCAGAGCGCCACGCTGGCCCTGTGGGCAGTTCCTGGCCTGGGGCCGCGGACACTGGAGGCCCTGCGTGTGTTCGCTGGAGGCTCGCTGGCTCGCCTGCTGAGCAGCCCCGTGAGGGAGTGGCTGGCCGACGTGCCTGTGTCCGCGCCCGTTCGCCGCCGCCTGGCACAGGTGGAGGCGCTGGCGCCCCTGGTGGAGCGGCTCCTAAAGCAGTGCAACGCGGTGGGCATGGAGGTGGCTTTCGCGGGTGAGCGCGCGTTCCCCGAGCGCCTGGCGGCCACCCCCGACGCGCCGCCCCTCCTCTTCTACAAGGGGCACGTGGGGCCGCCCCGGCGCCGCGTGGCCATGGTGGGCAGCCGCCACCCG
>NZ_DASPHO010000616.1:0-6311 GCF_035629615.1 Hyalangium sp. | reverse complement strand
AGGGCAACCGCTTCTTCCAGCGGCTGCACGAGGAAGGCTGCCACGTCATCCTCATCACCTCGGACAAGTTCAAGGACGAGGACTGGGCACGGCAGTACATCCACGAGTTCCACTCGGTGGCCTCGTTCGAAGACCGCAAGGGCCTCATCCACGGCGTCGCGTGGCTGTTCCGGGACCGGCGCATCGATCGGATCGTCGCCCTGGACGACTTCGATGTGGAGGTTGGCGCGGCCCTGCGCGAGCACTTCCGCGTGCCCGGCATGGGCGACTCGGCCGCGCGCTTCTTCCGCGACAAGCTCGCCATGCGGATGAAGGCGCAGGAGCTGGGGATCCGCGTGCCGCGCTTCACGCCCGTCTTCCATCACCCGGATGTCGCGAAGTTCCTGGCGGAGGTGCCAGCCCCCTGGCTCATCAAGCCCCGCTCCGAGGCCTCCGCCGTCGGCATCAAGAAGCTGAAGTCAGTGGACGAGGCGTGGGCGACGATCCACGAGCTGGGGGATCGCCAGTCATTCCACGTCCTGGAGCAGATGATCGCCGGCGATCTCTACCACGTGGACTCGCTCATGCAGGACGGCAAGATCGCGTTCGCGGAGGTGGGCCACTACGGGCGCCCCTTGCTGGAGGTGGCCCACGAGGGGGGCATCTACATGACGCGCACGGAGCGCCGTGACTCGAAGGAAGCGCGCATGCTCACCGAGGTCAACGCCGCGGTGCTCCAGGGCTTCGGGCTTCGCCGCGGTGCCTCGCATACCGAGTTCATCATCGGCCGAGATGATGGGCTGCCGTACTTCATCGAGACGTCAGCCCGCGTGGGCGGCGCGAACATCGCGGAGACGGTGGAGGCCGCCACGGGGGTGAACCTGTGGAGCGAGTGGGCGAAGCTCGAGATCGAAGGCGAGGGCTTCGCCTACAAGGCGCCTCGGACCCGCGAGGAGTTCGGAGGGGTCATCATCTCGCTCGCGCGGGACGAATACCCGGACACCTCCTCGTTCAATGATCCGGAGATCGTCGACCGGCTCAAGAAGAAGCAACACATCGGACTCGTCGTGCGCTCCCCCAAGCAAGAGCGCGTCGAGGCATTGCTCGAGGCGTATCTGCAGCGCATCTCGCAGGAATTCCACGCCTCGCTCCCGGCGCCACAGAAGTCGACCTCCTGAGACGCCCCTGCTCTCCGCCGAGGCGGTCCAGGCCGCTTCGGTGACGCGCCCTTGAAGGGAGGCAGGCCTTGCCTTAGATCGGCCTCGCTCGGCGTCCCGCCGAGGGGAGGCTTGGTTCGATGAGGCGATGGGCTGCGGTGCTCGCCCTGGCTCTGGCGTCCTGCACTCACGACACGGCAGGCACTGCCCCCTCGAGGGCGGCGCCTGTCTCCGCAGAGGCTGAGTGGCTCGATGCGGAAACGAAGGCCCAGATCGACGCCCTCTTTGCCGAGCATGATCGCGCGGATACCCCAGGGTATGCCGTCGGAATCATCAAGGACGGGCGGCTCGTCTTCGCGAAGGGGTACGGACAGGCCAACCTCGATGACCAGATCCCGATCACGCCACGGACCTCCTTCCACCTCGCCTCTCTGTCCAAGCAGTTCACCGCGGCAGCCATCGCGCTCCTAATCCTGGACGGCCAGGTGTCGTTGGAGGACCCCGTCTCGAAGTACCTGCCCGAGACTGCTCGGTTCGGCCCTGACTTGCGCGTCAAGCACCTGCTCTACATGACGAGCGGCCTGCCCGAGTACATGAGCCTCCCGCGCAAGAGCGGCATGCCCTGGTATTCCGCGTACTACTTCACGCGGGAGGAGGCGCTCGCGGCCACCCTGTCCGCGGACAAGCTCGACTTCGCACCGGGCACGCGGCCTGGGCCTACTCCAACATCAACTACATGCTGCTGACGCGGATCGTGGAGATCTCCTCTGGAGAGCGTTTCTCCGACTTCATGGACAAGCGCATCTTCCAACCGCTGGGGATGACCGCCACCCACGTCGACGATGACTCCACCCGCGTCGTCCGGCACCGCGCCACCGGCTATGCGCCACGGACGCCCGCCCTGCTCGAGCAGGCTCGCCAAGTGGGACTTCAGGTCCAGGAAGAGCCGGGCTACGCGCGCCTCATCCGCAACTCGCCGCACTTCGGCGGCAGCGGTGTCTTCAGCACTGTCGAGGATCTGGCCCGGTGGGATGCCAACTGGTACGCCCACCGGCTCGTGGGGCCGGCCTTCACCGAGCTCATGCACTCCCGGCTCAAGTTCCAGCACCCGAAGGACAACGACGCATTCGGGCTCGTGTTCGGTGACCACGGCGGCCGGCAGGCCCTCTGGTACGAGGGAGGAGACCTGGACGCCTCGTCCTATATGGTGCGCCTTCCCGCGCAGCAGCTCACGGTGATCTGCTTGTCCAACATGGTGACAGGCAACGCCGGAGGTCAGGCGAAACGGGTTCTCGGGGTG
Organism: Hyalangium sp.; assembly: GCF_035629615.1. Lineage (GTDB taxonomy): Bacteria > Myxococcota > Myxococcia > Myxococcales > Myxococcaceae > Hyalangium. The sequence goes on along the minus strand of NZ_DASPHO010000616.1, from coordinate 3,875 downwards.
CTGGAGGTCGCAGGACGGTTGTAGGCATCCCGCCGTCGGATGGCCCTTTCTCCCAAACCTGTCAGACAAGCAGACAGGTTTGCGGCAAGCCTCGCCGGCAGCGCCCTCCTTGGTCCCTGTCCCCAAACCTGTCCGACAAGCGTCGAGTACAACAGGAAATGACAGAGTTGTACTCGATAGGGGCTGTCGCGTGGAGCGGGTGGCACACCACGGCCCCACTTATACCGTCCTCTCGGCGCGTACTGAGGAGCGGGCGCTCGGTGCCCGTCCTCTTAAGAGGCGCAGCACCGCTCCGCACAGTACCTACGTTCGGCGCCTCGCCGACCAACCATCCGCCGGTCGCTCGGTTCATCTTGAACTGAGTGTGCACCGGTTTAAAGGCCGGAATACTGAGATGTGGGTTACGGAGCGCTGTTGTACAGGCTCACATGGAGGGAAATACTGGAACCCGAGTTGTTCTGGATGGTGAACCGGTGTGGCGGGCCCTCACTAAAGAGATTGACCTTGCCGTCGGTGCCGTTCGTCGTAGTGAAGTGCCCGCTCTGATTGAAGATGGTTGTGCCGCCGTTTCCTTCATGAACCCCGAACGAATAGAGTTGATTCGGCGACCCGACCCTGGAGATCATGAAGAAACCCTCGCCTTCAAGGTAGCCCGAGTTGTTATTCGGGATCACAAAGACCGATCTGGTTGGCCTGTATTGCTGGGCAGCATCCATGCGAACACGAACCTCGTCGATGCGACCCGCATAGGGTTCGATCACGGTGCTGGGAGCAGTGAAGATGCCTCCCACGTAGAAGGGGCCTGCGGATGACGCCACCGGGCCATTGGTGCAACTCGTAGTTGCGCGCACCACTCCGTTGATGGACAGGGAGACAGACAGACCGTCGTACCATCCGGCGACGTGAATCCAGTCGCCGACGGTAATCTGGTTTCCCGTGCTGATCGTCGTGCAGGGGACAAGGTTCGCGGTCCCGATCACCTCGAACATGACATTCTGGTTCACCTGCTTGAGCGAGTACGAGCCAACCTTGGTGAGGATCGTCTGAGTTCCGGTGAGAGGGCTCTGGGGTTGAATCCATGCCTCCGCCCAGACTTGCGGTGAGTCAGGCATGCTGGTCGGGCCAGCGACGGTCACCACTCCTCCGGAGAAGGAAACTGACTTTCCGCTGTGCCCACCGGAACCCACCGCAATGCCTGATACCGGTGCAGTGGCCACGTTCCCGCGTCCAGAGGTATCGGCGAAGCTAGAACCGCTCAGTTCGTCGAACTCCAAGTTAATCGACAGGTTGCCGGACATTCCCGCCGGACCAAGCGGACCGGCGACACCCTGCTGCCCTTGAGAACCCGCAGGTCCCCGAGCACCGTCTTCGCCCTTCGGTCCATGAGGTCCCGCAGGGCCCGGCGGCCCTTGAGTGCATGCGGCAAGTGCCGTGCAGAGCATCATGCTGGTAAGAGTTCGACGTAAGCTCTCCTTCCTGGGGATCAAGTCTGTTCGCTCCATGGTTGTTGGTCGCCCCTCTTTGTAAATGGCTTGCAGATTTGCCCGGTCTGAGAGCGCCTAACTAAAGCCTGGGAATTACCAAGTTAAGAAAGAGGCGGGTGCACGGCTATACCACCGAGGTGGTAGGCCAACCGTTGTACACAGGGAAGCACGGGCGATGGCGGACGTGAGACGTCACGTCAAACAGCCGCCTCGTGGTGAGCGCCGGGGCTCGTGGTGAGCGTCCAGGCCCGTCACGTCGGACATGCGCCTCGTGGTGCGCGCGGGGCCTCATGATCAGCGTCCAGGCGGTCACGTCGGACAGCCGCCCTGTGGTGCGCCGGGGCTTGTGGCCAGCGTCCAGACCCGTCACGTCGGAGGTGGGCCTCGTGGTCAGCGCTGGGGCTCCAGGCGGTCACGGCGGACGCGCGCCTCGTGGTGCGCGCCCGGCTCGTGGCCAGTATCCAGGCCCGTCACGTCGGACGTGGGCCTCGTGGTGAGCGCGGGGCTCGTGAGGGGCTCGACGCGCGGCTCGTGGCGAGTGCTGGGGCTGGAGCTGGTGGCGAGCATCCAGGCAAGCTGGAAGCGGGCACGTCGACGCGGGCCTCTTGGCAAGCATCCAGGCAAGCTGGAAGCGGGCACGTCGACGCGGGCCTTGAACGCCGGGTCAAACCGCTTCCGATTCCTCTGCTTCATACCGTCCTCCTACGGTGGAGTCGGCCGCAGATCCAAATAACGGGGTGGTCCGAAAAACGGGGTCCACTTCACCTGGCGCGCTCTACCGGCCCGAGTTGGGGGCCGCGACGATGGCTGGCATGCTAACCCGCTCCACCTGCGCTCGGTGTCGAGGCATGCTGGTACACTCTAGCGGAGAACCCCCGCAGCCTTGACCCGCACCACCTCGATTCCTTGAAAGAACGTGGCCATGCGTTCCCAAACTTGCAGCGCACTCCTGCTCCTGCTTTTGCTCTCGGCCTGCGCAACGACGGAGCCGAGCCTCGGAGAGCTGGAGGCCCCGAATCCGAGATTCGCCAACCTTCAGCGGGCGGCGCAGTACCCCTGGACGGATGACGGGCATTGCGTGGTGCGCGAAGCATCCAACGAATGGCCGCTCCTGGCGGAGAGGTGCTTTCACGCTCTCGATCACGACAGGATCAAGTTTCGCGATGTCACAGGAAGATGCGCTGTTGCCTCCCGCGCGGGTGCGGCTGCCGTGGGCGTGGGACTCTGCGTCTTTCTAGCACCGGAGATCATTGTTGGAGCGATGATCATCGCTGGCGTTGTCGTGGTGGCAGTCGTCATCAAAGAGGAGTTGGATGCATACGAGCGGAGTGCATCCCGTGAGCGTGCGAGGCCGAAGACTCAAACACGGCGATCCAGCGAGCAGGAACCCGTGGCCGACAGAGAGCCCACGCCGAGGGGCTTGGGTCGGGACTGGCTCCCGCCCGTATCATCCGATTCGACAGAGAGCCGCCCTGAGTGCAGGCCCATCCCGGTGCCGCACGCGGGCGGAGATGACCCGCATAACGAGTGCGCCGACAAGTATCCGCCGAACCGCTACCCCGGCAAGGACGTGCTCGTTGGCGGCAAGCGCTTTGATGCGCTGCAAGTCGGGGTGCGTAGGCTGTGGGAGATCAAGACCTATCGCTTCGATACCTACGCGCCCTTTGTCAGGAATCAGGTAATCGACGATGAACTCGAAGAATTTGAGGAAGAGCGCAACATCGCGCTGTCATGTGGATATGGCTTCGTCGTTGGGGTGAGCACCGAAGCGCACAAAGAAGCGCTGGAGCGTGCGGCGCGCGAACTGGAGATCGTCGTCACGGGGTGCAAGCGATGACGACGCAAAGCACCCTCGACGTCATTGTACGCGCGCCTGCTCTCCTCGCTACGGACGGTCGCACGCTCGCTATCGTCCATGGGATGGAACGGGCACTCCCCGGTTTGCGCCTGGAGTGGAGAGTCACCGAGGAGCGACGGCTTGCCGCGTTGCCGCAGCGCGATGCGTGGTTGGCTGAGGCGACCGCGAGCGGCAAGTTCCCGCTGCTATGCAACGGCGATGAGAGCTACCCCGTGATGATTTCCGGGGTGAAACGATCCGCGAGTGCGAGCCCAGGCGGCCAGCCACAGTTCCAAGTCCATGCGGAGTTGCCTCTGGACGCGGCGCTTGTCGCTGCGGCGGCGGATGTGCTTGAAGGCGTGGCAGAGGGAGCGCGCGCGTTTTGGGGGCATGCGACGCCATCCAGCGCGGGGGTGGAGATCGCAAGGCAAACGCGCGATCCGGTACATAAGCCAGGGATTCCGCCCCGGGGGCTGCCTGCGCTCAAGCTGCCAGAGAAGATCCGCTCGCCTGAGATTCCGCATTGCCTCGGATGGCTGAACTACTGGTCCGCC
>NZ_DASPHO010000615.1:0-11960 GCF_035629615.1 Hyalangium sp. | reverse complement strand
GGCCGAGCACGGGCTTCCATTGGGTGCCTGCGGCGAGGTGAAGAGTGCGGTGAGGACCGTGTCCGCGGTGACGACGAAGTTGCACGGGTTGGCGGTGCCGGTGCAGGCGCCCGTCCAGCCGGCGAACGTGTTCCCCGGGGTGGCGGTCGCAGTGACACTCACCAGGGTGCCATTCATGAACTGGGAGCTCGCGCCGGGGCAGGCCGCGCCGCAGTCGATGGCCGCCGGGCTGCTCACCACCCGGCCGGTTCCCGTGGAGGAAGGATCCTTGTCCACCGTGACCTGATACAGGCTTCCGATCGAGTCGGTGTCGGCGGCCTGGTTGTTGGTGGGATCGTTGTCGGTCACGCCGGAGGGGGTGGTCACCGAGGCCACGTTGGAGACGCGGCCGCTCCCGGAGCCGCTGATGACCGTCGCGTTCACGGTGAAAGTGGCCAGGCCATTGGCTGGCAGGTTGACCGTCGTATTGATGTTGCCCGAGCCTGCCGCCACGGCGCAGGTTCCACCGCCAGACGCAGTGCAGGTCCAGGTGACGGCGGTGAGCTGCGCCGGCATGGTGTCCGTCACGCGTGCACCGGTCACCGCCGAGGGGCCATTGTTCGTGACCCCGAGGGTGTACTGAACGGGCTGGCCCCAGGTGACGGCTGCGACGCCGTTGCTCTTCGTGAGCGCCAGATCCGCGAACACCACGCTCTGGGTGATGGTCGTCACGACCAGCGGCCCAATCAGAGGTGAGACGTTGTCGGCGCGGATGGTGTAGCTGCCGTTGTTCACGGTACCCGTGGCTCCGGGATTGATCCTCACCGTCATCTGGAAGGTGGTGCTCGCGGTGGGGTTGAGCGTGCCCAGGTTGCAGGAGACCGTGCCCGCCGAGCCCACCGGGGGAGCGGTGCAGGTCGCACCCGGTGCGTTGACACCGATGAAGGTGGTATTCGCTGGCAGCGGCTGGTTGACGATGACGTTGGCGGCAGCGCCCGTGCCGGAGTTCGTCGCCAGATAGGTGTAGGTCAGGTTGCTGCCAGCGTTCGCCTGGGCGGGAGCACTCGCGGCGATGGACAGGCCCGGAAGGAAGGCTCCGAAGCTGTCAACGTAGACATGGCCGTAGTGGCCGCCCTGTGCGCAGCCCGCGGCGATGATGTTGAGCTGGATCTGGTCCCCAATATCAAGGTGCGCGCTCCCAGGGGCGACGTCGAAGATCTGCCAGTCGGTGTAGAGCACCCCGGTGGAAGGATCCTCCTGCCAGGGCACGCCAGGCTGGTTCGAGTACGCGAAGGTCGAGAAGAGCTGTGTGCCCTTCGTGGCATTGTGGAGCAGGACGAAATAGTAGGGCTGGTCCTTGGCCGAGTGCCCCGGGTCCTGGAGGACCGGCGCGAGCGCGAAGCGGAGATGCACCTTTCCGTCCGCCGGATCGACGTCCGCATTGGTGATGGTGAAAATCTGGCGCAGGCTGTTGGTTTTTTCGCTCGCGCCCTGGCGGTTGATGACCGCGGACCACTGGCCATATTTCGGATAGCGAAGCGTCGACCTCGAGCTGAGGCCTGCTGGAATCTGCGATTCCGTCGCTCCCCCTACCGCTAGGGTCTGATTCGTCCCTCCGGTAGAGAGGTTCAGGTCGAAGACGTTGGTCGGCGGGACGACCCTCAATCCGGTGCGGTTTAGGTGCAGACCTACGGTCCAGCTACTCAGATTGCCATCCTCGAAGCCTCCATTGCTCACCAGAGGCGCTTCGACATGGCCGAGCGTGAGCTCCTCGGGAAGCACTCTGTCCAGCGCTTCCGGCTCGGCGCCGCACCCTCCTAGCAGCAGGGTGACAGCGGCGAAGATGAAGAGAGACGAGGCATTGAGAGTGGTTGGGCCCGGGCGCTTCCCGAGCATCCCGTGTCGGGTGCTTCTTCGGCTTGGCATTGTGATTTCCCCCCCTGTCGGTCCGACGCGAACCGTGGGAGTAAAGAATGGCAGGCGTCGTGTAGCTGCGTATGTAAAAGCGCTGAACTCGGCAGCCTGTCAAGCTTTCAACGCAAGAAGCTGATTGCGCCCGGCTGAAAATCCATGAACTGCGAATAGCCGGTTGGGTGTGCTGTGCTTGATATCCTTTGTTTCGGATTGGGGGTCTTTCAATACCCTCCGTTCAAAAATTGAACACGGGCGAGTCGAGCGAAGCGCTCCAATCCCTCGCATGTGGATCTGGCCGGGCATGCGTGAACTGCTGGAATGTCTGGGCTTGCTCGAAGTCTTCAGTAGCTGAGCTGGCAGCTTCCGTGTCTCAAGCGGCGACGGCCCCGTCACCCAGGAGCTGGGCATAGCGGCCTTGGCGCGCCACCAGCTCCGCGTGCGTGCCGGACTCCACCACCTGGCCCGCGTCCAGCACGACGATCAGATCCGCATCCCGCACCGTGGAGAGCCGGTGCGCGATGACGAGCACCGTGCGGCCCTTCATCAGCGCCGCCAGCCCCGCGCCCACCGCCGCCTCGCTGGCCGCATCCAGGGCGCTCGTGGGCTCGTCCAGGAGCAACAGCGAGGGCCGGCGCAAGAACGCCCGCGCCAGCGCCAGCCTCTGCCGCTGGCCACCCGAGAGCCGCGAACCCCGCTCGCCCACCGGTTCCTCCAGCCCCCCAGGCAGCGACCGCACGAATTCCTCCGCGTGCGCCAGCGCCAGCGCCTCCCAGACTTCTGCGTCGCTCGCCTCGGGCCGCCCCAGCAGCAGGTTGTGGCGCACCGTGCCAGAGAAGAGGACCGGCTCCTGGGGCACCCATGCCAGCTGGGCTCGCATGCTCGAGGGCTTCAGCTCCCGCATCGGCACGCCGTCCCATCGCACCGCTCCACCACTCGTGGGCAGGAAGCCGAGCAGCACCGAGAACAGCGTCGTCTTCCCCGCGCCCGAGGCTCCCACCAGCGCGACACGCGCTCCTGCCGGCACCGTGAGGCTCACCCCGCGCAGGCCCTCGCGGCCGTCCAGGTACGTGGCCCGTACCTCCTCGAGCACCAGCGCCTGGCTCAGGGCAGTGGCCTCGCGGCCCTCGTCCGGCGGCGCGGGCTCGTCCGCGATGGCGAAGAGACGCTCGGCCGCCACCAGCCCCGTGAGCACCTGAGAGAGCGTGCCGCTCAGCGACTTCACCGGCTGGTAGAGCAGCAGCACCGCCGCGAGGAAGGAGAGCAGCCGCCCCGCCAGGCCAGGCTCGGCCGCCACCGCGCGCGCGCCCCACGTCACCACCAGCGCTACGCCGACGATGCCCAACATCTCCACCGTGGGGCTGAAGGCGCCGCGCAGGAACAGCGAGCGGCGCATCTCCCCCAGGTAGCGCTCGGCCTCCACATCGAAGGTGGCCAGCGCCCGAGGTACCCCACCGTACGCCTGCACCACCGGCAGGTTCTGCAGCTGCTCGGAGGTGAGCGAGGTGAGCGCGCCCAGGCTCGTCTGTGAGCGCAGGGCCACCTTCTTCAAGGAGCGCGCGAACCGCGTCACCGGCACCACCGTGGCCGGCATCACCACGAAGGTGAGCAGGAACAGCTTCACGTCAATCAGCGCGCAGGTGACGAGCAGCGCCAGGATCTGCATCCCGTCCTTCACATAGGACGACAGCGCCTGCGTCACGGAGAACTCCACCAGAGGCACGTCCGCGGTGAAGCGCGAGAGCAGCTCGCCCGAGTGCCGCCGCTCGAAGAAGGCCGGGGGCTGGGCCAGCAGCCGCGAGTAGAAGAAGCCCCGCAAGTCCGCCATCACCCGCTGGCCCAGCCGCTGCATCCATCCGCCCTGGAGGAACTGGGCTGTGGCCTTCACCGCCGCCACCGCCACCACCAACAGCGGCAGGCGGCGCAGCATCTCCTCTGGCGGCAGCTTCAGGCCCGCCAGGGAGATGGACTCTCCCGTGAGCACGGCGCGCAGCAGCGGCCCCACCAGCCATGCGTATGCCGAGGTCGCTGCCGCGGCCAGCAGCGAGGCTCCCAGGCCCGCCACGAGCAGGCGCCGGTAGGGCCGCACATAGCCCAGCAGACGACGGTAGACGTGCGGCGAGGGACGGGGGGCCACGGCGGCGCGGACTCTCTCACCCTGGGTGCCCAGGGCCAAGGCGCTTCAGGGCGCTGGGCTCGCTTCCTCGTCTACCCCTCGGCCCTTCGGCCACCGCATGCTGGCCCGTTCGTTGCTGTAGGCGGGTGTGGCGGACAGCTTTCCGAAAGCCATGGACATCAACGATACGAACCAAAAAGAGGCGCTGTTCAGTCCAGGCTGTGAGCCGGTGGTCGAGGACGAGGAGCGCCGGCGGCTCCTGTGGCTCATGGCCGAGTACTTTCGAACAATCGGCTACACGGACATCAAGGCGCGGCTACCGGGCTTCATGCCGCCTCCCATTCTTTCCGGAACCATCGAAGATCACCGTCCCGATTTTACATGCCGGCAGACGGACTCGGCGCGCACGCCGATCATCCTCGAGATCGTCACTCCGGACATGGTGGAGGATCCCACCGCGGAGAACCGGTGGAGCCTGCTGGCCAGTGCCGCCAAGCTCTACACCGCGGAGCTGCACTTCGTGGTCACCAAGTGGTCTCCCTTGGGGCCAGTGGACCAGGCCCTCAAGCGCCGGCTGGCCCGCATGGAGCTGACGGTCAACCGCGTGTGGATGGTGTAGCCCTGGGCGCGCGCCCTGGATTGCTGGTCCCAAAGCCTGCGTTATAGTGGATCAGGTTTCTACGCAGGCTTAAAAGGACAGTAAATCCAGGGGTTTGACGGAATGCCAGCGGCGGCGGGACAGAAGCGCGACTACTACGAAGTTCTGGGCGTCCAGAAGAACGTCACCCCACAGGAGCTCAAGAGCGCCTTCCGGAAGGTAGCGCTCCAGCACCACCCGGATCGCAACCCGGGAAACAAGGATGCCGAGGAGAAGTTCAAGGAGGCCTCCGAGGCCTACGAAGTCCTGAGCGATCCCGAGCGCCGCGCCCGGTATGACCGGTTCGGCCACGCCGGGGCGGGTGGAGGCGCCGGCTTCGAGGGCTTTGGCGGCTTCCAGGGCGTCAACATCAACGACATCTTCGGGGACATCTTCGGCGAGATCTTCGGCGGCGGCCGGGGCCGCGGCCGGGGAGGCGTGGGCCGGGGGGCGGATCTTCGCTACAACCTGGAGATCTCCTTCGAGGAGGCGGCGTTCGGCTGCCGCCCCAAGGTTCCAATCCCGCGCCCCAAGAAGTGTGAGACGTGCAGCGGCTCGGGGAGCAAGAGCGGCGCGGCGCCCAAGCCGTGCGCCACGTGCGGCGGCGTAGGCGAGGTCCGCTTCACGCAGGGCTTCTTCGCGGTGTCGCGCGCCTGCAGCGACTGCAATGGCACGGGCGCCGTCATTCCGGATCCGTGCTCGCGCTGCCGCGGCTCGGGCAAGGTGCCCTCCGAGGAAGTGCTCGAGGTGAACATCCCGGGCGGTGTGGACAATGGCACGCGGGTGCGCCTCACGGGCATGGGCGAGCCGGGGGAGCGCGGCGGGCCGCCGGGAGACCTCTACGTCACGGTCATCGTCCGCGAGCACCCCCTCTTCCAGCGCGAGGACAACGAGGTGTTCTGCGAGGTGCCCATCTCCTTCACGCAGGCGGCGCTGGGGGCGAAGATCGACGTGCCCACGCTGGACGGGAAGGTGAAGATGACCATCCCCGGGGGCACGCAGTCGGGCAAGGTGTTCCGGCTGAAGGGCAAGGGCATCCCGCATCTGCACAGCCAGCAGCGCGGGGATCAGCACGTGCGCGTCATCATCGAGACGCCCACGGACCTGTCCGCCAAGCAGCGCGAGCTGCTGGAGAAGTTCGCGGAGCTGTCGGGCGAGGAGTCCCACCCGCAGTCCAAGAGCTTCTTCGACAAGGTGAAGGAGCTGTTCGGCTAGGCCGCGCGGAACAGGCCACGCCTGCGCGGTGTGATGACCTTGGTGTCGTCGCCCCTACCTCCACGGTGGGCGTGTGCCTGCTCAACCTTCGACGCTTCGAGTGGCTGCGCCGCGTGTGAGTGCCAGCGACTCGACGTTCGCCGAGATCCCAGTGAGTAGGCACTCACCATCTTGAGAGGGCATGCGCATCTGCCCCCCCACCATCACCCGGTCGGGGGGAGTTCACGTGGCCACGTACCGACTCATCCGCAAGCTGGCCGCGGGCGGCATGGCGGAAGTCTTCTTCGCGAAGGTTCTGGGAGCCGAGGGCTTCGAGAAGCCTGTCGCGGTCAAGCGCATCCTGCCCTCGCTCGCGCAGGACAAGGAGTTCATCGAGCTGTTCCTCCGTGAGGCGAAGCTCACCGTCTCCCTGCAGCACGCCAACGTCGTCCAGGTGTTCGACCTGGGGTGCGTGCGCGGCCAGTACTACATGGTGATGGAGTTCGTGGACGGAGAGAACCTCCGCTCGCTCCAGCGGGCCGCCGCCCTCCAGCAGGTGCCCCTGGGGCTGCGCGAAGTGTGCTTCATCGTCCAGCAGGTGGCCGAGGGCCTGGCCTATGCCCACGAGAAGCTCGACGCGTCCGGCCGGCCGCTCAACATCATCCACCGCGACATCAATCCGTCCAACGTGATGGTCTCCTCCGCCGGCGAGGTGAAGCTCGCCGACTTCGGCATCGCCAAGGCCGCCAACGTCCAGAGCGGCACCGAGGTGGGTCTCGTGAAGGGCAAGGTGGGCTACCTTGCCCCCGAGCAGGTGCGCGGCGCGGCGGTGGATCAGCGCGCGGATCTCTTCCTGCTGGGGTTGCTCCTCTATGAGCTGCTCTCCGGCCAGCAGCTCTTCAGCGGCCCGGACTACTTCCAGATCCTGCGCGACATCTCGTCCTTCGACGTGAAGACCGTGGTGCCCGTACCGGGCATGCCCGCGCCCCTGTGGAGCATCGTCACCCGGGCCCTGGCGCCGGATCCGGTGGCCCGCTTCCAGCGCGCGCGCGACTTGTCGGATGCGCTGCAGAACTTCCTCTTTGATCACCGCCTGCGTGTGGGGCCGCAGGACGTGGCCCGGCTCTTCGCGCGCAGCTGCCCCGGACGGCGGTCGCTGCTGGACACCGGAACCCAGGGGACGGCAGAGCCGCGCGGTGAAGAGATCCGGCTCGGCGCGGAAGGGGGCTCTCCTCCCACGGGGACGCGCAGCGTAGCGGTCCGCACCGCGACCGCGCAGGGGCAGCAGCAAGCGGCTCCAGCGGTGTCCGGACCGAAGACCGTTGCCATCCGTACGCACTCTCGATCGGAGCTGCAGCGCCCAGCCCTGCCGCCCACGCAGAGCCCCGCGGGGAGCCCGGAGCCGGGGCGCCGCCTCACGCCGGTTCCGTTGCCCCAGGGGAGCCTGGATCCTTCGCGTCGGATCCAGCTCCCGCCGCGCTCCGCGTCCGCCCAGGTTCTCCAACTCGCCGCGCTGCGCCCGCGTCCCGTGGTTCGCCGCCCGTTGGGAGAGCTGCTGCTCGCAGCCGGGAAGCTCACGGAGGCGCAGCTCCGGGGCATGCTCGAGCGGCAGCGGCGCGAGGGCGGCAAGCTGGGAGAGCGGCTCGTGGCCGAGGGCCTCGTCACGGACGAGGAGCTGGTGGCCACCATCGGCGAGCAGCTCGGCATCCCCTTCATCGCCGAGCACCAGCTCCGCGCACTGCCCGTGCCCACGCCGCTGCTGTCGCTGCTGCCGCTGGAGCACGCCGAGCGCTTCGAGGCTGTCCCCCTCACGCTCCAGGGCAAGGAGCTGTTCTGCGCCATGCGCGAGCCCCAGAACCTGGAGCGCCTGGATGAGCTCCAGTTCCGCACGGGCTACGCCGTGCGAGGGCTGCTCGCCAGCGAGGGCGCCATTCGCCGCACCCTCAACCGCTTCTATCGAGGTGACGAGCCCACCGTGGGGCCCGACTGGGCCAACCTGATGAAGGTGAGTGCCTCGGAGGAGCAGCCCGGCGTCACGCCCTTTGCTGACAAGCACACCCGCACTCGCGAGCGCGTGCTCGACGAGACCTTCTTCAAGGCCCCGGAGCCACAGCCTCCTGTCCAGGCAGCTCCTGAGCCGCCGCCTCCGGCCGCCCCTGCACCGCAGCCCGCACGCACTCCGCCGCGCTCGCTGGCGCGCACGCTGCTGGTGGTGGCGGATGACCCGGAGCAGCGGGACGCGGCCGTGCGCCTCTTCGCGAGACAGGGCGTGGCGGTGGCCGGCAGCTCCAGCGCCGAGGCCGAGCGCGCGGTCGCCCTGGGCGGAATCGAGGTCGCCCTCGTCGCGAGCGACACGCTCTCGGATGCGCCGGCGGTGGTAGCCCGGCTGTTGGCGGCGGCGCCCACCATGGAGGTCCGCGTGCTCCCCTCGCTGGCGGAGGCGCTCGGAGGCGAGGCGGGCCCTCTGGCGCGCGCGGCGCGGCTGCACGCGCGGGTGCTGGATGCGGCCCTGGCCGCCCTGGGAGGCGCGGGCGTGCAGGGTGCGGCGCTGGCGAAGCTGGCCCGGCGTGTGGCGCTCCGGCTCGGCGCGGGGCGGGCGGAGGCAGAGCGGGCCTCCGCAGCGGCGTACGCCATGGTCTGTGCGGCGCGCCTCGAAGGGAAGGAGATCTTCGCGAGGCCCGGCTGTGAGGCGGTCCGCGCGTTGCTCGGCCGGGATGCATGCGAGCTGGCCTCCGTCCTGGGTGCCAGCACGAAAGGGACACCTGCTCTCCAGCCCAGCCGCGCGGCCATGGCGCTGGGCGCGGCCACGGCGCTCATGGAGGCTGTGGGCACGGGCTCTCCCACACCCGACGATGCGTCGCGTGCGCTCGTCCGGCTGCGAGAGGAGGGGCGCGTGCCCGCCACGGCCCTGGAGGCCCTGGCCGCCGAGGTCGCCGAGCTGGTGCTCGGGGACGCCGCCTCTCCGACCATCGTCCTGGCCGAGCCGGATCCCGCGCGCTCCGCCACCCTCCAGGCGCGCTTCCTGGCCGAGGGTGTGCGAGTGTTGCTCGCGGACTCGGCCGCCCGCGTCCGGGAGCTGCTGGCGGGGGGGGCCAGAGCCCTGGTGATGGCCTCTCGCCTGCCGGACGGGGATGGCGCCACGCTCACTCGCTCACTGCGCGAGGCGGCGCCCACCGCCGAGCTGCCCATCTTCGTGCTGGCGCCTCCGGAGGACCCGGGCATGGTGGAGGCGGGGCTCGATGCCGGGGCGGACGACGTGCTCACCTACCCGGTGAACCCGGACGTGCTGGCAGCGAAGGTGCGCCGGGCTCTCCTGCCTCGCCGCTCCCTGGCGGCCGTAGCGGGCTGAGCCTCACAGCCGGGCCGCCTCGCCTGGCCGCTCGGGGTGCCGCTCGGCCACGGTGCGTGGCCGCACGCCCACGGCCCCTCGTGGATAACCCCTCGAAGTGTCAGGCAGTGGAGTGGGCACGGGCACTGCAAGTGCCAAGACGTTTTCCTCGGAATCTTCCCACCGCTCGATTGTCGACGGAGGCGCACCCACACTGCTATGCACCCCCCCACCATGGAAGTCCTCTCCATTTCGCGCCGAGCCTTGGGGCTGGCGCTGGCGCTGCTGCTCACCGCCTGTCCGAAGACGCCGACTCACGTCCGAGGAGGAGGCGGAGGTACCGAGGGTCCTCCGGACGAGGGAGCCCTCCCGACGAGGCCCCGCGTAGAGGCGAAGAAGGATGCGGCGGCGGACGCGGCGCTCGCCCAGGCCATCGAGACCGCGGCGCGCATGCAGAACAGGCACCAGGCGGCGGAGGTGTTCCTCACGGTGCGCAAGACGTACCCGGAGACCACGGCCAGCCAGGAGGCGCTCTACCGCGCCGGCGTCCTCTTTTTCGAGACTGAGGACTACGAAAACGCGAGGAAGACCTTCAACGAGCTGCTCTTCGAGAACCCGCTCTACCCGGAGGCGGAGGACGCCAAGCGCAAGCTGGCCCTCTCCGCGCTGCAGGTGGGCGCCTACCGGGATGCCTACCAGACGCTCTCCAGCCTCGCCGAGCGGGCCGAGGGCCCCGAGCGCGACAGGCTCCTCCAGGAGGCCACCCGTGCCGCCGAGGGCGCGGGCCTCTATGGGGCGGCGCTCGAGATCGCCGTGAAGCTCGCCGGAGACGCGAAGACGCCCGAGGCGCAGGCCGCCGCGGTGACGCGGGTGGAGCAGCTCGTGGAGGGCCGTGCGTCCTTCGTGGACGTGGCTCGCGTGATGGAGGACATGTCCCCCCGGCACCCGGCGTGGCCCGTGCTCACCTTCAAGCTGGCGCGCATCTACTACCACCTGCGGGACTGGACGCGGCTGGAGGAGACGCTGCAGCGCTTCCTGCGAGAGGTCCCCAGCCACCCGTTCGCCGGGCAGGCCCGGGAGCTGCTGAGCCGCGCCACCCGCCGTGTGGAGGTGCGCCCCAAGACGGTGGGCGTGCTGCTGCCGATGACGGGCCGCTACAAGCCCATCGGCGAGGCGGTGCTGCGCGGCGTGCAGCTGGCGCTGACGGGCAGCGACATCGAGCTCATCGTCAAGGACACCCAGGGTGAGGTGATGCTGGCCGGCCAGGCGGTGGAGCAGCTGGCCTTCGACGAGGGGGCCATCGCCGTGCTGGGGCCGCTGCTGCCGGATGACTCGCGGCGCGCCGCGCTGGTCGCCGAGGAGCTGCAGGTGCCGCTGCTGACGATGACGCGCTCGGAGGGCATCACCGAGATCGGTCCTCACGTCTTCCGCAACATGCTCACCAACTCCGCCCAGGCCCAGGCCATGGCCGACTATGCGATGCGGGTGCGCGGCTTCAAGCGCTTCGCGGTGCTCTACCCGAACATCCCCTATGGCGTGGAGATGGCCAACGGCTTCTGGGATCAGGTGGTGGAGAAGGGGGGCGCAGTCCGGGGCGCGGAGAGCTACGCGCACGATCAGACGACCTTCACGGACGAGGCCAAGAAGCTGGTGGGCCGCTACTACCTGGAGGACCGGGCCGACTACCTCGAGGGTGTCCGCGAGATCAACGCCGAGAGCCTGGATGCCTTCCGCAAGCGCAAGGCGGTGGAGAAGCTCAAGGGCGGTCTGGAGCCCGTGGTGGACTTCGAGGCCATCTTCATCCCTGACGACTGGAAGCGCGTGAGCCTGGTGGGCCCGGCGCTCGCGGTGGAGGACATCATCACCAACGCGTGTGATCCGAGAGACCTGGAGCGCATCCGCAAGACGACGGGGAAGCGGGACTTGAAGACGGTGACGCTGCTGGGCACCAACACGTGGAGCAGCCCCAAGGGGCGCTCCGGGCTACCGGAGCTCATCGAGCGCGGCGGCAAGTTCGTCACCTGCTCGGTGTACGTGGACGGCTTCTTCATCGACTCGCAGCGCCCGGCCACGCGCAAGTTCGTCCAGGCCTTCCGCGAGGCCTACAAGGACGTGGACAAGGAGCCGGGGCTGCTCGAGGCCATCGGCTATGACTCGGCGCTCATGGTGCGCCAGATCCTCGACAAGCAGCGTCCCCGCTCCCGCGGCGAGATGCGGGAGGCGCTCGTGAACCTGAAGAACTTCGAGGGCGCCACGGGGAGGACTTCCTTCAGCGAGAAGCGCGAGGCCGTCAAGCCGCTCTTCCTGCTGTCCGTGGACAACCGGGGCGTGAAGGAGCTCACCCCGGAGGCTGCGGGGACGGGGGGCTCGGGTTCATGAGGAACGGCGCGCGGCTGCTGCTCGCAGGGGTGCTGGTGCTGGGGGTGAGCTGTGCCCATGGACCGCAAGGGCTTGCTCCGGAAGTGCGCTCAGTGCTGGCGGAGCGGCCCGGGAGCTACGCGGCCGGAAGGGTGAAGGGCATGGCGGATGGGCCACTGCTCAACAACAAGGACTTCGTCTACTCCATTGCCTTCTCCCCGGACAGCTCGCGCGTGGCGTACACGCACCTCGGGCCGAAGTTCTACCAGCTCGCGCTGTGGACGCTGGGCACGCCGCCCGTGCTCGTCGCCGACAAGAACATCAACGCCTACGAGTTCGACCTGGAGGCGGTGAGCTTCTCCCAGGACGGCGGACTGGTGGCCACGGCGGGGCGGGACGGAGCGGTGCGCCTCTTCGACTCCGCCACCGGCGAGCCC
>NZ_DASPHO010000614.1:0-6601 GCF_035629615.1 Hyalangium sp. | reverse complement strand
CGCTCTATCTCTGCGATGGGCACCAGGTCCGGCCCGGTGATGATGACGCCAATCTCGATGATGGCGCACGTCTCTGGATCCAGACCCGTCATCTCCAGATCCAGCCAGACGAAGCGCGGTTCACGTGAAGTCATGGGGGGCCGACCCTACCATCAGATGGGCTCAGGTCCTCGCTTCCAGCCCCGCCTCCCCCAGGTATTTCACGAACCAGTCCGCCGCGTACCGGGCCACCTGCTCCAGCGTCCCCGGCTCCTCGAAGAGGTGCGTGGCCCCGGGAATCACCCGCAGCTCCTTCAGCCCTTCCAGCCGGGTGAACGCCTCCCCATTGAGCTCCAGCACCTGCGTGTCATCCCCGCCCACGATGAGCAACGTGGGCGCCTTGACCCGCTCGAGCACCGGCATGGCCAGATCCGGCCGTCCTCCCCGTGACACCACCGCGTGGATCCCCTCCGGCTGCAGCGCCGTTGCCACCAGCGCCGCCGCCGCGCCCGTGCTCGAGCCGAAGTAGCCCCTCCTCAGGGCCGCCAGCTCGGGCTGCCGCGCCACCCACCCCGTCACCTCCATCAGCCGCCGAGCCAGAAAGCCAATGTCGAACCGCAGCTCCCCTGTCGCCGCGTCCTCGGCCTCCTCCTCCGGGCTCAGCAGATCGGACAGCAGCGTGCCCAGCCCCGCCTCCCGGAGCGCGCGCGCCACGGCCCGGTTGCGCGGGCTGAAGCGGCTGCTGCCGCTGCCATGAGCGAAGAGGACGAGGCCTCGCGCTCCTGGAGGAACACCCAGGCTGCCGCCCAGCGCCGCCTCGCCGATCCGAACCCGTGCTTCGTGTACATCCGCGTCCTGTTGTCGCATGGCCTGTCCCCTTCCGCCCTCGCCAGATGGCGGCTCAGAGCCACTCGCCCGCCACCTCTGCCCCGGGCACCTCGCGCCCGGGCCTGCGCTCCCGGGCCCGGTCCAGCAGCTGGCGAACCTCGATGTCCGGCAGCCCGTGGAAGTCGTCGTACGCATGCTCCACCGTCAGCAGCGCCCACACTGGATGGCGGCACAGCACCTCGTCCGCCTCGAGCCGCAGCCGCTCCAGCTCCTCCCCCGCGGCCACCGGCGCCGCCAGCACCAGCTTGCGCGGGCTGCGCCGCCGCAGGCCCCGGAGCGCCGCGTACACCCGTAAGTCCTCCACGGCGATGCCCTCCACCACGAGCACCGCCGTGCTGGCTCCCGGCTCCATCCGGGGGTGCCCCCCGCGCAGCCGCTGGGCCTCGAGCGCTACCTCGCCTGCCTCCGCATCCATCCACTGCGTCATCTGGGAAGCAGGGACGTCCACGGAGCGCACTGTCTCCGCGTTCAGGAAGAACCCTTCGCCCTCTGCCACGGCCCCGAGCCTCGAGCCGGGCTGCACCGGAACCTCGACGAGCCGGGACACCCAGAGCTCCAGGGGTGCCCCCAAGGCCTGGGCCACCTCATACGCCACACGAACCCCACCCCCGTTCATCCCAAACACCCGGGTGTCGTGGCCGCCGTAGTTCAGCAGCAACGTCGCCAGGCGCCTGCCCGCATCCGCTCGGTCTCGAAAGCGCATCGGTCCCTCCCTGGAGCCGGCTCCCCGACACGGTCTGCATCTCCCCGAGGAAAAGCACGCAGCCAGCGCGCTGCGTTAAAGGAGCGGGCAATGGCTCTCTTGGTGGCATGCCCTCGGACAGGCAGCCCTCGCGGGTTCACGCGTTGTGCGTGTGGAGAGGCATGGGGATCGCACGTCGACATTTGTATGGGTCCTACGGGCAGGAAGCCTTGGGCTTGTCAGCTCACCTGGCGTGCACACCTTCGTAGAACCCCAGCTCTCCCCGGTTGCCGCCATGAGCCCTCCCTCCGCCGGTCCGGTCCCTCTCGCTGTTGATCTAACGCAGCAGGCCAGCCCCCTCGAAGCTGCCAGGCCCCGCGCCCTGCCTGAGCCGCACGAGCCGAGCCTCCCCTCCCGGGCCCCCCTGTCCACCGAAGCGGCGATCGAGGAGCTGCATGCGCGGCTCGCCTCGCACCCCTTCTGGGACAACCGTCTGCTCCAGGCATGCCGGCGGGGCGTGCTCACGCGTGAGGACTTCGCCTTCATCTTCTCCCAGTACGCGCTGTTCACCCGGTCGTCCGCGCGCTTCGTCCACGCGCTGATGGTGCAGTGCGACAGCGAGCTGTGGTGTACGAAGATGACCCAGGTGCTCTGGGAGGAGACGGGCGCACCGACTTCGGAGAAGCGGCCCACGGCGCTCTTCCGCCGCTTCCTGCGGGACGGGCTGGGGGTGGAGGTGGAGTCCATCCGCTTCCTGGACTGCACCCGCTACCTCGTGCGCGAGTGCCTGGATGGGTGCCTGCGCCCACCGGCGAGCGCGGCCAGCGCGTTCCTGGCGTTTGGGCTGGAGGCGCCCATTCCGAGGCTCTTCAGCGTCTTCGTGGACGCGCTGCTCCATGCCGACGTCTCCGAGCGGCACCTGGCCTTCTTCCACCGGAAGATGGATGACAGCGCTCGTGCGAGCCTGCTGGAGGAGCTGGTGCGCGCCCACTCCCGGGAGCCTGGCTGGTTCGACACGAGCATGCACGCCCTGGAGCAGGCGCTGGAGCTGCAGGGACGTTTCTTCGAGAGCCTGTTCGAGGCCTTGCAGCACCAGCGGCTCGGCCCGCTGTTGGAGCGCATCCAGGCGCGGCAGCCGCTGGCCCCCGAGTGCCCGGAGCCGAGCACCGTCCACCTGAGCGGCCTGTCCAACATCGTTCCCTTCTACCGCCATGCGCACGAGCTGCGCGGCATCGACTTCGCCGTGGACCGGGTGCCCTTCCCCGCGGAGGTGCTGGAGACGACGCGGTTGCGTGTGGCGCCGAGCCACGGCACCGAGCCGCGCGAGCATGCACACGAGCTGCTGCTCGCAGTCATGTCCGGCACCGGCCGGGTGGAGGTGCGCGGGACACAGGTGGACGTCAAACCCGGGGACGCCGTCTTCATTCCGCGCTGGGCCTCGTACCAGGCGCACGCCACGGGGCCGGAGCCGCTGGAGCTGCTGGCGGTGACGGACCACGGCCTCACGCGCCGCGCCCATGCCGAAGAGGTGCTGCGCGCCGCGCGACTCAAGAGCGCCACGGGCGTGGATCTCTGAAGACGGCACGGCCCCCCGTGCACATGAAGGCACGGCGGGCCGAACGGTGCTGCCTCAGCTCACCGGCGGGCTCAGCCGAGCTGCGTCCGGTACTTCGCCATCCACTCGGTGATCTGCCGTGCGTACAGGGCGCTGTCGTTGCCATCCGACGGCGGCGCGTACTTGTTCACCAGGCCGGCCCAGTCCTTCGTGTCGACGAACTGCCGGTACGTGGAGCTGCCCAGCAGCCGGAAGTAGGCCTCGATGCCCTTGTCCAGCGAGGGGAACTTCGTGAAGCCCCCGTTGGGCACACCGCCCAGCTCCCGCTCCCACTCGGCGAAGCGCAGGTTGCCGGGGTTGTTGTTCCCAGGCGCCACGCCCGTGGTGTTCCACTGCGCCTCCTTCCAGAACATGGCCAGCCCCAGCTCCACCGGGACGTTGTACTTCTTCGCCATGGCCAGGATCTGCTCGCCCTTGCCCGCAAGGCCGCTGCCCTTGAGCATGGCGTTCAGCTTCGCCGCCTTGCTGCCATCCACCGGGCCCGGCTGCACAGGACCCGGGCCGGTGGTGCCGCCCAGCGCCTTCTCCATCGCCGCGCGCGTCTGCGGGCCGAAGAGTCCTGAGGCGGGGCTGATGCCCTTGTCCGCCTGGAACTTGGACACCGCGGCCTCCGTCTTCGGGCCGAAGATGCCGGGGCCCGTGGCCACCTGCTCGCGCGTCATGTAGCCCAGCTTCACCAGCCCGTCCTGCAGCTTCTTCACCTCGGGGCCCTCGGCGCCGCGGCGCAGGTCCACCTGGGGCACCTCCACCTTCCCAGTGCTGGGGGGCGGCTTCGCGGGGGGCGGCTGGGGGGCAGGAGCCAGCGCCTTCGTCAGCGCCGCGCGCGTCTTCGGGCCGTAGATGCCCGAGTCCGGGGTGACGCCCTTGTCCGCCTGGAACTTGGACACCGCGGCCTCTGTCTGCGGGCCGAAGATGCCGGGGCCCGTGGCCACCTGCTCGCGCGTCATGTAGCCCAGCTTCACCAGCCCGTCCTGCAGCTTCTTCACCTCGGGGCCCTCGGCGCCGCGGCGAAGATCCACCTGGGGCGCCGTCACCGGGCCGTTGTTGGTGGGAGGCGGGGGCTGCGTGGGCGGGTTGCCCGTCACCTTGCCGCCGCTGTTCACCCAGTACTCCACCGGCGCGTTGCCGAACGAGTCCTTCACGTGCCCCTTGTTGAAGTTCTTCCCACCGGCCTGGGCGATGGCCGGGCCCTGGGACGTCACCTCACCGGGGCGCACCACCGCCACGTGGCCGATGCCGCCCTGGTTCTTCCACACCGCCACCGCGGGGTGCCCCTGGTTGGCCAGCTGCTGCGCCTCCTGCGCGCTCACCTTCTTCCAGCCGTGCCGGTTGCCGTGCTGGTGCAGCCAGTCCACCGTGCCGTTGGCGCTCAGCTCGCGGCCCTGCCCCACCCCCACCGAGTTGCCACTGTTGTTCACCCAGTGCGGAATCTCCGCGCCCATGGCCCGCGTCACGTCCCACACGAAGATGTTGCAGAACGTGTCCCGGATGCCGTCCCCGCTGGAGTCCCGCGGCGTGTAGCGCCCGTTGTTCCCCACCGCGAACTGGTTGATCACGTTGTCGTACGTGGAGCGGTTGCGCTGGGACGGGCTCCCCCGCAGCGGCGGATTGGTGGGCTGCGCCGCGTTGGTGTTGGTGGTGCCTGACGCCGGCCGGGAACCATCGAACTGCAAGGCTTCTGCGCGCGGGGCCGTCCTCACGGGGGCGGCACTGGTACGGGTGACGGACATGGCGAAAACCTCTGTGTGAATACGTTTTGTCCAGATTGTCGGAAGGTGTGGGCAAAAGTTTCCTCCCTTTTCGAGAATCCGGCAGAAGCCCCCGGGCCGGGGGTAGGCTGCGCGGCCATGTCCGAGACCCTTTTGACGCAGGATGCCGAGGGAGTTCGCACCCTCACCTTCAACCGGCCCGAGAAGAAGAACGCCTTCACCCATGCCATGTACGAGGCGGCCACCGAGGCCCTGTTCCGGGCGAGCCTGGATCCGGCGGTGCGGGTGGTGGTGCTCACCGGCGCGGGCGGCACCTTCACCGCGGGCAATGACATTGGAGACTTCCTGGAGCAGCCGCCCACGGGCGAGGACAGCTCGGTGTTCCGCTTCCTGCGCGCGCTGGTGAACTACGAGAAGCCGGTGCTGGCCGCGGTGGACGGGGCGGCGGTGGGGATCGGCACGACGATGCTGCTGCACTGCGACTACGTGGTGGCCACCGAGCGGACCCGCTTCGTGATGCCCTTCATCAACCTGGGCGTATGCCCGGAGGGCGCCTCCAGCCTGCTGCTGCCGCGCAATGGGGGAATGGCGCTGGCCTCCGAGCTGCTGATGTTCGGAGATCCGTTCGACGCGGCCACCGCGCTGCGCGCGGGCATCATCAACCGCGTGGTGCCCGAGGCTCAGCTCCAGGAGGTGGCGAGCGAGCGCGCCCGCACCCTGGCCGCCAAGCCCGTGGAGGCGCTGAAGGTGACGAAGCGGCTGCTGCGCGAGCCGCTGCGCGCCGAGGTGAACGGCGCCCTCCGCCGTGAGGGCGCCGAGTTCCTCAAGCGCCTCCACTCGGACGAGGCGCGCGAGGCCTTCATGGCCTTCATGAGCCGCAAGGGCAAGTAGGCGCGGCCGCTCAGCCGAGCCCCTCGTGGAAGTCCACCAGGTCGGCCCACTCCGGGTGGTCGATGAACGGGTTGCGGTTGCCCTGGCGCTCGAAGATGGCCTCGTTGCGGTGCCGCTCGTAGAGCGAGGGCGGATCCTCCCGGTGCCAGCTCAGCAGCACCGCGAGCCGGCTCGCCTCGTACTCGGTGGAGGTGCGGTTGATCTCCCCCGGGTACCGCAGCAGGAAGTAGAGCGTGGCGCGCGCCACAGCCCCCTTGCCCGTCGTGGGCTCGAACTTGTTGGCCACCCGCTTACCGCACTCCTCGCGCACCGCCTCCTCGAAGTCCGGGAAGTCGAAGTACGGCGTGTTGCCCCGGAAGCTGTTGCAGCCGGACTCGCACGCGAACAGATGGTGCAGGTCTCCCCGCATCGGCTCGCGCTTGGCGAACCACGACTGGGGCACCACGTGCTCGCAGTTGTACGGCAGCGCCGCCTCCAGCAAGTCCAGCTGCAGCGCCATGGCCTCGGCGCCCAGAGCACTCTCGGCCGCCAGCGCCTCGCGGAAGCGCTCGCCACGCCGCTGGTCGATGCGCGCATCCTCGCGGATGAAGTCCTCGGGCTCGTACTCCTTGCCGGAGTAGATGCTGCGCAGCAGCCCGTCGGGATACAGGTCCACCACGGGGTAGACGTGGCGCATGGGCGCGTAGCGCAGCCGCGTGCGGTGTGTGCCTCGCACGAGCCCGCCGAGCGCCTCATAGTCCGGCGCCTCTCCGAGCTCCGAGTAGTAGCGCTCTTGAGCCGCGCGGGAGGCGGCCTCGTCGAAGTAGGGCGAGCGCCGGGCCCGCTCCAGCTCCGCGA
>NZ_DASPHO010000613.1:0-15489 GCF_035629615.1 Hyalangium sp. | reverse complement strand
CCAGGGGCCGGATGGCATCATCGGCCTGAGGCCTGAGGAGCTGGCGCGCGCGCATGGCCTCGTGCTGCGGCCGCGGGTGAAGGAGGTGGAGGGGCACCGCGTCACCTTCGTGGAGGGGGGCGCGCTGGAGGTGGACGCCATCGTCTGGGCCACCGGCTTCCGCCCGGACTACTCCTGGTTGCAGGTGCCCGTGCTCGATGCGGGCGGCAAGCCCGTCCATACGCGGGGCGTCACCGCGCACCCAGGGCTCTACTTCCTCGGCCTCAAGTGGCTGCACCGGGTCAACTCTTCTCTTCTCGGAGGCGTGGGGCGGGATGCCGCCTTCCTCGCCTCCCACATTGCCGCGCGCTCGGGCCGCTCCATTCCGGTGGGGCCCTCGCACTCCCGGCAGGAGGCAGCATGAAACTCGAACTGGCTCATGGCGCGGTGGAGCTCTTCACGGTCAGCCCCCGCACCCCGGATGAAGCGCTGTACTGGAAGAATATCGAGACCGTCATGCAGCTGAGCGACCGCTACGGCTATACCGGCCTGCTCATCTTCACGGGGAACGACGTCCTCATCGAGCCCTGGGTGGTGGCGCAGCGGGTGCTGGCCGGGACGAAGCAGCTCTCGCCGCTGGTGGCCATCAACCCCATCTACATGCACCCGTTCACGGCGGCGAAGTTCGTCTCCTCGTTCGCTCACCTCTACGGGCGCCGGACGTACCTCAACCTCGTCACAGGGGCGGCGCTCAGCTACCAGCAGTCCATGGATGATCGGCTGCCGCATGATGAGCGGTACGATCGGCTGCGCGAGTACGCCGAGGTGCTGAAGCGGCTGCTCGCCGAGCCCTCGGTGACGTACGAGGGGAAGTACTACCGTGTCTCCAACCTGCAGCTCCTGCCGAGGACCCCCGAGGCGCTGCAGCCCGGCCTGCTGCTGGCGGGACAGTCGGAGGCGGCCCTGCGGACGGCGGGGGCGCTCGGTGCGGTGAGCATGCAGATGCTGCCGGCGACGCTGGAGCAGGGACTGCGCGCGGGCGTGCGAGGCGTCCACTTCGGCATCATCACCCGTCCGCACGAGGCAGAGGCCTGGGAGGCCGCACGCGCCCTGTTCCCCGAGGATCCCCTGGGGCAGAGCGTGCTCGAAATCTCCATGCGGAACACCGACGCCGAGTGGAAGTGGCGGATGAAGATGGTCGCGGAGGGATCCGCCGTGGCACGGCAGGGCTTCTGGCTGGAGCCCTTCCGCAACTTCAAGGCAGACTGTCCCTACTTCGTGGGCAGCCATGCCCAGGTGGCCGCGCTCATCAACTCGTTGGTGCAGCGGGGGCTCGACACCCTCATCCTGGACGTCCCTCCGCACGAGGAGGAGTTCCACCACATCGACCTGGCGCTGAAGGAGGCCGCGACGCTCGTGCCACCCGGAGGGCGGGCGCCTGGCACGGAGCTCCGGGCCGCCGCGAGCCTGGCATGATCGAGTCCAATCTGAGAGCAGTGAAGGACGTGTACGCGGCGTATGACCGTGGGGACCTCGGGGCTGTGCTGGCCGGGTTCACGGCGGACATCGTCTGGGCCAACCCGTACCCGGCCCATGTCCCCCTGGCGGGCGAGTTCAGGGGACATGAGGGCATCCGGCGGTTCGTGAGCGCGATCAAGGCCTCGAGCGAGTCTCTGGCATTCGAGCCGCGAGAGTTCATCGCCCAGGGAGAGCAGGTGGTGGTGCTCGGCTTGGAGAAGGTGCGCGTCAAACCCACGGGCCGCACCTATGAGAATGCCTGGGTGCACGTCTGGACGCTGCGGGAGGGCAAGGCCGCCTCCATCCGTGTCTTTGGAGACACGGCCGCCGTGAGCGAGGCGTTCCGGGAGGGTGAGGAGCGATAATCATGACCGCTTCCCTGGAGAGCAGGGCACAATCGCCCAGGCCGCCAATGCCGGTGGCCTCGGTCTCACGGGGACTTGTCCCCGATGGGGCGAAGGAGCGTGACGCATGAGCCCAGTGAAGAAGAGCGGTAGAGGCGGAACCTTTGAGGCCACCATGGGTGGCAGGCTCAACGGAGTGAAGTTCTCCCTGAAGGGCACGGGATTTCAGGATGGCAACGGCTTCTCCCGAGGGTCCTATGTCTGTACCCAGCTTCCCCCGAAGATGGACCTGCTGCTCCTCAACGCCTTCTTGATGTTGGGGTACCCCAGCGTCCACCGTCCCATGGAGGGTGCGATCAACCCGTTCAAGGGGCTGTCCTACCACTACCGGCGGACGCTGACGCTCGAGGATGGGAGCCGGATCATCGTGACGACACGGCATGACAAGCAGGCGAGCAATGTCATGAGCAAGTTCACCATCGAGGGAGAGGTGGACATCCCGGCGCTGGAGAGCGTGAGCTCCGTGGTAGAGACCTGGGCCCCGCAGGGAGCCGGGAAGCTGTCCGGCGAGTTCCCCATGCAGTGGGCCACCAAGGAGGGCAAGAAGCTCAAGGGGGTCATTGCCACTGACTACGAGCTGCCTACCAAGGCCACCATGCCGCCAAGCCGGCAGTATCTCATGCAGCGGCTGGCCTCGCTCTCCTCGGGCAACAGGCTGGAGATCATCCAGGACTCCGAGCTGTACCCTTACAAGGTGGGGTCTGGCCGCGCGGGCGGGAAGCGGGCCACCAAGGCGCGCTGATCTCCGCCGCTGGCTTCGACGAGGAGCCTCGCCATGGAGATGGCGAGGCTTCTGCTGTTAGCCGGCCTTCGCGGCGACGGCCGCCTGGGGTGGGACGGCGAGCTCGAACTCGCCCTGAGCCAGCAGGCGGATGTTCCCGGGAACGTCGGTGATCTCCCGTGAGTGGATGAGCTGAAAGATCGGATTGCGGGCCAGGACCAGGTCCCCGAGGATCGCCACCTCGGTGTCGCGCGTGGCCATCGCGGACACCTGCTGCTGGAGCGGGAGGAAGGCCAGCTTCTGCGCGAACCTCCAGGCGGCCTCGCGCGCTTCGTCCATGGCGAAGCCCACGGCCTTCAGCTCCAGCGCGGGTGCGAGCTGGTGAGCTTCTGGAAGATCGGCTACTTGGAAGTGGGGCGTGCCGGGACAGGAGCGGAGGCGGTGAGCTCGTTGCGGACCACGGCGCCTCCCTTCATCACGAACCGTACGCGCTGCAGCTCTGTCACGTCCGCTAGCGGATCCCCAGAGAGAGCGATCAAGTCGGCATACCTTCCTGGCTCCACCGTGCCGACGTGCTCCTGCAGCCCGAGCAGTTCCGCGGCCCGCGAGGTGGCCGCCCGGATCGCCTCGATGGGCGGCAGCCCGGCCCGGTGGAGCGCCACCACCTCCAAGGCGTTCCGCCCTTGATCACGGGCCGTGCCCGCGTCGAATCCGCTGACGATCTTCACGCCGAGCTTGTGGGCGAGCCCCACCATCTTGCGCAAGGACTGCCGCTTCGCATCGCGGAACTGACGCGCCCCCTCGTTGGGGGCATCCTCCATGGCCACCTCCGAAAAGCCGATGGTCGGGACAAGGAAGGCCCCCTTCTTGTGGATCAGCTCCAGCGCCGCGCGATCCGCCTGGTGGCCGTGCTCGATCGAGTCCGCGCCGGCCGCCAGGGCATTGCGGATGCCTTCGCTGGACACGGCGTGGACAGCCACCTTGCGGCGGGCCTTGTGCGCCTCCTCGATCATGACCCGCATCTCCTCGATGGTGAGCGTCGGATGATCCCAGTCAGCGTAGAGCTTGAGGAGGTCCGCACCGTGGGCGAGCTGCTCCCGGGCCGCGCGGCGCGCCTCCTCGACGCCACTGATGGGCTGAGCGCCGGTGGGAGGGTCCTTCAGATCGGGCGAGAGGCCAAAGGGTTGATAGCTCCCGATGGCAGCAATCGCTCGGGTGGCCACCAGCATCCTGGGTCCTTCCACCAGCCCCTGGCGGATGGCGTCTCGCAGCGCGACGTCCGCGTACCCGGCCCCTTCATTCTCGACATCCCGGACGGTCGTAAAGCCGGCGCGCAGCGTGGCCCGGGCGTTCGCCGCCCCCTCCAGGGCTCGGAGGGCGTGGGACTTGGTGAACAGATCCTGGGCATAGCCCTCGCGGGTGCCGGGCATCCGCGCCAGCAGGTGCGTGTGACAGTCGATCAGCCCTGGCAGCACCGTCGCTCCACCGAGCTCGATCACCTCCGCTCCCTCGGGAAGCGGCAGCCCCGGGCCCACCGTGGAGATCCGCTCGTTCTCGATGACGATGACAGGGTTCTTGATGAAGGTGCCGGTGCGCACATCGAGCAGCCGAGCGGCGCGGATGACCAGCGGCTTCTTCGGCGTCTCCTGGGAAGAAGGCTGCGCCGCGGCGCTCCCGGCCAGGAGGAGCGACGACAACACTGGGACCCACATCCTCATGACCCCTCCAACAAAAAGGATTCTTCGCGACATTAACGTAAACGTCACCGCCGTGAGTCGGAGGGAGACCGATGAGGTAGGGTTGAGCTGAATGGCTCAGAAGCATCCAGAAGTCGTCATCGTCGGCGCCGGCCCCGCGGGCATGATGCTCGCCTACCAGCTGGTCTCCCATGGCGTGCAGGTTCGCGTGCTCGAGCACCATCCAGACTTCAAGCGCGAGTTCCGGGGTGAGCTGATGCAGCGCTCGGTGATCGAGCAGCTCGAGAGAGCGGGCATCCTCCGCATCCTGCTCGAACGCGGTCTGGTCCTGCCCCACGTCGAGCGCCGGATGTTCGTCGGGCTCAAGCGGAGGGTTCAGATTCCCGCCCCTGTCGAGATCGGTGCGGTCGTCTCACAGCCTGGCTTCCTGGGCCTGCTGCATGAGCTCTGCAGCACCTTTCCGAACTACCGGCTGGACTTCGGAACCACTGTCCTCGAAGCGATTCAGCGCGAGGAGCGCGTGGTGGCGCTGAAGACGCGCCAGGCCGGGGCCGAAGGCAAGGTGGAGGGCGATCTCTTCATCATCTGCAACGGGCGGAACAGCGCACTCCGAAAGTCCTGTGGGCTCGAGACCGAGCTATTTCCGAGCACCGCGGACGCCTTATGGCTGCGCTTCGACTTCACGGATGCGCCCGACGCGCTTCCGGACTCGGTGGACGTGCACATGTTCGGCAAGGGGGTGGTGACCGTGCTGCAACCCTCGAGCGCGAAGCGCCTCCACATCGCCTACAGCGCTCCAGGAGACCTGGGCCGCCTGCGCAAGAACCTGCCCGAGCTGCGCAGCGCCTTGTTGCCCACCCTGGGCGCGGGGGTTCGCCGGCTCGTGGATGCCAGGCTCGGCCCGAACACCGAATCCCAGGTGTTGAAGATCATCGTGGATCGGGTGAACTCCTGGCACGCTCCCGGGGTTCTCTTCCTCGGCGACGCGGCGCACACCATGTCTCCGTCAGGAGGGCAGGGATTGAATGTCGCCATCCGCGACACGTTCGTGGCTGCCAACCATCTGATTCCCAGGCTCCAGCAGGAGGGGCCGGTAGACGCGGCGCTGTTGCAGCGCATCCAGGACGAACGCCAGCCCGAGATAGCCGTTCTTCAGGCCGCTCAGACCCGAGCGGCGCAGATGGTGATGAAGCCGGCTCCCGTGCTGCACATCATGTTCTCCATGCTGTCCTTGGCCATGCCCTTGATGGCCAGGAAGTTCCGCGCCGGGCACGGCATTGCCCCTGCCGAGCCGAAGTATCTGAAGGCCGTCGAGCCTGCCCGGCTGTCGCAGGCTCCCGAGGCGTAGAATGGCGACGAGCTCCGTTACGCAGGCGCTCGTCACGGGGGGCGTGATTCCCCCGTTGGCTTCCCCGATCCAAGCTCCGTTCCGGCAGCACTCAGCTTCTGTCTATGCTCTGGGAGGAGGATGTCCATGCACCGCCTGTCGTTCACCCTCGCTCTGATGATGCCTCTTGTCGTGCTGGCCACCGAGCCCACCGCCCCCACGAAGCTGAAGGCGACGGGGCCTGGTCACACGTCCCCCTCAGGAACCCAGGCGGTGCCTTCCAAGGAGCTGAAGGTGCAGGCCTCCTCGACTCTGTGCGAAGGCAAGGGCTCTAAGCGCACGTGCCATGGGCCCGAGCGGCTCGTCGACGGCGAGAACGCCACCGCGTGGTGCGAGGGAGCCAAGAAGGACGGCGTGGGCGAGTCCGTGATGTTCGAGCTCCAGACGCCCCAGGAGGTGGCGGCGCTGGAGGTGGTGCCTTTCTACGCCAAGGACATGCGCCGGGCGAACGGCAACGCACGGCCTCATGAAGTGGTGCTGGAGATAGGGAACCAGCGCTTCGAGGTGGCCCTTCCCGATCACGTCATGACCGTCCTCGAGGAGAACCCCACTGAGGGGACGAGTGTCGAGGACGGGCCGTGTGGAGACGAGACCTGCGTCACCAGCCAGGACGACCGCATTGGCGCGGGCGAGCGCTACACCGTGGTGCTGCCCGTGCCGGTGAAGGCCCAGAAGGTTCGCCTGGAGCTGCGCTCCACCCATGCCGGCGACAAGTACTCGGACACCTGCATGTCAGCGGTGACGCTCCATGTTCGGCGAGCGCCCCCCTCGAAGTGAGCCATCGGTGAGGCCTATGGGCGCGGAGCATGCCCAGGGAGGAGCGCCCGGCATAGACTGGACCGAGAATGTCCGACCTGCTCACCAGCGATGCAGAACTGCAGGAGCTACGCACCCGGCTGCAGGCGGGATCGTGGCGCCACGTCGTGATCCTCACCGGCGCGGGGATCTCCGTTGCCTCGGGGCTGCCTACCTACCGAGGCCCAGGAGGGCTCTGGACACGCCCCGGAATGGAGGAAGTACCCAACGCTGCCATGTTCGCGCGTGAGCCCTCGCGCCTCTGGTCCCTCTTCAGCCCGCTGCGCGGTCATGCTCGCGCCGCGAACCCCAACGCCGCTCACCTTGCGCTGGCGGCCTGGGAGGCCCGCCGTCCTGAAGGCCAGTCCTTCACCCTCTTGACGCAGAACGTGGACGGGCTGCACCTCCGGGCGGGGAGCCGCGATGTCGTCGAGCTCCATGGCTCATTGCTGCGCACGCGCTGCGGCAGCCCGGACTGCACGCTGAGCGCGTTCGAGGACCTGTCCGAGCATGCGCAGGCGCCCGCGTGCGGAAGATGCGGTCAGCCCCTTCGCCCCGATATCACCTTGTTCGACGAACCGCTCCCCGTGGATGCCGAGTGGGCGGCCAAGAAAGCCCTGCGCGAGTGCGACCTCTTCCTCGCGATCGGGACCTCTGGGACGGTGGCACCCGCGGCGAACTTCGTCCGAGGCGCCCGGTACGCGGGGGCCTGGACCCTCCTGGTGAACCTCACGCCCATGCAGCCTCGCCACCCTGACTTCGACGTGGAGATCCTGGGGCGCGCCGAGCACCTCCTGTCGGTGCTGCTCGGTGAGTAGCAGCTCGGCAGGACAAGGAGCCGCTGCCAGAAGGCTGAGGCTCCCGTGAGTCCAGGACGAATCAGAGGCTGTCCCTGGAACCCTGGCTGCAGCAGGCCCGGATGCGAACCGACCGATGAAGCGAACCCGCGCCAGTCGTTCCACCACGTCTGCCTGTCGTAGATGAAGACCTCCACGCCCTTGAGGCGGATCGACGACACCGACTGGGGGTGGATGCCGAAGGTGCCAACGCAGGCCGCGAGCGCCCGCTCCGCCACGCCGTGATCATGAACCCGAGTATTACCTCAAGCCGTGCCGCGGTCAGCGGGCGCGTCTCAGTGCTTGCACCACTGCTCGCGGGTCTGGGGGATGGCCCCCTCGGCGAGCCCCTGGCTCGAGTTGGCGTCCACGAACTGATGGCTCACGTAGTTGAACGTATTCGGAGCGGGCGTGGCGTTGCGCGTCGAGTCCACGCAGAAGTCGGCTCCCCCAGTCGCGGAGGGAGGCCCATCCCGCGTCGGGTCTGCGTACCGAGAGGGAATGGTCTCCACCGCGCAGCCCACCAGGTTGCCGCCCGTGACGGTGGTCTGCACTGTCGCAACGGTCCAGTAGTCACCCCCGGTGTCCCCTCCGGCCGTGAGCAGGGCTGGGTAGTTCAGCTGGCCGGTGACAGGGTTGTAGCCAGCCGACAGCACGCGCTCCCCATTGCAGTAGATGTTGACGTGGGGGTGGGCGAGGGGCGGGTTGGTACGGCTGCCGAAGTAGTTCACGCCCACGACGAAGCGGTCTCCGTTGCGGGGATTATCAATGTTGATGTTCTCGGGGCCGCAGAAGTTGGCGTTGTTCGGGTCCGAGTTGTTTCGATCACACCTGACGACGTCCCTGTCGAGCCGTGGGTTGGTGCACGCCCCCACGCGCCTGGACGACCAACCGCGGCAGGCTGAGTCGGGTGACGTCACGTAATCCCAGTTGGGATTCTCGTTGGCCCAGAAGCAGTCCTGGTCATTGCAGGTCTCGTCCCAAACGTTCGAGGTGCACTGCGACTCCTGCAAGCGTGCGAAGTGAAGGTCCACGTCATCGAAGCCCACCGAGTCCCAGCACATCTCGGCCCGCAGGCCGGGTGCCCGCACCTGCACCTTCTGCGTGCACACGAAGTGGGTGCCATTGAGGTCGAACTCGCCCTGGACGATGTAGTCGCCCGAGAGTCCGAAGGCCGGGTACACCACCCCCCCCGCCAGGCCAGTCCCGGTGAGGGCCTGCAGCGCCGCCAGCTTGGACTGTGCCTGCTCCGCGTAGCGGGGCGGGCTCTTCGCGGTGTCGTAGCGCACAGGCTTCCTCGTGCCGATGCGCGCGCCCGTGAGCGTCGTGTCCTTGCCCTTGAAGAGGCCGAAGGTGGGGAACGGCAGCACGTTGTCGCAATCCCCTCCGACCACGGTCCACGTCCAGTTGGTGGCGAGCGCCCGCTTGCTCGCGTCGGTGATCCACTGGAAGCCTTCGATCGGCGCGAGGTTGCGCGGGTCCGGGAAGGGAGCCTTGACGATCGGGTCGGTCGGGCACTTCACCGCGGAGGCGCAGCGGCACCCGGACAAGGGGTTGTTGGACTGGAGGCCGTCACAGTTGAAGTCACCCTCGGAGCACGAGTCATTCTCGGCCGGAGGCTGCGCGCCACGGCACACGCCGGTCCACACCGTCTGCTGCTCCCCGGCGCAGTCCACGGAGCCCTTGGAGTTGGTGGCACACCAGTTGACCGGCAGCCCGGTGTCCGCGGCCACCTGGGTGGCTGGCACTAGGTAGCACTCCTTCGTCTGCCCATTGCCCGGACAGCTGCACCCCTCGTCCACCAAGCCGTCACAGTCGTCATCGAAGCCGTTGCCGGACGCACCGTTAAGGCGGGAGGCGCTCACGCTGGCCCCCGTGAGGAAGGTGTCGATCTCCCCGCTGCACTCGGTGGCGGCGGCGGGTGCGCACTTGCGCACGATTGTCGGGTTGCCAGCGTTGGGCCGGCCGCACCCTTCGATGGTGATCTTCTTGTCCGTGGTCGCCAGCGCGGAACCCGGGTTCTGCCAGCTCGCGCTCACGGAGATGGAGCCGAAGCACTCTTCGTCCTCGAAGACGTTGCAGTGATAGACCGCCCAGGCCGTTCCGCTGGAGTCGAGTGTGACGGTGATGGTCCGCTCTCCATTCGAGAACTGCCCATGCGTGGCCTCGAGCACCACGTCACCTCTTCCCGGCCGGTCGAACTCGTCGAGCGTCGTCACCTGGATGTCCGCTTCCTCACCGCGGTCGCTGATGGAGGTGGGCCTGATGAGCAACTCGAGGATGGGCTCCTCGTTGACGACTTCCTGCGACTGGCAGCCGGCGAGTGTCCCCGCGAGGGCCATCATGCCTGCAGCGACGATGAGCCTGTACGACTCAGTCCAGAGCTTCCGCTCGTAGGTGATCATGATCACGGCCCTCCGTCTCGCACGCCACCATCTCGTACACCACCGTCGGCTGGCACCACGTCAACCCGGATGACCTGCACGAGGAACTCCTCGCCCTGGCTCCAGCGCGCCTCGAGCCTCACAGGGCCGGTGCAGTTGGGGTCCGTCGCCTTGACGCAGGTGTACTCCAGCTCGCCGAACCCTTCATTGCTCAGCTCCAGACTGGCGGTGTTGGCCGCTCCCTGGAAGGAGCCCGCGGTGGCGCTGATGCTCACGTTCCCCGCGCGTTTCTGCTTCTGGTCGTCGAAGACTTCAACGCTGATCGTCGACTTGGCGCCCTGGTCGTGAATGACCCTTGGGAGGGCGAAGAGGTTCATGGCCGGTATCGGCTCAGGGCCTCCGCAGCGGGTGACCATGAACACCAGGCCGCACGCGGCAACCAGGTAACGAATGCGCAAGGAGCCTCCTGAGAGAGCGGAGGCGGGAGACTAGGAGAACCCCCATGGATTGTGAAGTTCAGGTCAATTCACCGGGGGCCAGGCGGCAACGCGCGAAGGCTCAGGGCTGAGCCATGAACTTCTGTTCCCACTCGGCGAGCAGGCCTACCACCTTCAAGCGCGCCTCGTTCGTCCCAGCCTCACGGGCCTGAGCCTGGAGCTCTCGCAGGCGGGCCATGGCGGGAGAAGTGACAGGGCATGCCGTGGGGTTGATCTTGAGCAACCGACCCTCGGCGTCCAGGAGCCGCACCATCAAAGTGGGCTGGTCAAGGCCTGGAGTCGCAGAGGCCGCTCGAGTGGGGCTGCCTGACTTCGGTGGAGTCGGTCGGGCGATCGCCTTTCGTGCAGGGGGAGTACCCGGGGAAGGCTTCGCCTGGGGGGCGGCTTCGAGCTGAGGCCTGGACACCTCCACTCGCTGGCGCTTTGACCCCTCCTCCGGCGCGGACGCTGCGAGCGCCACGGGCTGAGCCGGCGGGGATGAAGGCTCCGAGGGTTGAGGTGCGGGCGGAGTCGGGACCTGGGGAGCAGGACTGGAGACGATGGCTGAAGGCGACCGATGGAGCACCTTGAAGCCCACGACTCCTGCGGATGCTGCGAGAGCTGTCGCTCCTACCGCTGCCACGAGCCATCGGGGCTTCGCCGGTCGCGACACATGCGCGACAGGAGGGCTGAAATCCGCGGTGAGGGGCTCGGTCTCCTGCGCGGAGTCGGCCAGCATCGGCACTTCTATCGTGCGCCGTCCATCAGATCTCAGGGACAGGGTAGGAGGCTCGTTGGCTGAACCGCGAGTCTCTCCGGTGGCTACCGCCAGGCCGCTCACTCGCGGCGGCAGCAGGGTGCTCAGCTCCCGCCGCACCACCTCCGCGGACGCGTACCGACTCGCGGGGGCCTTGGCGAGCAGCCGCATCACGATGGTCTCGAGCACCTTGGGCACGTCCGGGACCAGGCTGGACAGCGCCGGTGGTTTCTCCTCCATCTGCGCCACGAGCACGCGCGTCTGTTCGCCGAGGAACGGCAGCCGGCCCGTGAGCATCTGGAACGCGATCACACCCATGGCGTAGAGGTCCGAGGTGGGGCCTACCTTCTCGCCGCGGACCTGCTCGGGGGCCATGTACTCGGGAGTCCCGAGGATGTGGCCCTCCATCGTCAGCGGGCGAGAGGGCCGGAACTCCGCCACCTTGGCGATGCCGAAGTCGAGCAGCTTGACGGAGCGCTCGCCCTCCGAGTTCTCCACCAGGAAGACATTGCCGGGCTTCAGATCTCGGTGAATGACACCTCCGCGGTGCGCGGCTCCGAGCGCGGCGAGCATCTCGTCCAGGATGGCCACGGCCTCCTCGGCGGGGAGGCGCTTGCGCTTCCGGATGAAGGTGGAGAGCGACACGCCCTGGAGCAGCTCCATCACCACATACGGCCGACCGTCGGGCAGCTGCCCGAAGCCGAAGATGTCGATGACGCCCCGGTGCTGGATGGCGTTGACGACCCGCGCCTCCACCAGCAGCCGCTGGACCAGCTCCCGGGCCACCGTGATGTCCGCCTTCAGGATCTTGATGGCGACCTGCTTGCCGATCAGCGGCTGGACGGCGCGGTAGACGATGCCCATACCCCCCGCGCCAATTCGCTCCTGGATGACGTACTCGCTGACGTGAGAGCCCAGGAGCGGATCCGTCCGGGACTCCGGCGGCGGAGCGGGTATGAGCATGTGGCCATCTGAAGGACAGAACGCCGTACCCGACGGCAGCTGCTTGCCGCAGGAAGGGCACTTCACGGAATGTGGCTGTTGCTGCGCCACGGAGTTCTCGCTTGACGGACCTGTCCCGAGTCTACCTCAGCCCCAGCCCAGAAAGGAGCCCTGAAGATCAAATGCGCTGTCAGGTCCCCAGAGGCCGCTGCGTCCTTGGTCCTATAGGCGAGAGGGTGACAGCGTCACGCTGCGCAGCTCGCGAACGGTTTTGAAGCGCCCGGCCGGAGAGGCCATACAAGCCCTTATGTTGGTTCGACTCCAACTCCCGTCACCATTATGACGGGATAGCCTAACGGATAGGCACTCGACTTCGACTCGAGACGTCAACGGCTTCCCCACTCGGGCGTTTCAATTTTTTCTGACGAATTCGCGTCCGGCCGAAGAGGCCATACAAGCACTTGGGAACTCGATGCCGCCGGTTCGAATCCGGCTCTCCCGACCATACCGGGAGATAGCTCAGCGGTAGAGCGCGGGTCTAAAAACAAGGCTTCTTCACTCGGGTGCATCCTTCTTCCACACCGGCTGCAGCAGAAAGGGTCGCGCGCCAGGCCGTGTTTCGGGGAGACTGCCCGCCCGGAGGCTCCCCATGAACACCCCGCGCAACCCGACGCTGCTCCCGGAGGCCCAGCTGGGCCCCGCCGAGAAGCTGCTCGACCTGGTTCTGAGCGCCTCGGCTCACCTGTGGCACAACCGCCCAGGCCTCAATGTCCGCAGCGTCTGGCAGCCCGCTCCCAGGGCGCGAGGCGCGGCGGTGCCCGCCAACGCGGTGCGTATCCCACCAGGGCTCTTCGTCCCGGCCGCCGTCAACCTCTACCGGCGCCTGCTGGAGATCTACCAGCTCAACCAGGACCTGATGGCGCACTTCGCCTCGTACGCGCTGACCCAGACCGAGTGGCGCGACCTGAAGGTGGCGTGCGCTGCCTTGATGCTGGTGCAGAGCCGCTCGGGCCAGCCCGTGCGAGAGGACGACGGCTCCGTCGCCTTCCATGACGATGACTTCCGCACCATCGGCGAGGCGATGCTCCTGCACTACGAGAAGAAGTCCACGCGCATGCTCACCCCCAAGGGGGTGCTCCGTGTGGCCGAGCTGCTGGAGACGCCCGAGATCGCCGCGCTCAACCGCCGCGCCGGCTTCGCCGACCCGGGCTCGAAGAAGGCGCCGCTCGGGCGGTGGAAGCGTGCGGCCACCAAGTGGCTGGCGCTCCGCGAGAAGAACCCGGCCATGCTCGAGGGCCTGGTGAAGGCGGGCTTCAAGGAGACCATCAAGAAGATCGCACGCAAGGCCGGCTACAAGCCCGAGTCGCAGGCCTTCTTCGAGGTCCTGGGCTGGAAGCAGAAGCAGTCGACGGCGGGGCATCGCCGCGTGGGGCTCACCGGACTGAAGCTGGAGAAGCGCGAGCGCTTCGACGGGCTCTCTGAGGCGGAGATCTGCGAGGCGATCGAGACGCAGAAGCTCACCTATAAGGAGGTGGTGGGCCGGCTGCCGAAGGACGTGGGGCTCACGCCTGCCATCATGGTGGCGCTGCTGCCGTCGCTGTCGGATCGGGATCTGCGGCTGATGACGCCCACCCTGGAGGAACTGGGGCTGATGGCTGAGCCGGAGATCCGCGCGCGCTGGGAGAAGGCGGTGGCCGAGGCCACGGACCAGCGAGGGCTGAACGTGGCGAAGAATGTCCGGAACAAGGGGCTGCGCGACAAGCTGGAGGAGGCGAGCGACAACGCGGCGCGCAAGGCGGTAGCGGAGGCGACGAACGAGGCGGACGTGCGCGTCATGTTCCTCATCGACAAGTCCGGCTCCATGGAGGGCGCCATCGAGCAGTCCAAGGAGGCGCTCACGCGCATCCTCGCGGGCTTCCCGCTCGACAAGCTGCACATCGCCACCTTCGACACCGTGGGTACGGTGCTGCGTCCCAAGGCGCCGTCGCGCACCGCCGTCCAGCACATGCTCAAGGATATCAAGGCCAGTGGAGGCACCATGCACGGCGCGGCCGTGCGTGCGCTGCACCAGTCCGGAGTGACCTTCCCGCCCACAGCCCGGCTGATCGTCATCGTGGTGGGCGATGAGGCAGGGGAGGCCGGGGACCAGTTCGCCCGCGCCTTCCGCGAGTGCGGCTACTCCGTGGCGGCGATGGCGATGCTCGTCTCCGTGTCGCATGCGCGCGGCAGCACCGTGAAGAGCGGCGCCAACCAGCTCAAGGTGCCCTTCAGTGAGGTCGCCGTCGACAGCTTCAATGATCCCTACCAGGTACCGCGCGTGCTCAAGGCACTCATGGACGCGCCGGTGGCCGCAGGCGCCGCGCCGCAGTCTGGCTGGGTCGAGCGGGTGATGCGCACGCCCCTGCTCACGCTCACGCCCGCGGGCACTGCCATGGCGAAGGGCGCCACCGCGTAGGAGACGGGCGTGGACTACCGGAAGTTCCTGGGTAAGGAAGAGGAGCGGGTGCTGCCGTACCTGGGCGGCGCCTTTCTCCATGCCGCGGATCGGAGGCTGCGGCTCGCTGCCGAGCCCGCCGCCCCAGGGTGGTACCGGTTCCGCATCAAGGGTCGTGACGCCACCCCGCTTGGGCCCGCGGATCCCGAAGCCCTGGAGGCGCTGCCCGCCGTGCGCGGACACCTCGTGGGGGAGCGGCTCGTGCGCGAAGGCGCCATCGCCGAGAGGCTCCACTTCCTCCCTCCCGAGGAGCCGCCACGGCTCTCTCCCTGCCGGGCCCGGCGCTGGCACTCGGGAGAGCTGCTGTTCGACACGCTCGACTTCGAGAGTGAAGCGGAAGAAGCGGCACGGCGCGCGCTCGAGGAGGACGCATCGCTGGCGCAGGTCAAGGGCGTGCCCGCCACGCTGCGCGCGGCCTTCGGCTACGCCGTGCTGGAGGCGGAGTCTCGTCGGCTTGGCATCCCCGCGGCGCCCGCCGAGCTGCGCCCCCACCTGGGTCGGGTCGCCGAGCTGGGACGCCCCGAGGCGGAGCGAGCCCTGCGAGCCCTCGCCGCCGAGCGTGTGCTCGCCGCGCGCGAGATGATGGAGCTTCAGCGGCGACGCCAGGTGGTCTTCCTTGCTCAGCAGGCCGTCGCACAGCGGGAGCAGCATGCGGGACAGGGAGGCCGGCAGAGGAGGGGCGGGGAGGTGGACGCGGTGGCGCGCGCCGAGCTGGCGCTGGAGGCCGCTGGGGCACGAATGCGCAGCGCCCGTGGGCTTGGCAATGGCAACCTGGAGGTCATCTTCACCTTCATGGACGAGCGCTTCATCTCCGTGGTGAGCATGGCCACGCTCCAGGTCGTGGACTCCGGCATCTGCCTGGGCCACCCGCCACGTGATGATCTCGTGACGCTCGAGAGCCTTCCTTCCGTCATCAAGGAGGCGATCGACACGGATCGTCTCGTCATCCTCCGGCATGCGTGAGGAACCCCCGATGCGACGCGAGGTGTGCTTCCTCATTGATGGTGAAGGGCGGCTCCTCTGGAGCGACGCGTCCTCGAGCCCCGTGGCCCTCCCCGACTCACGGGCGCGCTGGGAGGCCATCTGGCGACACCGCGCT